>JANMCC010000343.1:0-4354 GCA_031360885.1 Burkholderiales bacterium | reverse complement strand
CGAACGCCGTCTCGATCACCAGGTGGGCGACGTTCATCGTCGAAAGGCGCTGCCAGAGCGCCGGGTTCGGCCCGGTGTCGCCGGTGAAGACCCACCAGCCGGCGGCGCCGCCGTCGACCGCGAAGCCCACCGCGGGCACGGTGTGCGCGGCAGGGATGACCTCGATCCGCTTGCCGCCGATCAGCATCGTCTCGCCGACCGCGATCGGCGTCAGCGCCAGGGTCGGCCGCTCTGTGCTCGGCAGGCGGGTGAAGTCGGGCCAGATCACGCCGTTGAAGATGTGCGTGCGAAGCGCGGCCAGCGTCTCGGGCAGCGCGTGCACCCAGATCGGCGGCCGGCCCTCGAGCTGGCGGATCCGGATCACGCTGTCGGCCAGGAGGCCGATCGAAAGAATGTGATCGAGGTGCGAATGGCTGATCAGGATGTGCTCGATCTTGGCGAGCGCCTCGAGCGGCAGGTCGCCGACGCCCGTGCCGGCATCGACCAGGACGTCGTCATCCAGCAGGAACGACGTGGTCCTGCAGCCGGCGGCGATGGAGCCGGAACACCCGAGCACCTGAACGATCATGGGAGGACGATGTTCGGGCCGGAAGGGGTGCGGCGCAAGCGGCCTAAGTCCGGAATCGCCCCCGCGTTCCGGTGTCGCGTGCGTGGCCGGCTCGGGGCGTGAAATTCGTCACGGGGCGAGGCCCTCACCCCGGCCCTCTCCCGCAAGCGGGAGAGGGAGTGCAGCGGGATCACGCAGCCTGCACGAACTGCATCTGCGTCCCGGCGAGCTCGATCACGTCGCCGTTCTTCAGGCTGACGGTCTCGCCGGCGAGCGGCGTGCTGTTGACCGTGGGACGCGCCGCGCCTTCCACGTGGGCGAGCACGTACCCGGTGGGCCGCTTGGTGATCGAGGCGACCTGCACGCCCGGCTTGCCGACGGTGGTGACGACCTTGGTGAGCACGACCTCGCGGCCGGCGGCGGCGCCGTTCATGACCCGGATCGTGGCCGGACCGACGTTGCCGCTGGCGGCCGGCGCCGCGCTGGCCAGCCCGCCAAAGCCGGAGGTGCGGCCGGTCGAGGTGTAGCCGGCGCCGGCGGCGCCGGACATCGCGCCCGGCTTCATGATCATCGTCTTCTCATAGTCGGTGCCGTCGTCGACCATGAACTTGATCTTGTACTTGCCGACCTCGACCGTGTCGTTGTGCGCCAGCAGCTGCTTCTTCACGGCCTTGCCGTTGATGTAGGTGCCGTTGGTGCTGTTGAGGTCTTCGATGAAGACGTCCTGGCCGACCATCTGCAGCACCGCGTGCTCGCCGGAGACGGCGAGGTTGTCGATGACGATGTCGTTGTAGGGGCGACGCCCGAGGGTGGTCTTGTCCTTCGTGATCTGTACTTCCTTGATCACGACCCCGTCGAGCGATACGACCAGTTTGCCCATGCTTGTGCGACCTCGAGTCCCTTGTCTCTATGCGAAGGCCCGCCAGTCTTCGGCGGGCGGCGTTGGCTGGCGGATCAGCGGCGGAAGGGCCACCACGAGCGCGCTGCCCCCGCCGGGCCCCTCACCCGGACGAGTACGACGGAGATATTATCCTTTCCACCCGCCTCGTTGGCCGCGTCGATGAGAGCGGTGGCCGCTTCCGGCAGTAATTCGCAACTCTGCAACAACTGGCCGATCGTGTCGTCGTCCAGCATGTCGGAGAGGCCGTCGGAGCACAGCAGGTAGATGTCGCCCGGCATCACGTCGTGCAGGTGGGTCTCGAGCAGGACCGTGTCCTCGACCCCGACCGCGCGCGTCACCAGGTTCTTGTTGGCCGAGAACGCCGCCTGCTCGGCGGTGATCAGGCCGGAATCGATCTGCTCCTGGAGCAGCGAATGGTCGTGGGTGATCTGCGTCAGGCGGCCGCCGCGCAGACGATAGCAGCGCGAGTCGCCGACGTGGCCGAGCAGCAGCCGGTTGTCGCGGAACACGCCGACCACCAGGGTGGTGCCCATGCCGGCGTACTGCGGGTTCGAGTTGGCGGCGTTGAAGATCGCCCGGTTGGCGTTGTCGACGCAGATGTCCATCGCCCGGCGCACGTCGGTGTCGGTGGCCGACTCGGAGGCTTCGGAGAGCCAGCGGCCGAGCTCGGTCTTGATGAACGAGGTGCACATGCCGCTCGCCACCTCGCCGGCGTTGTAGCCGCCCATGCCGTCGGCCAGCACCACCAGCGACGAGGCCTCGTCGACGGCGGCGGAATCCTCGTTGTTGTTGCGCGCGCGGCCCGTGTCGGAGGCGCAGTGGAACTCGAGGGTCATGGCAGGACGAGGATGATGATCAATCTCCGCGCGGCGCGGCACCGCACCGCCGCGCCTGACAAAGCGCAAATTGTGCCTTGTCCCCGGGCGCCCGCCGATTGCTGCGCGGCGAGCTCCCCGAACGGTCGCGGCAGTGGCTCACTTCACCATGAGAACCGGGACGCCGGCGTGCTCGAGCGTCGACTGGGCGACCGAGCCGAGCACCGCCCCGGCGCGGCTGCCGAGGCCGTGCGTGCCCATGACGATCAGGTCGCAGCCGGTCTCGTGCGCCACCCGGGCGATCGTCGGCCCCGGGCTGCCGACCGGAGCGTGCTCCTGGACGGCGATGCCCGCGGCTTCCAACAGCGCGCGCACCGGCGCCAGCGCCTCGTTGCTGCGCTCGCGGTGGTATTCCTCGACCGACTTGCCGCCGACGAAGTTCGAGACCTCGCCCGAGAGCGGCCGCTGGACGTTGATCAGGTGGACCTCGCCGTCCCTGTCGCGAAACTGCCGGCGAAGGGCGATCAGGCGTCGGGCCGCATGCTCGGCGGCGGGCGATCCGTCGACGGCGAGCAGCAGGCGACGGAACTCGTCGGTCACCGACGAAGGAACGACCTCGACCGGTGGCGCCTCGGCGGCGCGCCGGGCGAGCGTGCGCGCGGCAAGCCACTTGCCGACCGCCACCACCACGATCGCTCCCGCCAGCGGGGCGGCCCAATGAAGGAAGGGGGCATTGAGGTCGACCCAGGACTTGATCACCGGGTCGGTGACGGCCATGTCGCCGGCGACCCAGCCGAGCAGGGCGGCGCCGAGGGTGATGATGATCGGGAAGCGATCCATCAGCACCAGCAGCAGGCGGCTGGCGAATATGACCAGCGGAATCGAGATCGCCAGACCGGCGATCAGGAGGAAGGTGTTGCCCTTGGCCGCCGCCGCCACGCCGATCACGTTGTCGAGGCTCATCACCAGGTCGGCGAGCAGGATCGTCTTGATCGCCGCCGCCATGCTGCTGCTGCCGGTCTCGGTCTCTTCGCCTTCATCCTCGGGGATCAGCAGCTGCACCGCGATCCAGAGCAGCAACGCCGCGCCGACGAGCTTGAGGTAGGGCAGGCGCAGCAGCTCGACGGCGACGATCGTCAGCGCGATCCGCATCACGACCGCGGCGCCGCTGCCCCAGGCGACGGCGCGCTTCTGCTGGTCGGGCGGCAGGCTGCGCGCGGCGAGCGCGATGACGACGGCGTTGTCGCCGGAGAGGACGATGTTCACGCCGATGATCTGCATCAGCGCGATCCAGAATTCGGGGCTGGTGAAACTCACGCGGTCCTCCAGGGATCTATCGGGCGCCGACTCGGTGGGTGACCGGCGGCGGTTGTTCTTCGAATCCCTACAGCAGGCCCTTCATCAGGCGGCCCATCTCCGACGGATTGCGCGTCACCGTGAAGCCGCATTCCTCCATGACGGCGAGCTTGGCGTCGGCCGTGTCGGCGCCGCCCGAGATCAGCGCGCCGGCGTGGCCCATGCGCTTGCCGGCCGGGGCGGTGACGCCGGCGATGAAGCCGACGATCGGCTTTTTCATGTGCTCCTTGCACCAGCGCGCCGCGTCGGCCTCGTCGGAGCCGCCGATCTCGCCGATCATGACGACGGCATCCGTACCCGGGTCGTCGTTGAACAGCTTCATGATGTCGATATGCTTGAGCCCGTTGATCGGGTCGCCGCCGATGCCGACCGCGCTCGACTGGCCGAGCCCGACCTCGGTGAGCTGCGCCACCGCTTCATAGGTGAGCGTGCCTGAGCGGCTGACCACGCCGACCCGGCCGGCGCGGTGGATGTGGCCCGGCATGATGCCGATCTTGATCTGGTCGGGCGTGATCAGGCCCGGGCAGTTCGGCCCGAGCAGCAGCGTCTTCTTGCCGCCCTTGGCCTCGCGGGCGCGCATCCGGCTCTTCACCTCGAGCATGTCGCGCACCGGAATGCCTTCGGTGATGCAGATCGCCAGGTCGAGCTCGGCCTCCACCGCCTCCCAGATCGCCGCCGCGGCGCCGGCCGGCGGCACGTAGATCACGCTGACGGTCGCGCCGGTGTTCTTCGCCG
>JANMCC010000285.1:0-19041 GCA_031360885.1 Burkholderiales bacterium | reverse complement strand
GCGACAGCTCGGGCGGCGGCGTCGTCCGCACGCTGAGCGAGCAGGTGGCGATCGAGACCCGAACCCGCATGCTCAATCCGAAGTGGTACGAGGGCATGCTCAAGCACGGCTACGAAGGCGTGCGCCAGATCGAGGTCCACGTCACCAACACGATGGGCTGGTCGGCGACGACCGGCCAGGTCCAGCCCTGGGTCTACCAGCAGCTCTCCGAGACCTTCGTGCTCGACGCCGCGATGCGCGAGCGCCTCTCGACACTGAATCCGACGGCCTCGGCCAAGGTCGCCAACCGACTGATCGAGGCTTCGGAGCGCAAGTTCTGGAAGCCCGACGCACACGTGCTGGAGGCGCTCCGGCGCGCCGGCGAAGAACTCGAGGATCGGCTCGAGGGAGTCTACGAAGGAGTCCCCGCATGAGCCTCGACACGACGCTGGAAACGCGCATCCCGATCTCCGACATCCGGCGCGGCCCGGCACCCAACGCGCCGCGCGGCACCGACGGCGAGGGCAGCGTCCAGGTGCAGCTCGACCCGAGCCTTAGGATCGGCACCGCCAAGGTCTTCGCCGTCTACGGCAAGGGCGGCATCGGCAAGAGCACGACCTCGTCGAACCTCTCCGTCGCGTTCTCGAAGCTCGGCAAGCGCGTGCTCCAGATCGGCTGCGACCCGAAGCACGACTCGACCTTCACGCTCACCAAGAAGCTGATGCCGACGGTGATCGACGTCCTCGAGACCGTCGACTTCCATCCGGAGGAGCTGCGCATCGAGGACTTCGTCTTCCCCGGCTACAACGGCGTGATGTGCGTCGAGGCCGGCGGCCCGCCCGCCGGCACCGGCTGCGGCGGCTACGTCGTCGGCCAGACCGTGAAGCTGCTGAAGGAGCACCACCTGCTCGAGGAGACCGACGTCGTCATCTTCGACGTCCTCGGCGACGTCGTCTGCGGCGGCTTCGCTGCGCCTTTGCAGCACGCCGACCGCGCGCTCATCGTCACCGCCAACGACTTCGACTCGATCTTCGCCATGAACCGGATCGTCCAGGCGATCGGCGCGAAGGCGAAGAACTACAACGTGCGCCTCGGCGGCGTCATCGCCAACCGCAGCGCTGCCACCGACCAGATCGACAAGTACAACGCCCAGATCGGCCTGAAGCTGATGGCGCAGTTCCCCGACCTCGACGTCATCCGACGCTCGCGCCTGAAGAAGGCGACGCTGTTCGAGATGGAGTACTCGCCCGAGCTCGAGGCGGTGCAGAACGAGTACCTGCGCCTGGCGGCGACGCTCTGGGCCGGCACCGATCCGCTCATCTGCACGCCGATGAAGGACCGCGACATCTTCGACCTGCTGGGATTCGACTGAGCGGATCGCACGACATGAGCCACGCCAGCTACCTCGCCCGCCGCGACCTCATCGAGCGCTACTTCGACCGCACCGCGGCCGACGCCTGGGCACGCCTGACCTCCACCGCGAAGGTGAGCGGCATCCGCGCCACCGTGCGCGCCGGCCGCGACCGCATGCGCGCCACGCTGCTCGGCTGGCTGCCCGTCGACCTGCACGGAGCCCGCGTGCTCGATGCCGGCTGCGGCACCGGCGCCCTCGCCGTCGAGGCGGCCCGGCGTGGCGCCGACGTCGTCGCGATCGACCTCTCGCCGACGCTCGTGCAGCTCGCGCGAGAGCGGCTACCGAGCGATCTGGCTGGCACGATCGACTTTCGCGCTGGCGACATGCTGGACGCCTCGCTCGGCGACGTCGATCACGCCGTCGCGATGGACTCGCTCATCCACTACGACGAGGCCGACATGGTCGCCGCGCTCGCGGCCCTCGCGCCGCGCACGCGCCAATCGATCGTCTTCACCTTCGCGCCGAGCAACCCGCTGCTGGCGACGATGATCGCGGTCGGGCGCATGTTCCCGCGCCGCGACCGGGCGCCGTTCATCGCGCCGGTCGCGCAGGCGCGCCTGCTGCGCGCCATCGCTGTCGAGCCGGCGCTCGCCGCCTGGCGCGTCGGCCGGGACGAGCGCATCGCGAGCGGCTTCTACACCTCGCACGCGATGGAGCTGCGGCGGCGATGAAGGCCTTGCGCGTCTCGCGCGTCTGGACCCACGTCGCGCCGGCCTTCCTGCCGTTCGCCGACGCGGCGACGGCGGAGCTGCCGCTGCCGCGGCTGCTGCGCCTGTCGCTGTTCCAGGTCTCGGTCGGCATGGCGACCGTGCTCCTCATCGGCACGCTCAACCGGGTCATGATCGTCGAGATGGGCATGGCCGCGTGGCTGGTGTCGCTGATGGTCGGCCTGCCGCTCGTGTTCGCGCCCTTCCGCGCCCTGATCGGCTTTCGCTCAGACACCCATCGCTCGGTCCTCGGCTGGCGCCGCGTGCCCTACCTCTGGATGGGAACGCTGCTCCAGTTCGGCGGCCTGGCGATCATGCCGTTCGCGTTGATCCTGATGTCGGGCGACCGCATCGGCCCGGCCTGGGTCGGCGATGCCGGCGCGGCGCTCGCCTTCCTGCTCGTCGGCGCCGGCCTGCAGACGACGCAGACCGCCGGCCTCGCGCTCGCGACCGACCTCGCGCCCGAGCGGGCGCGGCCGCGCGTCGTCGCGCTGATGTACGTGTCGCTGCTCGCCGGCATGGTGCTCTGCGGCATCGCCTTCGGCCTCCTGCTGCGCGACTTCAGCGCGCTGCGCCTGATCCAGGTCGTCCAGGGTGCGGCGATGGTGACGATGGCGCTCAACATCGTCGCCCTCTGGAAGCAGGAGCCGCGCTCGACCCAGCGCGCCGACACCAGTGCGCCGCGGCCGAGCTTTCGCGAAACCTGGCGGCGCTTCGCCTCGCACGGCAAGTCGCTGCGCTTCCTCGTCGCCGTCGGCCTCGGCACGGCCGCGTTCAACATGCAGGACATCATCCTCGAGCCCTACGGCGGCGAGATCCTGCATCTCTCGGTGAGCGCGACGACGACGCTGACGGCGCTGATCGCCGGGGGCGCTCTCGCCGCCTTCGCGCTCTCGGCGCGATGGCTCTCGCGCGGCGCCGATGCGCACCGGATCGCCGCCTTCGGCGCGCTCGCCGGCATCGTCGCCTTCTCGTGCGTGATCTTCGCCGAGCCGCTCGACTCGCCCGGCCTGTTTCGCGTCGGCGCCGCGCTGATCGGCTTCGGCGGCGGCCTGTTCTCGGTCGGCACGCTGATCGCGGCGATGAGCCTCGAGGCCGGCGGCCTGATCGGCCTCGCGCTCGGCGCCTGGGGCGCGGTCCAGGCGACCTGCGCCGGCCTGGCGATCGGCCTGGGCGGAGCGATCCGCGACGCGGTTTCGGCGGCCGCCGTGCACGGCGCGCTCGGTCCCGCGCTGACGAGCCCCGCCACCGGCTACAGCTTCGTCTACCACGTCGAGATGTACCTGCTCTTCGCCACCCTCGTCGCGCTCGGCCCGCTCGTGCGCCGCGCGCCGGGCGCGGCCCGTGCCCCGGGCGCGAAGTTCGGGCTCGCCGAGTTCCCCGGATAGGCGGCAGCGCCGTCCCTCGACCGTCACGTTCGCCAGAGGAGATCCATCATGCAGACCGGCGCCATCACCCAGTACATCGACGTCGCCCAGCTCGTGCTCTACGCGTTCTGGATCTTCTTCGCAGGGCTCATCTACTACCTCCACCGCGAGAACAAGCGCGAGGGCTATCCGCTCGAGTCCGACGTGCCGGGCAAGGCGCGCACGGTCGGCTTTCCCGGCCTGCCGTCGCCGAAGGTCTACCGTCTCGCCGACGGCACGTCGGTGACCGTGCCGCGTCCGAACGAGGTCGACGGGAACACCGACACGATTCCCGGCGCCGATATCGCCGGCGCGGACGCGACGGGCGTGGGCGCCCGGATGCGCGCCGGCGTCGGCCCGGGCGCGTACGCGCAGCGGCGCGACGTCGTCGACGTCGCGATCGACGGCACGCCGCGCATCGTGCCGACGCGCGCCGCGCCCGACATGGGCACGTCGAGGCACGATGTCGACCCGCGCGGCCTGCCGGTGGTGGGCGCCGACGGCGTCGTCGGCGGCATCGTCCGCGATGTCTGGGTGGATCGCGCCGAGGTCGTCGTCCGCTATCTGGAAGTCGAGGTCACGGCGGCGTCCGCCGCCGCCGCCGGCGTCTCGTCCCGCGGCAACGTGCTCCTGCCGATGAACTTCGCGCGCGTCGGCCGGCGCGGCGTCGTCGTCGACTCGATCATGGGCGGCGACTTCGCCGGCGTGCCGCCGACACGCCATCCCGACCAGGTGACCCTGCTCGAGGAAGAGCGCGTCATGGCTTACTACGGCGCCGGCACGCTTTACGCCAGCCCGAGCCGCGCGGAGCCGCTGCTGTGAGCCCGTCGGACGAGCACGAGTTCGAGGCCGAGCACGGCCTGCCCGAGCCGCTGCCGCGCGGCGAGCGCCTCCTCTGGCAGGGCGCGCCGGTGTTCGCGTCGATGGTCGAGCGCGTCTTCCATGCGCGCACGCTCGCGGCCTACTTCGCCCTCATCCTCCTCGCCCGCGCCGTCACTGTCGCGGCCCAGGGCGGATCGGCCGCCGACGCCGGCATCGCCGCGCTCTGGCTGCTGCCCGCGGCGCTGCTCGCGCTCGGCAACGTCGTCCTGCTCGCCTGGCTGACGTGCAGGACCACGGTCTACACGATCACCGACCGGCGCGTCGTCATGCGCGTCGGCATCGTCCTCACGGTCACGTTCAACATGCCCTCCGCGCGCATCGCGTCGGCCGCGATCCAGCGCGGCAAAGGCCCGGCCGGCGACATCGCCCTCGCGCTGACCGGCCCGGATCGCATCGCCTATCTGCACCTCTGGCCGCACGTGCGTCCGTGGCGCCTGAAGAAGACCGAGCCGATGCTGCGCTCGGTCGCCGACGCCGCCGCGGTCGGCCGCATCCTTTCCGACGCGTGGAGCCAGGCACGCGGCATCGCGGTCCAGGACGGGGTCGCCGCGACGCCGCGGCGCCACGAGCCGAGCGCCGTGCCGGCGAGCAGCGGGTCGATGCGGCCGCACGGGCTCACGACCGCAACACAGTGAACGCCGTGCACGACTCTGAAGGCCAGATCCAGCGCCACTGGCCGATCGCTGCCGCGGGCGCGCTGGTGATCGCCACGATCTGCGCCGTCGGCGCCGTCCGACTGTCCGGGATGCCGATCTCGACCCCCGACGCGCCGGCCGTGGTCGAGCGCGACCTGCGCTTCGTCGACCGCGACGACGGCAGCGTCGACGTCGTCGATGCCCGCGACGGCCGCGTCGTCGACAGCGTCGTCGGCGAGAGCGGCTTCGTCCGCGGCACGCTGCGCGGCCTGGCGCGCGAGCGCAAGCGCCAGGGCATCGGCGCCGAGCAGCCGTTCCGCCTGGTCGCCCGGGCCGACGGCAGGCTCACGCTGCACGATCCGTCGACGGGTCGGCGCGTCGATCTCGAATCGTTCGGGCCGACCAACGCCGCCGCGTTCGCCCACATGCTGAGCGCCGCGCAGCGCTCGAGGAGCTGACATGGAAGCCGCCATCACGTCGCGCGACGACGTCCACCAGAAGGCGCTATCGAACACGCTCCTGAGCCCGAAGTTCTACAGCACCGACTACGCGGCGATGAACCGGCTCGACATCTCGTCGGTGCGCGCCGAATGGGACCAGATGATGCTGGAGTACGAGGGCGACAACAACCACGACCACTTCCAGCGCACGCCCGAGTTCGCCGAGGAGGTGAAGGCGCTGCCCGACGCGATCCGCCAGGAGTTCCTCGACTTCCTGATCAGCTCGATCACGTCCGAGTTCTCCGGCTGCGTCCTGTACAACGAGATCCAGAAGAACGTCGACAACCCCGACATCAAGCAGCTGATGCGCTTCATGGCGCGCGACGAGTCGCGCCATGCGGGCTTCATCAACCAGTCGCTCAAGGACTTCGACCTCGGCATCGACCTGGGCGGCCTGAAGCGCACCAAGGCCTACACCTACTTCAAGCCGAAGTACATCTTCTACGCGACCTACCTGTCGGAGAAGATCGGCTACGCGCGCTACATCACGATCTTCCGCCAGCTCGAGCGCCAGCCGGAGAAGCGCTTCCATCCGATCTTTCGCTGGTTCGAGCGCTGGTGCAACGACGAATTCCGCCATGGCGAATCGTTCGCCCTGATCATGCGCGCCAACCCCGAGCTGCTGCGCGGCGGCAACGTGCTCTGGATCCGCTTCTTCCTGCTCGCGGTCTACGCCACGATGTACGTCCGCGACCACACGCGGCCGAAGCTGCACCTGGCGATGGGCCTCGATCCCGACGAATACGACTACGCGGTGTTCCGCATCACCTCGGAAATCTCGAAGCAGGTGTTCCCGGTGACGCTCGACGTCGACCATCCGGCCTTCCGCCGCGGCCTCGAGCGGCTGTTCGAGATCTCGCAGGCGATGGCCGCGGCGAAGGCGCGCGGCGGCGTGCTCGGCCGGCTGCGCCAGGCGGCCGGTGCGGTCGCCGGCGTCGCCACCTTCGCCCGCCTGTACTTCCTGCCGGTGCGGCGCCACGACCTGCCGCAGGGCGTGCGGATGCGGCCGGCCTGGTAGCGATGATCTACGCGGCACCGCTGCTGTTCACGCTGTTCCTTTGGTGGTTCAGCACCGGCGTGATCCTCTACCTCGACGGCAAGCCGCGCCGCACGTTCAAGTGGACCATGCTCGGCGCCACCGTGCTCGCCATGCTCGGCTTCGTCGGGCTGCACGCCAGCAGCGCCATCGAGACGCCGGCCGCCGCCTACTGCGCGTTTGCCTGCGCGCTGCTGATCTGGGCCTGGCAGGAAGTCGCCTTCCTGCTCGGCATGGTCACCGGACCGCGCCGCATCGCCTGCCCGCCCGGCGCGCGCGGCTGGCACCGGGCGGCGCTCGCCTTCCAGACGGTAGCGCACCACGAGCTGGCGCTGCTGGTGCTGGGCGCCGGCGTGATCGCCGCGACCTGGGGACAGCCGAACCGCACGGGCCTGTGGACCTTCGCCATCCTGTGGGTGATGCGGCAGAGCGCCAAGCTCAACATCTTCCTCGGCGTGCGCAACCTGAGCGAGGAGTTCCTGCCTGCGCACCTGGGCTACCTGCAGAGCTACTTCCGCCGCGCCCGCATGAATTCCCTGTTCCCGGTGGTGGTCGCCGTGTCGACCTGGCTCGCGGTGCTGGTGTGGCAGGCGGCGCTGGCCGGCGGCATCGGCGCCTACGAGACCACCGCCCTCACCTTCGCGGCCACCCTGCTCTCCCTCGCGATCCTCGAGCACTGGTTCATGGTGCTGCCGCTGCCCTCCACGGCCCTCTGGAACTGGGGCCTGCGCTCGCGCTCGCGGAACTAGAATCGAGCGTTCGGCCGCCTTTCCATCGCGGCCGCGATGGACAGGCGTTACATGGCACCCGTGTGCGAAAGACTGAGGACGTGAGCCCCTCCGCGAGCGATCCGCTCGACCTCGGCAAGCTCTCCGAATGGGCGCCCGAGCTGGCCCGGACCTTCGTCGCGCTGTCGAGCGACATCGCCCTCGTGATCGACGACGCCGGCGTGATCCGCAACGTCGAGCAGGGCGAGGCCGAGCCGATCGCGCCTGCGGCCTCTTCGTGGGTCGGCCAGCCCTGGGTCGACACCGTCAGCGGCGACACCCGCGGAAAGATCGAGAAGCTGCTCAAGGAAGCGTCCAGCCAGGGCATCGCCCGACGTCGCGAGGTCAACCATCTCCTGCAGTCGGGCGCGAACGTGCCCGTTGCCTACACGGCGATCCGCCTCGGCGAGAGCGGGCCGGTGCTCGCGGTCGGCCGCGACATGCGGGCGATCGCCGCGATCCAGGAGCGCTTCATCGAGACGCAGCGCGACATGGAGCGCGGCTACTGGAATGCGCGCCAGGCGGAATCGCGCCATCGCCTGCTGGCCCAGGTCGCGACCGACGCGGTGCTGGTCGTCGACCCGGAGTCGTTACTGATCCTCGACGTCAACCCGTCCGCCGTGCGCCTCTTCGCCAGCGCCGGCGAGCAGCTGGTCGGAAAGCACGTGACCGTCGGCTTCGGCCATCCCTCGCGCGGCGCGGTCAACGAGCTGCTGACCACCGCCCGCAGCAGCGGACAGAGCGGCGAAATCCGCGCCCGGCTGCTGGGCAGCGTCGTCACCGCCAGCGTCGCCGCGACCTCGTTTCGCGCCGATGACGCGATGCGGCTGCTGGTGCGCGTCCGCTCGGAAACGGCCGCAGGCGCAGCCCTCGACGCTGGCGCGATCTCGGCCGGGTCCGCCGAATCGGCCCAGGACGCCGTCGCGGTGACCGATTCGAGCGGCCGGATCCAGCTCGCCAACCCGGCGTTCCTGACCCTGCTGCAGCTGCGCAACGAGGACCAGGCACGCAGCCGGCCGCTGGTCGACTGGCTCCGCAGTTCCGAGCTGCCGCTGGACGAGCTGCTTTCGCAGGTGCGCCGGCACGGCGTCGTGCGGCGCTTCCCGGCGACGGCCCAGCCGGCGCAGGGCGCCGCCGAGAGCATCGACATTTCGGCCACCCTCCTCACCGAGGGCGACCAGGAGTGCATCGGCTTCACGATCCACAGGGCGAGGGTCGCGACCCCTGTGCCCGAGCCCCTGCCGCAGTCGCTGCGCGAAGGCCTCGAGCTGCTGGCCGGGCGACTCGGCGAGCTGCCCCTGGCCTCCCTGCTCCATGACACCAGCGTCCTGGCGGAGCAGCACTTCATCCGGCTCGCGCTGGCGCAAAGCAGCGGCAATGCCGAGGCTGCGGCGCTGCTGCTCGGCGTCGGCCGCGAGCGAATCGTCCAGGTCGCAGGCTCCAGTTCGTCCGACCTTCGACAGTCTTCAGCCGGTGCCGATCAGGGTGAACCGTAGTGCTCAGCAGCCCGCCGTTCGGCCAGGCCGATCTCAGCAACTGCGAACGTGAGCTGATCCATCTGGCCGGTTCCGTGCAGCCGCACGGGCTGTTGCTGGCCATCCAGGAACCGGCGCTGCGCATCGTCCAGGTCAGCGCCAATGCCCCGGCGCTGCTCGGCCTGGCAGCCGAGAGCTTGCTCCGGCAGCCGCTGGTCGAGCTCGGCGGCGACATCGACGCGCGCCTGCGCGCCCTCGCCCTTTCGCCCGACCTGGCGGAGCCGGCGCCTCTGCACTGCAGCCTGCGCATCGCCGGCGAGCTGCGCGAGTTCGAGGGAACGGTGCATCGCGTGCGTGCCGATCTGCTGCTCGCCGAGATCGAGCCGATCACGCCGGCCGGCGCCACCGTCGAGACAGTGAGCATCGGCCCCGCCGCACTGACCGAAGCGCTCAGCGGCGCGGTCCAGCGCTTCAGCGCCGCCACGTCGATCGGCCAGCTCGCCGATGCGGTGGTCCGCACCTTCCGCGACATGCTCGGCTACGACCGGGTCATGGTCTACAAGTTCGACCCCGACGGGCACGGCAAGATCATCGCCGAGGCACGCGACCCGCGGCTCGAGTCGCTGCTCGGACACCACTACCCGGCCTCCGACATCCCGCAGCGGGCGCGCGAGCTCTACCTGCGCAACCGCCTGCGCGTGCTGGTCGACGTCCACTACCAGCCGGCGCTGCTGCAGCCGCGGCTCGTTCCCGGCTGCGACGAAGAGCTCGACATGTCGATGTGCTACCTGCGCAGCATGTCGCCGCTGCACCTGCAGTACCTGAAGAACATGGGCGTGACCGCGACGCTGGTGGTGTCGCTGGTGCGCGAAGGCCGCCTCTGGGGCCTCATCGCCTGCCACCACTATTCGGCGCGCAACCTGCGCTTCCCGGTCCGTTCCGCGGCCGATCTGCTGGCGGAGGTGGTCTCCACGCGCATCGCCGCGATCGAGAACTACGCGCATGCCCAGGGTGCGATCCAGGTGCGCCGCCTCGAGCAGCGGCTGGTCGAGGCGACCTCGACCGAGGGCGACTGGCGACTGGCGCTGTTCCGCAATCCGCGCAACCTGCTGCAGCCGCTCGATGCGACCGGCGCGGCGCTTTTCCACGACGGCGAGCTTCTCACCGCGGGCGAGGTGCCCTCCACCGCCGAGCTGCGCGCGCTGCTGCAGTGGATCGAGCCGCAGGGCGTCGACGGCCTCTTCAGCTGCAACTCGGTGGCGCGCGCCAACCCGGCGCTCGATTCGCTCACGCCGACGGCGAGCGGCGTGCTCTCGGTCAAGCTTTCGGCTTCCCGGCCCGACTACCTGGTCTGGTTCCGCAAGGAACAGCTCCTGACCGTGACCTGGGCCGGCGACCCTTCCAAGCCGGTGGTCGGCAACGACCCGCTCGAGCTTTCGCCGCGCCGTTCGTTCGCCGCCTGGTCGGAGATCGTGCGCGGCACGGCGCTGCCGTGGACCGGCAGCGAAATCGCCCTCGGCCGGGCCTTCGGCAATTCGCTGATCGACATCATCGTCCAGATCAACGCGGTGCGGCTCCTGATCGCCGAGCATCAGCTCAGCCACATCCGCGCCCTGATCGGCAGCTCGAAGGAGCCGGTCGTCATCGCCGACGTGCAGGGCCACACCCTGTTCGCCAACGACGCGTTCGCCGCCCTGCGGCGCACCGGGGTCGCCGGCGGGAGGACGACTACCCGGGACATGCTCGCCGAGGGCGAGCTGGCGGACCTGTTCGAGGCGCCCGAGCAGATGCGCCGCGTCCTGCGCGCCGTCGCCGACGACCGCCGATCCTGGCGCGGCGAGATGGCGCTGACACTGCTGGCCGGCGGCACCTTGCCGGTGGCGGTGCGCACCGAGCTGGTCGCGGCGCGCGACGGCTCGGTGCTCGGCTTCTTCGTCATCCTCGTCGACCTGACCGACAGCCGCCGGGTCGCCGAGGCACGCCGTCACCTGGAGCAGTCGCTGACGCAGGCGGGCAGCGACGAGATGCGCCCCGAGGCGCGGGCCGGCGGCACGAGCGCGCGTGGCGACCTGATGGCTGCGATCCTCGCCAACGCCAGCCTGGCGGCGATGGACATCGCCGACGGCAGCAGCGAGCCCTCGGTGGCGCCGCTGCTCGAACAGGTCGAGGCCTCGACCCGCCGCGCGACCATGCTCTACGCGCGTATCCGCAGCTTCGACGGCTGAGCCGCGAGCGGCCGCCGCCTAGGCGGCGTCGGTCGCGAGCCCGTGGGCGGCGGCGAGCTCCTCGAACAGTCGACGATGCCACTCGAAGGCGAGCCGGGCCTCGGCGACGACCGCGTCCTCGTCGTCGATCACCGCGGCAGCCAGGCCGTGGCGAAACGACCGCGCAAGCGCCGCCGCAGCGTCGGCATCGCCGAAGTCGTAGAAGGCGACCCCGCGATCCGGCGGAAGGTCCAAGCTGCGGGCGACGATGCCGCTCAGCAGCTGCCCGCCGCTCAGGTCGCCGAGGTAGCGAACGTAGGCATGCGCGAGCAACAACTCGGGGCGCTCGGCATCGAGCTCGCGCAGGCGCTGCACGTAGCGCAGGGTCGCGGGCTGGACCGGGTCATCGCCGCCCGTGCCGGGGTCGACGACGGCGAGGTCGTCTTGCAACGATTCGCCGCGGGCCAGGGCCGGGTCATGCAGCGGCGCGAGGGCCGGATGCGCGGCATGGCGGCGCAGCGCCGGCTCGAGCGCTGCGTAGATCGCCTGCAGGTTGCGAAGCAGCGCGACGTAGGCGGCGCGCTCCATCCGTCCGCGCAGGAGCGCCGACATGAAGGGGCTGCGCTCGGCGAGCGTGTGCAGTTCCCGCGTCTCGGCCCGAAGGCGTTCGGCAAGGCGCGAACTCACGCTTGCCGCCGTGGAACTTGCATCGGCCGATCATAAGGATTCGGCCGCCGCCCCGCTGTCAGCCCGGCGCGCTGGCGGCTGCCGCAATCTTCTCGCCGCCCGTCAGGCCGGGATGGCCCATGAGGATGTCGGCGCCGTACAGCGGCTTGTACGCGCCCTGGTGGCAGGTGGCGCAGTTCAGCTTCGGCACGTCGCCCGTGGGTCCCAGCCGGTTCGCCGGAAACACGCCGGCGAGCGGAGCGAGGTAGGCGCTGTTCAGGTCGCGCACCATGCGGATGCCGTAGTACGCGGTCGCCCGCTGCGGCGTGCTCGAGTCCCACGACGCGAACGAGCGCGTGTTGTGGCAGTAGGTGCAGTTGACGCCGAGCGACTTCGACATGTGCATCATCAGGCCGTAGGTCGCCTCGGTCTGCTTGATCATCGACGGATGGTCGCCCTTGGTCGGCAGCGCCGCGGCCGCGACCACCCGGATCTCCTCGTTTGCGCCGAGCAAGGTGGAGAACGGGTCGTTCGGCAGCGAGGTCAGGCCCACCTGCACCGCCGGTGCGTTCTGCCCGGCCTTGTTGCCGAGCATCCCCGGCGTCTTCGCCGCTTCGGCAGATCGGAACCATATGTTGGCCGGCACGTTGTTGCCGCGGTGGCAGGTGTAGCAGGTGACGCCGGTGGCGGCGACATGCGTCTTCCAGTCGGCGTTGATGTGCTGCGTCATCTGCAGCATGCGCCGCGAGACGACCTTGGTGTAGAGCGAGTCGTCGGCGAAGTCGGTGGCGGCGTGGCAGTAGGTGCAGCCCTGCTGCGGCGCCACCCAGGCGGTCATGTCGACCATGATCTGCGCGAACTCGCCGGCGCTCAGGTCGCCGAGGACCTTCACGTTCTTGAAGACCTGCGAGGCGCGCGGGCCGTCGGGCGAGGCCGCGGCCGAGGGCGCCGGCGGGGCGTTGAGCGTGGCCGCCTCGGCCAACGCGGCCGGCCGGTAGACCTCGACCATGCCGGTGCCGCGATAGCCGCGCTGCACGGTGTTCACCGGCGGCGGCTCGCAGGCGGAGAGCAGCGCCGCGCCCGCGACCGCGGCGACGATCGCGAGCCCGTTGATGCGATTCCTCATGGCTTGGCCCCCTGGAGCAGCGAAGGATCGACGACCGCCGGAAAGACCGAGGGGTACATCGGCGCAACGTGGTGTTTCACCGCCCACAGGTACCAGTTGTCGACCACGGTGCCGGTGAGCAGGATGCCGATGCCGCCGCACAGCGGGCAGAGCACGGCGAACCACCAGGCCCAGCGGTGGATCGATTCCATGGTCGCGTTGAAGCCCATGGTCCAGCGCCAGAACAGCGCCGCCCGCTCGGAGGCGGTGCCGCGATCGACGATCTGCTCGATCTCGCGCTCGCCGCCGAAGCGGCTGACGGCGAGGATGGTGGCGCCGTGCATCGCGAACAGCAGCGTCGCGCCGTAGAGGAACGCGATCGAGAGCATGTGGAACGGGTTGTAGAAGAGGTTGCCGTAGCGGATCGAGAACGCGGCGGTCCAGTCGAGGTGCGGAAAGATCCCGAACGGCACGGCCTCGGCGAAGTTGCCCATCAGCAGCGGCCGGATGAAGCCGAGCACGAGCATCAGCCAGATCGCCGCGGCGAACGCCCACGCGACGTG
Source organism: Burkholderiales bacterium (assembly GCA_031360885.1). Lineage (GTDB taxonomy): Bacteria > Pseudomonadota > Gammaproteobacteria > Burkholderiales > Burkholderiaceae_C > Schlegelella_A. The sequence continues at coordinate 5,702 of JANMCC010000285.1, read as the reverse complement.
CGTGCCCATGCCGAGGGCCCGTGCCCTGCGGTACATGCGCACCCACCAGAACAGCACCGAGCAAGTGAGGAAGAAGCCGGCGATGCGCCACCAGCCGCCCTCGTTGAGCGGCGGTATCGCGAGGCCGTACTTGGCCGGCGGCGGCTCCAGCGCCAGCCAGGGGAGCTGGCGGACGAACTGCACCGGGTCCCAGTTCACCGAGGCCATCATGTTGAGGCCGATGATCTCGATGCAGATGAAGCCGCAGAGCAGCGAGGCGACGCCGAAGAAGCCGAGGTAGATCGGCCCGAGCTGCGCGTCGCCGATCCGGCCGAGCAGGTGCAGGTGGCCGGTGCCGCGGGTCCGCTCGGCCTGGTCGCGCGCTAGCGGCACGCCGGCATAGGCGGGGGAGACGGCCTGCACCGTCGTGAACAGATTCTGGTACTCGAGCGCCATCTCGCCGTCTCCTCGTTCTTGTCAGGGCCGGATCAGCAACCGGTCAGCGCCATACGGGCAGGTTGAGCCACCAGCTCCACCACTCGGGCCACCCACGCGTCCAGAAGGGGCCGCTGAGGATGATGCAGATCGCGCTCCAGAACCCTGCCGAGAGCGCCAGGAACAGCCCGAGCCGATGGATGCCGAGCGTGCCGATCGAGTAGCCGATCGTGTCGCGGAAGAAGGTGTTCTCGTGCTCGACGGTCTTCACCGTCTCGCCGCGCGCCGGGTTGGTGGAGGAGAGGACCAGCGCGCCGTGCAGCGAGAGGGCGAACACGGTGGCGAAGAAGAAGCTCACCGCGATCATGTGCGCGGGGTTGTAGTGGAAGTGCAGGTACTGATAGCCGGTGTTCGAGACCCAGTCGAGGTGGCTCATGATCCCGTAGGGAAAGCCGTGTCCCCAGGCGCCCATCAGCAGCGGCCGGATCACCACCAGCGAGACGTACGCGAAGATCGCGACGCCGAAGGCGAAGGGCACGTGGTACCCGATGCCGAGCTTGCGGCAGATCTCGACCTCGCGCAGCATCCAGGAGACGAACGAGCCGATCGCGCAGATCGTGATCAGCTGCCAGAGGCCACCCTTGAGCAGCGGCGCCATGCCGAGGCCGTAGGAGAGATCGGGGGGAGCGATCGAGATCTGCCACAGGTTCCAGGTCGGCCCCTGCGAGGCGCCCCAGACGATGAGCAGCGTGCCGACGGAAGCGAAGAAGATCGTCGTCACGCCGAAGAAGCCGACGAAGAAGGGACCGACCCAGAAGTCGAACAGATCGCCGCCGATCAGCGTTCCGCCGCGGACGCGGTATTTCCTCTCGAAACTCAGCATGGCCATGGTCGATTCCCCCGATCAGGGACCCTCGGTTCTCTGCGGCGCGACGGTGTCGCGCCCGATGCGGTGAAAGGCGACCTGCCGGGCCGCGCCCGCGCCAGGTCTGCCTCCACTTTCTTTCTCGTCGATGCGCCCGCTATTTCGTCGGTGCCGGCATCGCCGCCGGCATCGCCGCGGTCGCCGCGGCGCGCGCCTTGTGCGGGCCGTCGAGCCAGTTGAAGCGGTCGGTGCTGAGCAGGATGAAATGGTTCAGCAGCGCGAGCGCGAACAGGAACGTGAACAAGGCGATCAGCGCTCGGCGCGGATCGAAAAGCAACCAGATTCTCCACATGGGTCAGCTCTCCTAGGTGAGGTTGGACATGAAGGTGTAGACCGCAGACTTCACGCCATGGATCAACGATTTCTCGCCCTCGGCCCCCGGCATCCAGGCACGCCATTCCCATCTCAGAAGCTGAGCGAAAAATGCGATTGCCAGGAACAGGACGAAACTCGCGACGAAGATCCCGACGAAGGCGACGGCGTCGCTCTTCTTCAGGTCGTGCGGTGCGACGCTCGTCATGTCAGCCATTGCAGTGCCTCGGGCGCGCCGCTACAGCCAGGGCCGCCAGTTCCAGACCAGGACGTGAGCGACGATGGCAATGATCGTGAACACGATGAAGCTCGTGATGAAAATGCCATGAAACTCTTTCGCTTCCTGTTCCGTGAGCCCGGACAGCGAGCCCCTTCTCTCTTCAAGCATAGGAATGACTCCTCTTCGTTAGGCCTCGCGGCCGGGACCGCGCGTCTCCCGCGCGAATGGACCGGCCGGGGCGGACGAGCCGCTCCGGCAAGCTGGGTGCTCGCGTGGCGCGAGCGAATCGATCCGACGGCCGGTTCATGCCGGCTCCCCCTGGCGCAGGGCGTCGCGCGAGCGCGCGACGCGTGCCGCCGTGACCCGCTCTTCGCCGGCGCGCCTCGCGTCGCGCTCGGCGCGGTCGCGCAGCCGCTTGGCCGCGGAGATCTGCACCAGCACCGGCTCGGTCTGCACGAACTCGGAGAGGAGCGCCTGCGCCTCGTCGTCCCAGGCGCGGGCGGGCTCGTCGGCGAGCCGGGCCGGCGTCGGGTCGACCTTGTCGAGCTCGGTGCCGAGCGGCAGGATGTGGAACAGCGCGTCGAACAGCGCGTTGCAGAATTCCTGGATGACGTAGGTCGCGCCGGCGTAGCCCATGAAGGGCGTGCCGGTATGGCGGCGGATGATCGCCCCCGGGAACGACGCCGGAATGAAGGTCGGCCGCATCATCGACGTGCCGGCCGTCTCGGCCAGGTACATGCGCTCGTTGTAGCTGCCGAACATCACGAGCGGCTGCTTCTCGCGGCAGAGGGCGCGGATCGCCTCGTTGTCGGTCTTCTGCCCGGCCAGGCGCGGCACCGCGAAGTTGCAGGGCAGGCCCATCTCTTCCTCGAGGAAGTGGCGCAGCCCCCGGGTATAGGTTTCGCTGGCGACGACGGCGAAGCTCGCCGTGCCGAAAAAATCCTGCGTCACGGAGCGCCACAGATCCCAGATCGGTTTGGTCGTGGTGTGCTTCTCGCGCTCGAGGAAGGGCTCGGGGTCGAGTTGCAGCAGGTTGCCCAGTGAGCGCAGGAACTTGGTCGTCGAGTGCAGGCCGATCGGCGCTTGCAGGTACGGGCGCTCGAGCGCCTCGCACAGCATCCGGCCGTACTCGCGGTACATGCAGATGTTGACGTCGGCCTCGACCAGGCGCGACACGTCGGCGAGGTGCGAGCCGAGCGGGAACACCATGTTCACCTCGGCGCCTATGCCCTGCACCAGGCGGCGGATCTCGGCCAGGTCGCTCGGCATGTTGAAGGTGCCGTAGCAGGGGCCGATGATGTTGACGCGCGGCTTCTCGCCGGCGGGCCGCTCGGCGAACGGCTTTCTCTGCGGCACCTTGCGCAGGCCGTACTCCGACCACAGCCAGTACATCGCCCGGTTCGCGCACTGCCACTGGTCTTCGTCGATGGTGCGCGGCAGGAAGCGCTGGATGTTGGTGCCCTGCGGCGTGACGCCGCCGCCGATCATCTCGGCGATCGAGCCGGTGACGACGACCGAGGGCAGGTCGGGATCGAGCACCGCGTGGGCCCGCTTCATCGCCCCTTCGGTGCCTTCGCGGCCGAGCTGCTCTTCGGCCAGGCCGGTGACGACGATCGGCAGCTCGTGCGGCGGCAGCGCGTCGGTGTAGTGCAGCACCGAGGTCACCGGCAGGTTCTCGCAGCCGACCGGTCCGTCGATCACGACCTGCAGGCCCTTGATCGCGGTGAACACGTAGACGGCTCCCCAGTAGCCGCCGGCGCGATCGTGGTCGATGACGAACATTTGCTGCCGGCCCTGCTAGATCATCTGTTCGGCTTTGCGCTTCTTGGCCAGCTTTTCCATCTGGCGGCGCGTCTCGGCCTTGAATTCGGGGCGGTCCTTCGGCGTCGCTTCCCAGACGCCGGCGGCGTGACCCTTGCCGGCGCCGCCGAAGAACTCGCTCATCGCGTCGAACCGGGCCTTGTTGCCGATCGCCGCGTTGATCACTTGCGCCAGCGAGCCGGCGCCGGCCGGTCCCATCAGCGGCCTGGCGGAGATCAGGTTGGTGAAGTAGAGCGCCGGGATCGACCTCTGCTTGGCGGCCTGGACCACCGGGGTCGTGCCGATCGCCAGGTCGGGCTGCCACTCGCGCATCGCCGCGAGGTCCTGCTCGAGCGAGGCGCGGTACTGGACGTGCACGCCCTTGGCCTCGAGCCAGGCGCGATCGGCGTCGCTCCACGCCGTCTTCGGGCACGCGGTGCCGACGTAGCGCAGGTCGGCGCCGCTCTCCACCAGCAGGCGGCCGACGAGCAGCTCGGAGCCTTCGTAGCCCGACAGCGTGATGCGGCCCTTGATCGGCATCTTCCCGAAGGCGCCGCGGATCGCCGGCAGGAACCGGTTCTTGGCGGCATCGATCTTGTCCTGCGCGACGTTGAGCGTCGAGCCGATCGCCTGCAGCCACGCCTCGGTGCCGTCGCAGCCCACCGGCGCCGAGCCGATCACGGGGCGTCCGGCGGCCTGGAACTCGCGGATGCTCGCGGTATAGAACGGATGGATCGCGGCGACCGCGGCGCCGTCGAGCGCCGCATAGAGCTCGCGCCACTCGCGCGTCGGCACGACCGGGCCGGCCGCAAGGTCCATCGGCTCGAGCATCGCGCCGATGATCATCGGATCGGCCGGGAACATCTCGCCGAGCAGGGTGACCGTGGGCCTGGCAGAGCGGCCGTTCTTCGGCGCCTGCACCGGGCCGGCCTCGACTTCGCCGCGCGCGTACTTCAGCATCGCCCCGGCGAGCACGTCCTTGGCCTCGGCATGGGTCGGCACACCGAAGCCGGGCACGTCGATGCCGATGATGCGAACGCCGTTGATCTCGCGCGGCAGCAGCTTCAGGGGCACGCCGCTCGCCGTCGGCACGCACAGGTTGATGACGACGATGGCGTCGTAGTGCGCCGGATCGGCCTGCTTGTGCACGGCGTCTCGGATGTCCTCGAACAGCTTGCCCGTGACCAGCGTCTCCGAATTGAACGGAACGTAGCCGACGCTGCGCCGCGCGCCGTAGAAGTGCGAGGTGAAGGTCAGGCCGTAGACGCAGCAGGCCGAACCCGAGAGGATGGTCGCGGTGCGGCGCATGCGCAGGCCGACCCGCAGCGAGCCGAAGGCCGGGCACATGCTCTGCGGCTGGTCGTGCGGGCCGGCCTCGGCGTCGACCGGATAGTCCTGGGCGTACTGGGCAAGCACTTCGCTCTTGCCGGCCGCATGGGCGGCCGCGCGCATCGCGTCCTTGCCTGAATGGCATCCGTGCCCGTCGCCCGAAAGGGCCGCGGGATTCGCGACCTCCTTGGCCACGGCGATGGGAATGGTGATGCCGGTCATGGTCGTCTTGTCACCGCTCAGACCGTGTCGTAGACCACTTCGAGCGTCGGCTTGACGATCTCGTTCTTGCCGACCATGTCGAAGATCGTCGCCGGCTCGAGGACGACGTTGCGGCCGGTCGAATCGGCCGAGAAAAGGCCGAGCAGCTCGTCCTGCGAGAGCGGCTTCGGCCGCACCGGCGGCGCTTCGGCGACATTGGTGGCGAGCGTCTCGAACAGCGGCGCCCACTCGGTGCCCGGCCGGCCGATGATCTCGTAGCTCGCGCTCTTCTTCCTGATGTCGTCGTTGGCCGGAATCGCCGAGAGCACCGGGATGCCGGCGCGCTCGGCGAAGGCCGCGGCCTCGCCGGTGCCGTCGTCCTTGTTGATCACCATGCCGGCGACGCCGACGTTGCCGCCGAGCTTGCGGAAGTACTCGACCGCGGAGCAGACGTTGTTGGCGACGTAGAGCGACTGCAGGTCGTTCGAGCCGACGACGATG
>JANMCC010000281.1:0-24298 GCA_031360885.1 Burkholderiales bacterium | reverse complement strand
GATGGTGCGGATGTCGTCGATGAAGCCCATGTCCAGCATGCGGTCGGCCTCGTCGAGCACGAACATCTCGACGTTGCCGAGCTCGGCCTTGCCGGTCTGCAGGTGGTCGAGGAGGCGGCCCGGGGTCGAGATCAGGATGTCGAGCGGGCCGCGCAGCGCCTTGAGCTGGGCGCCGTACGGCACGCCGCCGACGACCGTGGCGACGCGCAGGCCGGGCACGTGGCGGCCGTAGGTCTCGGCTGCCTTGGCGATCTGGATCGCCAGCTCGCGGGTCGGCGTCAGCACGAGGACGCGCGGGCCGTAGACCGTGCCCTTCTCGCGCCGCTTGGTCGTGTCGGCCCGCGCCGCCAGCACGCGTTGCAGCGCAGGCAGCATGAACGACGCGGTCTTGCCGCTGCCGGTGGCGGCGGCGACCATCAGGTCGGTGCCGGCGATCGCCGGCGGGATCGCCGCGGATTGAACGGTGGTGGGCGCGTCGTAGCCGGCATCGGCCAGGGCGCGGGTCAGAGGCTCGGGGAGGCCCAGGGATTCGAAAGTCATGAGTTCTTCTCTGTCGTCGAACGCGAGCGCCGCCGCTTGCGCGCGGCGACGCTCTGACGCCTGCTTGTGGCAGGCGCGAAGTCGCGGTCCGTTGTGCGGAGGTGTGCGACGGCATCGCCGCCGACCTGCGCAGAAATTCGGCACTCGAGGCCGAGACGGTCAGAGGGGATGAGCGAATCGCCGCCGACTCGCCCGACCTCGTGGCCAGGCTGTCTTGCGGCAAGCCTGCGATTCTACCCTGATTTGCTGCACCGCCGCAATGGCGGCCAGGCTCACGCCTGGAGGAAGTGCTCGCGGTAGTAGGCCAGCTCGTCGATCGATTCCTTGATGTCGGCGAGCGCGGTGTGCGCCTGCGCCTTCCTGAAGCCGGCCAGGATCTCCGGCTTCCAGCGCCGGGCCAGTTCCTTCAGGGTGCTGACGTCGAGGTTGCGGTAGTGGAAGAAGGCCTCGAGCGCCGGCATGGTGGCGGCGAGGAAGCGCCGGTCCTGGCAGATGCTGTTGCCGCACATCGGCGACTTGCCCTTGCCCACGTAGCGCTCCAGGAAAGCAATCGTCTCGCGCTCCGCGGCGGCCTCGTCGACGGTCGACGCGCGCACCCGGTCGGTGAGGCCGCTCCTGCCGTGCGTGCCGGTGTTCCAGGCGTCCATGCCGGCGAGCACGGCGTCGCTCTGGTGCACGGCGAACACCGGACCCTCGACGCGATGCTTCAGGTGCGGGTCGGTGACGATCACCGCGATCTCGATGATGCGATCGCGCTCGGGGAAGAGGCCGGTCATCTCGAGGTCGATCCAGATCAGGTTGGCGTCGTCGGCGGCGAGGTCGGTGTCGGTCATCGGCGAATCGTAAGCGGGCACGCCGCCGCACGCCTACACTTTCGCCGATGAATTCCGGGAGCTGGACGCTCGTCTTCGCCGTGGCGCTGGTCGCCTCGCTGGCCCTGCGCGCCTGGCTCGCCAGCCGGCAGGTGCGACACGTCGCGCGCCATCGCGACGCGGTGCCGGCGCCGTTCCAGGCCACCGTCGACCTCGCTGCGCACCGCAAGGCCGCCGACTACACGCTCGCCCGGATCCGCCTCGGACAGTGGCAGATGGCCTTCGGCGCCGTCACCCTGCTCGGCTGGACCCTCTTCGGCGGGCTCGACCTGCTCAACGGCTTCCTGTTCGAGGCCGTCGGCACGCGCTGGGGCGGGCTCGCCTACGGCGTGGCCCTGTTCGCCGCGGTGTTCGCCATCGAGGGCCTGCTGCACCTGCCGCTCGACCTTTACGCCACCTTCGGCATCGAGGCGCGGTTCGGCTTCAACCGCATGACCTGGAAGCTCTGGCTCTCCGACGCGGTCAAGGGCCTGCTGCTGGCGATCGTCATCGGCCTGCCGCTGATCGCCCTCGTGCTCTGGATCATGGCCGCGAGCGGCTCGCTCTGGTGGCTCTGGGCCTGGGCCACCTGGGCGGCGTTCAACCTGATCGCGCTCGTGGTCTATCCGATGCTGATCGCGCCGCTCTTCAACCGCTTCGAGCCGCTCGCCGACGCGTCGCTCGAAGCGCGGGTGCGCGCCCTGATGGCGCGCGCCGGCTTCGCCGCCAAGGGCCTGTTCGTCATGGACGGCAGCCGCCGTTCGGCGCACGGCAATGCCTACTTCACCGGCTTCGGCGCGGCCCGGCGGGTCGTCTTCTTCGACACCCTGCTCGCCCGGCTCGCGCCCGAGGAAGTGGAGGCGGTGCTCGCGCACGAGCTCGGCCACTTCAAGCTCGGCCACATCGCCCGGCGCGTGGTGGCGATGCTCGGCACCGCGTTGCTGCTGTTCGCCGCGTTCGGCTACCTCGCCTCGCAGTCCTGGTTCTACACCGGCCTGGGTGTGCGGCCCGGCCTCGGCGGCCCGAACGACGCGGTCGCGCTGATCCTCCTGATGTTCGTCGCGCCGGTGTTCGGCTCGTTCATCACTCCGCTGTTCGCCGGCCTCTCGCGCCGCCACGAGTACGAGGCCGACGCCTGGGCGGTGCGCCACGCCGACGGCAGCGCGCTGGCCTCCGCGCTGCTGAAGCTGCACGAGGACAACGCCTCGACGCTGACACCCGACCCGGTGTACGCCCGCTTCTACTACTCGCATCCGCCGGCCGTCGAACGCCTGGCCGCAATCTCTCCCGGTGCCACGCCATGACCAATTTCCTCGAACAGAAATGCACGCAGCGCGCCGCCGCGATGAGCGACGACGAGGTCAAGCGCCACCTCGCACCGATGAGCGGCTGGCACGCCGCCTCGGGCACGATCGAGAAGACCTTCGCCTTCAAGAGCTGGCTCGAGACGATCGCCTTCGTCGACGCTCTCGCCTGGGTCTGCCACGTCGAAGACCATCATCCCGAGCTGCTCGTCTCCTACGACCGCTGCACCATCCGCTTCTCGACCCATTCGGCCGGCGGCATCTCGCGCAACGACTTCATCTGCGCCGCCAAGGCCGATGCCCTCATCGCCTTCGTCGGCTGATCTCGAAGGGCGGGTCGTCTCCGGTCACGGCCGGCACGTCGTCGTCGAGGCCGACGACGGCAGCCGAGTCCTCTGCCATGCGCGCGGCAAGAAGAGCGATTGCGTGGTTGGCGACCGGGTGCGCTGGCAGAAGAGCGGCGACGAGGGCGTGGTCGAGGCCGTGCTGCCGCGGCGGAACCTGCTCTATCGCCAGGATGCGTGGAAAACCAAGGCCTTCGCCGCCAACCTCGACCAGCTGCTCGTCGTCGTCGCCGCCGAGCCGGTGTTCAGCGAGTCGCAGCTCGCGCGCGCGCTGATCGCCGCCGAGGAGGCGGCGATCCCGGCGCGCATCGTCCTCAACAAGCAGGACCTGCCGGCGTGGGGCGCGGCCGCCGAGCGGCTGGCGCCCTACACCGCGATGGGCGTCGAGGTGGTCGGCGTCGCGCTGAAGAAGGCGCCGGCCGAGGCGCACGCGCGGCTCGCGCCGCTGCTCGCCGGCCGCAGCACGCTCGTCCTCGGCCCGAGCGGCGCGGGCAAGAGCACGCTGGTCAACCTGCTCGTCGCCGACGCGAAGGCGCAGGTGGGCGAGATCTCGCAGGCCCTCAACAGCGGCCGGCACACGACCACGGCGACGCACTGTTACTGGATCGACGGCGCGCGGCATAGCGCCCTCATCGATTCGCCGGGCTTCCAGGAGTTCGGCCTGCGCCACATCGCCGCGAACGAGCTCGCGGCGCTGATGCCCGACATCGGCCGGCGCGCGAGCGAATGCCGCTTCTACAACTGCAGCCACCAGCACGAGCCCGGCTGCGGCGTGCTGAAGGCGCTGGAGCGCGGCGAGATCGCCGAGTCGCGCTACCGCATCTACCGCGAGATCCTGGCCGAGCTGACCTGACGACGGCTTGAACCTTTTCCCGCGGATTGGCATTAACCTCCGAAGGAGAGGATTGGATGCTCCGCACGCTCGCCGACCGACCTCGGCCGCCGCCGGACCCCCGGCGCAGCACCGACGCGCAGGACGTGGCCCTGATCGGCCGCATCGCGCGCGGCGAGCTCGCGGCCTTCGAGGCGTTCTATCGCAGCTACCACGCCCGCCTCGGCCGCTTCCTCGGCCTGATGACGTCGCGCCAGGCGGTCGTCGAGGAAGCCTTGAACGACACGATGCTGGTGGTCTGGAACCGCGCCGCGACCTTCAACGGCCAGAGCAAGGTCTCGACCTGGGTCTTCGCGATCGCCTACCGGACCGCCCTGAAAGCCCTGCGCAGCCAGGACGAGCCGGTCGAGGAGCCCGATGCCGATCACCTCCCCGCCGAGGGCGCGGGGCCCGAGGAGCAGCGCTCGGAAAGCGAGGTCCGCGCCGCGCTCGCCGGGGCGCTGGACGGCCTCTCGCACGAGCAGCGCAGCGTCCTCGTGCTGACCTACTTCCACGACCTGCCCTACGCCGAGATCGCGTTGATCGTCGATTGCCCGGTCGACACCGTGAAGACGCGCGCCTTCCATGGCCGCCGGCGCCTGCGCGCCCTGCTCGCGGGCGAGGCGGAGGACTGGCTGTGAAGGCCCGCATCCTGCGCCTCGACAGCGACGAGCACCGCGCGGTGCAGGCCTTGCTGCCGTGGTACGCCAACGCCACGCTCGACGCGGCCGAGCGGGCCCGGGTCGACACCCACCTCGGCCAGTGCGAACGCTGCCAGGCCGACGTCGAGTTCCAGCGCCATCTGCGCGCCTCGCCCGTGGCGACGCCGCCGGGCGACGTCGAGCGCGGCTGGGTTGCCCTGCGCGCTCGCCTCGACGCGCCCGCGCCGGCGCGTTCCGCGCCGCCTCCCGCTCGCGCCGGCTGGCTCGCGCCGCGCTGGCTGCCGCTCGCCCTCGGCCTGCAGGCCGCCTTCGTGCTGATCCTGGCGACGGCCTGGCTCGCCCTGCCGCGCCAGGCCGAATACCGCACCCTCGGTGCGGCGCAAGGCGCGCCGGCGGCGAACGCGCTCGTCGTCTTTCGCCCCGACGCCACCGAGGCCGAGATCCGCCGGGCGCTGCGCGCCGCCGATGCCCGGCTGGTCGGCGGGCCGACCGTGACCGACGCCTACCTGCTGCGCGTGCCCGACCTCGGCGCGCCGGTGCTCGCGCGCCTGCGCGCCGAGCCTGCGGTCGCCCGGGTCGAATCGCTCGAGGGCGAGCCGGCGAAATGAGAGCGCTGATCCTCGCCGCGCTCTGCGCGTTCGCTTCCTGCACCCTGGCCGCCGAGGCGGGCAGCGAGACGCCCGGCGCGGGCGCCGAGCCACAGCAGCAGGTCCTGGTGCTGCTGAACCTGCCCGCTCCGCACTTTCGCGCCGACGGCAACTACGCGAGCGGCTACGCCGACGCCAGCGGCCGGGCGGCGCGACGCCGGATCGCGACGGCGCTGGCGCGCAGCCACGGCCTGACGCTGGCCACCGAGTGGCCGATGCCGGTCGTCGGCCTCGACTGCTACGTGATGCTCATTCCCGATGCGCGCCGCGCCGACGACGTCGCCGAGCAGCTCGGCCGCGACCCGCGCGTCGGCTGGGCCCAGCCGATGCACGTGTTCCGGCCGCTGGCGCACGACGATCCGTTGTTCACCCTGCAACCCGCGGCCGCGGCCTGGCACCTCGCCGAGCTGCACGGCGCAGCCACCGGCCGCGAGGTCCGCATCGCCGTGATCGACAGCGGTGTCCAGCTCGACCATCCCGACCTCGCCGGGCAGGTCGCATCGAGTGCGAACCTGGTCGCCGACAGCCCCTGGGTCGGCGAGATCCATGGCACGGCGGTCGCCGGAATCATCGCGGCGCGCGCCGACAACCATCTCGGCATCGCCGGCGTCGCGCCCCGCGCGCGGCTGATCGCCCTGCGCTCCTGCCGGCAGCAGGCGGCGGCCGAGACCTCGTGCACCACCCTCGGCCTGGCGCTGGCGCTGAGCGCGGCGATCGAGCGCGGCGCGCAGATCATCAACCTCAGCCTCGGCGGCCCGCCCGACCGGCTGGTGCGCCGCCTGATCGACGCGGCCCTGGCGCGACGCATCGCGGTGGTCGTCGCCGTCGATCGAGCGGCCGCGCGCGGCGGCTTTCCGGCCGGGCTCGACGGCGTCGTCGCGGCGATCGACGAACCCGCGCCGTCGGCGCCGCCCGGCACGCTCGTCGCCCCGGGCCGCGACGTGCCGACCACCGTGCCGCCATCGCGCTGGGCCACGGTCTCGGGCGCGTCGTACGCGGCGGCGCACGTCAGCGGCCTGCTCGCGCTGATGATCGAGCTGCAGGCAGCGGCCGGACGAGGCGGTGCGCCGGCGGCAAGCGAGCTCGTCGTTCGCACCGACGGCCGGGTCGACGCCTGCGCGAGCCTGGCCCGCGCCCGCGCCGCCTGCGTCTGCGGCTGCGGCGCGACCCCAGCGACGGAATCGATAGCGCGGCATTGACGTGCGACGCGGGTTGCTGCGGCGCGGCCGGACCTTGACCCTCGCGGGGCTCCTGCTCGGCCCGGCCTCGGCCGCGCAAGCCCAGCTGGGCGCCAGCCTCGCGGTCGACTCCGACTACCGATTCCGCGGCGTCTCGCTGAGCGAATCGGGGCCGACGGCGCGCGCCTCCTTCAACTACGACGCGGCCAACGGCTGCTACGGCGGCGCCTCGGCAACGCGGGTCGAGCTGGCGCACGGCGACCGCTACGCGCAGTTGCTCGGCTACGCCGGCTGCGCGGTCCCGGCCGGCATCGGCAAGCACCTCGAGGCGGGAGCGGCCTTCCTCCACTTCACCGGCGACTCGAGCTACGACTTCGCCGAAGGCTACGTCGGCGTTCTCGCCGAGCGCTGGGGCGCGCGGATCCACTTCGCGCCCGACTATTTCGGCCGCCACGTCTCGACTGCCTACGCCGAGCTCGACCTCCACACCCTGCTCGACGAGCACTGGCGCCTCTTCGGCCACGTCGGCGCGATCGTCCGGGTCGGCGGCAGCGGCGACGGCGAGAGCCGCAGCCGGGCCGACCTGCGGATCGGCGCGGGCTGGGTGTGGCGCGGCCTCGACCTGCAGTTCTCCTGGCTCGCCGCAAGCCGCGGCGGACCGTACCCTGCGGTCTACGACAAGGGCCGCAGCGCCTGGGTCGCGGGAGCCTCGTACTCGTTCTGAAGCGCTTTCGCGTCGGCGATGAACCGCGGCGCGGCGAATCGTCATTCACCGTCGACTCACGACAAGGAGACGACGATGGATGCGAGGCGATCGATGCGGGGATGGCTCGGGGCCTGCGCCGGCGCGCTGGCGATGACGGCCTGCGGCGGCGGCGATGGCGGGATGGGCAACGGCATGAGCTACGCCGCCACCATCCTCGTGTCGGACACGGCCGGCGCGGCCAATCCCTACGGCAACAGCGCCCACGTCGATGCGCGCCTGGTCAACGCCTGGGGGATCGCCTTCAACCCGCAGGGCTTCGTCTGGGTCGCCGATGCCGGCACCTCGACCTCGACCCTCTACGACGGCGCAGGCGTGCCGCAGTCGCTGGTGGTGGCGATTCCGCCGGGCGCGGGCGGCGAGGCCAAGCCCTCGGGCATCGTCTTCAACGCCTCGGCCGGCTTCCCCGTCTCGCAGGGCGGACTCACGGGTGCGAGCGCGTTCATCTTCGCCGGCGAAGGCGGGACCATTTCCGGATGGTCGCCGACCGTCAGCCTCAACAGCGCGATCACCGTCGTCGACAACTCGGCGAACGGCGCGATCTACAAGGGCCTCGCCCACGCGACCCGGGGCGGCGCCGACTTCCTGTACGCGAGCGACTTCCACAACGGCGGCGTCGACGTCTTCGACTCGACCTTCACCAAGCTCGCGACTCCGGGGGCGTTCACCGACGCCAACCTGCCCGCGGGCTACGCCCCGTTCGGCATCCAGGCGATCGGCAACCTGATCTACGTCTCGTTCGCGAAGCAGGACGCGCAGGCCGAGGACGACGTCGCTGGCGCCGGGCTGGGCGCGGTCGACATGTTCGACACCGCGGGCGTCCTGGTCAAGCGGCTGATCCCGGTCGGCGGCCGCCTCAACGCGCCGTGGGGCATGGCCATGGCGCCGGCCGACTTCGGCCCGTTCAGCAACGCCCTGCTGGTCGCGAACTTCGGCGACGGCAAGATCAACGCCTTCGACGCGTCCACCGGTGCCTTCCTCGGCACCCTGTCCCGCGCCGACGGCTCGGCGATCGCAATCGACGGCCTTTGGGGCATCGCCTTCGGCAACGGCCTCAATTCGCAGCCCACGAACACGCTCTTCTTCGCCGGCGGACCCGGCGGGGAGGCGCACGGCGTCTACGGGCGCATCGACAGCCGTTGATGCGCGGGCGTCCCCCCTTCCCCCCAACTCATGGAGCCGACATGCCACGCCTGCCGATGATCGTTGTCAGCCTCGCTCTCGCCGCGTTGCCGATGGCCACGCTCGCCGCTGGAGGCGGGGGCGGCGGGGGGGGCGGCGGCGGGCTGAACTCGGCGGCGCGCGATCCCGCGGCGAGCGACCCCGACTACCAGGCGGGGATGGCCGCGGTCGAGAAGAAGAGCTGGGACCAGGTCGTCACGCGCATGACGGCGTTCGTCGGCCGCAACCCGAACAACGCCAACGCCTGGACCGAGCTCGGCCACGCCTACCGCAAGCTCGGCGACATGGACAACTCGTTCAAGAACTACGCGAAGGCGGTGCAGATCGATCCCCGGCACCGCGGCGCGCACGAGTACCTCGGCGAGGCCTACCTGCAGATCGGCGACCTGGCCCGGGCCGAGCAGGAGCTGCGCCAGCTCGACTCGATCTGCTTCTTCCCGTGCGAGGAGTACACCGACCTGAAGGAGCAGATCCGCCGCTACAAGGGCGAGCGCTCGACGGCGTCTGTCCGCCCTTCCTCGCCCTGAGACAGGGCGCCGCCTCAGCCGATGAGGTGGGCGAGCGAGAGCAGGGCCAGGAGCAGCATCCAGAGGACGACCGAGCGCCAGACCAGGCCGACGACGCTGCGCAGGTGCGCGAGCTGCGGCGTGGCGCCGGGCGTCGAGCCGGTCGCGTCGGCCGACTCCGGGGGCGCGCCGGCGTCGAAGGTCTTGGCCCGGTCGCGAGGCAGGCCCGGCGCCGAGCCGCCGCCCAGGCGCACGCCCACCGCGCCGGCTGCCGCGGCCAGGATCACGCCTTCGTTCTCGTACTTCCAGAGGCCCGCGTCGCGGCGCCAGCAGTTCACCGCTTCCTCGAAGTTGCCGACCACGGCGAAGCCCGAGGCGGTGAGGCGCGCCGGAATGTGGTCGAGCAGGTGGAACAGGCGCAGCGAGAGCTTCATCAGCGTTTCGTTGACCGCGACGGCGCCGTCGCCGCTCTTGAACGACCAGTAGCGGCCGGCGAGCTCGGCCATGCGGTAGAGCACCGCACCGGCCGGGCCGAGGCCGAAGGTCGAGAGCAGGACGAACCAGAAGAAGACGCCGAACACGTGGCGATGCGCCGCCAGAAGCGAATGCTCGATCACGTGGCGCAGCAGCTCCGAGGCGGGCAGCTCGCTGGCGTCGAGATGGCGCCATTCGCTGAGCAGGCGCCGCGCCTCGACCTCGTCGCCGTGGTCCAGCGCCTTGCGGATGTCGGTGAAATAGTGGCTGAACTGGCGAAAGCCGAGCGTCAGGTAGAGCACGCCGACGTCGAAGGCGAGGCCGAGCAGGCTGTTCACCTGCTCGAGGCCGAAGTAGATCGCCCAGGTCAGCAGCGCCGGCGCCAGCGCGGCGACGCACCACACGACCCACGCATGGCTTTCACGGCCGGCGTCGAAGTTGCGCGCCGTCCACTGCATCCAGCCGGTGAGCGCGTCGTGTATGACGTTGCCCCGCGGCAATGGCTTGACTTGCTCGAGCAACAGGGCGAACAAGACGGCGAAAAAACTCATCGCGGTCGATCATACCGGCGGGGTATCGCGCCCCGCGGTTCGCCCGGGCCGCCGCTCAGGCGGAAAGGAAGCGGTAGAGGTTGCGCAGCATCGCCGCGGTCGCGCCCCAGATGAAGTAGCGCCGCGAACGGCCTTGGCCATCGACGCCGGGCCAGGGGATCGAGAAGAACTCGCGCCGCACGCCCTCGACCTCGATCGCATGGCGCTGGTGATTCGCCGGGTTCATCAGCCAGGCGAGCGGCACCTCGAAGACCTCGGCGACCTCGAACGGGTCGAGCCGGAGGTCGAAGCCGAGGCGGACCGTGCCGACGACCGGCGTGACGACGAAGCCGGTGCTCGTGGTGTAGGTCGGCAGGCTGCCGAGCACCTCGACCCATGCCGGCTCGAGGCCGATTTCCTCCTCGGCCTCGCGCAGGGCGGTGGCGATCGCATCGGCGTCGCTCGGCTCGACCCGGCCGCCGGGAAAGCTGATCTGGCTCGGGTGGTCGGTCAGGTGATCGGTGCGCTGCGTCAGCAACACCGTCGGTTCGTCGCGAAGGACGATGCCGATCAGCACCGAGGCCGGCGTGGCGGCGCGCTCGATGTAGCGCCGCTCGACCTTGATCTCGGGCTCCCAGGGCGGCGGCGCATCGAAGCGCAGGCGGATCGCGGCCGGAGCGATGCTCGCGGCCGCGACCGGCGGAAGATGGGAATCGAGGCCGAGGACGGGCAGGTCCTCGGGGTTGAACGAGAGCGCCATCAGGCCGGCTTCTGCAGCGGCCAGCGCGCCTTCGTCAGGCCAGCTTCTCCTTGATGCGGGCCGACTTGCCCGAGCGATCGCGCAGGTAGTAGAGCTTGGCCCGGCGCACGTCGCCGCGGCGCTTGACCTCGATCGAGGCGATCAGCGGGCTGTAGGTCTGGAACGTGCGCTCGACGCCCTCGCCGCTCGACACCTTGCGGACGATGAAGCTCGAGTTGAGGCTGCGGTTGCGCTTGGCGATGACCACGCCTTCGAACGCCTGCAGGCGCTTGCGCGTACCTTCGACGACGTTGACGGAGACGATCACCGTGTCGCCGGGGGCGAACTGGGGAATCTTCTTGGCGAGACGGGCGATTTCCTCGTGCTCGAGGGTCTGGATCAGGTCCACGGGGTACTCCAATGCGATCGTGCGCACGCTTCTGAGAAGAGTGGTGTGGCCCGCGAGGGGCCGGCGTGGCAGAGGATCGAAAAACGGAGAATTATAGCTTTGGCGGCTTCCGGCTCGCGAGTGTGGCGCGGTCGAGGGGGCCGAGGCGCCCCTCCGCCTCGGCCCGGGCGAGGAGATCCGGGCGGCGCCCGGCGGTCAGCGCGAGCGCCTGGTCGCGCCTCCAGCGATCGATCGCCGCATGGTTGCCCGAGAGCAGCACCGGCGGCACCGCGCTGCCTTCGCCGCCCTCGGCCAGGACCTCCGGGCGGCTGTAATGCGGGCAGTCGAGCAGTACGGCGGAAAAGCTGTCCTGCTCGTGCGAGCGGGCATCGCCGAGCACGCCCGGCTGCAGGCGGGCGACGGCGTCGAGCAGCGCCAGCGCCGGGATCTCGCCGCCCGAGAGCACGTAGTCGCCGACGCTCAGCTCGAGGTTGACCTGGGCGTCGATGAAGCGCTGGTCGACGCCTTCGTAGCGCGCACAGAGCAGGATGGCGCCCGGCCCCGCCGCGAACTCGCTCACCACGGACTGGCGCAGCCGCTGCCCGGCGGGGGAGAAGTTCACTATCGGCACCGGCTCCGTGTCGCCCCGATCGGCGCGAACCGCCGCCACCGCGCGCAGCAGCGGCTCGACCAGCAGCACCATGCCCGGCCCGCCGCCGTAGGGCCGGTCGTCGACGCGGGCGTGCGGCGGATCGCCGAAATCGCGCAGCTGCCAGAGCTTGACCTCGACCTGCCCGGACTCGAACGCCCGTCGGGTCACGCCGTGCACGAAGTGCGGCCCGAACAGCTCGGGAAAGAGGGTGATGACGTCGAAGCGCATGGCCGGCTCAGAAGTCCAGGCCCCAGTCGACCCCGATCCGGCGGGCGGCGAGATCGACCGTGTCGACGTAGGCGGCGACGAAAGGGATCAGCCGCTCTTCGCCAGCGGCAGCCGCCGCGCCGGCGTCCGAGCCGGGCGGCGCCACGCGCAGGACGCTGTGCGGACCGGTGTCGATGAGGCCAACGACATCGCCGAGCGCGACGCCTTCGCGGTTGACCACCGCCAGGCCGATCAGGTCGGCCCAGTAGAACTCGTCGGCGCCGGCCTTCGGGAAGCTCGAGCGCGGCACGAAGATGCGGGCGCCGCGCAGGGCTTCGGCCGCGGTGCGGTCGTCGATGCCTTCGGCGACGGCGACGATCCCGTCACCGTGCTCGCGAACCTCGCGGATCTCGAGCATGCCCGGAAGGCGCAGTACCGCGGGGGCCTGATGCCCCGCCTGCAAGTGCCAGCGCCGGGCCGAGAGCAGCGCTTCGGGGGGCGAGGCGTACGACAGGACCTTGAACCAGCCCTTCAGCCCCCAGGCGTCGCCGATGCGCCCGACCTCGAGGGCATCGGCAGGCCATCCAGCGTCGGCCATGACGGGCGACGCGGCCGAAGGCCCGTTGACGCTGCGCGAGGCCTCAGGCCGCCGCGGTCTTCGCCTGCTCGACCAGGCGGCGAACGGTAGGCGACATCTGGGCGCCGTGACCGGTCCAGTGCTCGACGCGGTCGAAGGCGACGCGCAGCGGCTGCTCGGCGCCCGAGGCGACCGGGTTGTAGAAGCCGACGCGCTCGATGAAGCGGCCGTCGCGGCGCAGGCGCGAATCGGCGACGACGATGTTGAAGAAGGGGCGCTTCTTCGCGCCGCCACGTGCAAGCCGGATCACGACCATGATGGATTCCTTGTACTCGGGACGGGTCCCGCGAAAAACCGCGCATTATAAACTCGACCGATGCCCCCGTCCTCCGTCCCCCACCCGTGAGCCCGATCGTGATCCGGCCGAGCACCGCCGCCGACCTCGACGCGGTGACCCGGATCTACGCCTGGAACGTGCTGCACGGCTCGGGCACCTTCGAGCTCGAAGCGCCCGACCGGGCCGAGATCGAGCGCCGCCGCGCCGAGGTGCTCGCCAAGGGCCTGCCCTGGCTGGTGCTCGAGAGCGACGGTGCGGTCGCCGGCTACGCCTACGCCAACCATTTCCGGCCGCGCCCGGCCTACCGCTTCTGCCTCGAGGACTCCGTCTACCTCGCGCCCGAGACCGTCGGCCGGGGATTCGGCCGCCTGCTCCTGGCCGAGTTGCTGTCGCGCTGCGAGGCCGCCGGCGCGCGGCAGATGCTCGCCGTGATCGGCGATTCGGCCAACGCGGCGTCGATCGGGGTCCACCGGGCCCTCGGCTTCGCTCCCGCCGGCACGATCCGCGCGGCGGGCTGGAAATTCGATCGCTGGCTCGACGTCGTCGTCATGCAGAAGAGCCTGGGCGCGGGCGACTCCCGCCCGGCGCCGGCGCCGTGAGCGACACGCCCGACCGCTCCAAGACGCTCGCCACCTGGCTCGCCGTCGTCGGCGGCAGCCTCGGGCTGCACCGCTTCTACCTGCACGGCGCCGGCGACCTGCGCGCCTGGCTGCACCCCTGGCCGACGCTCGTCGGCGCCTACGGCTTCCTGCGCCTGCGCCAGCTCGGCACCGACGACCTGCTCGGCAGCCGGCTGGTCCCGCTGCTCGGCGCGATGATCGCGATCGGCATGCTGGCGGCGATCGTCTACGGCCTCACGCCCGCCGAGCGATGGCGCGCCCGGTTCGGCGAGAAGGGATCCGCCAGCGGCTGGGCGACGGTCATCGGCGTGGTGGTCGCGCTCTTCGTCGGCGCGACCGCGACGATGGCGACCATCGCCTACACGGCGCAGCGCTACTTCGAGCTGCGCGCGCCGTGAAGCCCAGGCCCTCCGCTGCACGGCGCTTGACTCGAAAGACGGTTACTCAGAGCAGCCAGACGCCGAGCGCGTAGAACACCGCGGCGACGAAGGCCGACGCGGGAATGGTGAAGATCCAGGCCCAGACGATGTTGCCGGCAAGGCCCCAGCGCACCGTCGCCGCGCGCCGCACCGAGCCGACGCCGACGATCGCCCCGGTGATGGTGTGCGTGGTCGAGACCGGAATGCCCAGCGCCGTCGCCAGGAACAGGGTGATCGCGCCGCCGGTCTCGGCGCAGAAGCCGCCCACGGGCTTGAGCTTGGTGATGCGCTGGCCCATGGTCTTGACGATGCGCCAGCCGCCGAACATCGTGCCCAGGCCGATCGCGATGTAGCAGCACCAGATCACCCAGCCCGGCGGCGCGGCCGCGTTCGCCTGGGCGTAGCCCGAGGCGATCAGCAGCATCCAGATGATGCCGATCGTCTTCTGCGCGTCGTTGCCGCCGTGGCCCAGGCTGTACAGGCCCGCCGAGACCAGCTGCATGCGACGGAACAAGTTGTCGACCTTGAGCGGCGAGGCATGGCGGAACACGTTGGCCACCCCGACCATCAACAGCGCGCCGAGGAGAAAGCCGAGCACCGGCGAGACGAAGATGAAGAGCACCGTCTTCCACACGCCCGAGGCGATCAGCGCGCTCGCGCCCGACTTGGCGATCACCGCGCCGACGATGCCGCCGATCAGCGCGTGCGAGGAGCTCGACGGAATGCCGTACCACCAGGTGACGCCGTTCCAGAAGATCGCGCCGATCAGCGCGCCGAAGACGACGTGGTGGTCCACGACGCCCGGCTGGACGATGCCCTTGCCGACCGTCGCCGCGACGCTCAGGTGAAAGACGAAGATCGCGACGACGTTGAAGAAGGCGGCGAAGACGATCGCCTGCTGCGGCTTGAGAACCCCGGTCGAGACGACGGTCGCGATCGAGTTCGCGGCGTCGTGGAAGCCGTTCATGAAGTCGAACGCGATGGCCAGCGCCACCAGCAGCGCGACCATGCCGAAGGAGATCTGGACCGTGCTCACGAAGCCCTCGCGCCCGCGGGCGTTCCCGGGCAGGCGAGGATCACGAGTTCTCGAGGACGACGCCCTCGATCAGGTTGGCGACGTCCTCGCAGCGGTCGGAGATCGACTCGAGCAGCTCGTACACCGCCTTCAGCTTGATCAGCTCGCGCACGTCCTTCTCCTCGCGGAACAGGCGCGACATCGCCGAGCGCATCACCCGGTCGGCATCCGACTCGAGCTGGTCGATCTCCTCGCAGGTCTTGAGCGCCGCCTGGGCGACCTCGGGCTCGCTGATCCGGGGCAGCAGCGAGACCGCGTGCTGCACCCGCTCGCAGCACCTGGCGCTCATGTCGCCCAGGCGCAGGATGTCGTCGTTCATCGCCTGCACGTCGTAGAGCGACATCGTCTCGCTCGCGTCCTGCAGCAGGTCGAGCACGTCGTCCATGGCGTTGATCAGGCCGTGGATCTGCTCGCGGTCGATCGGCGTGACGAAGGTCTTGTGCAGCAGGCGGTGCACCTCGGCCGTGATCCGGTCGGCCTGGCGCTCGGCGGTGCCGACCTCGCCGGTGTGCTTGTCGCGCAGGTCCGAGTCGGCGTAGTGCTGGATCAGGCGGATGAAGGCGCGGGCACCTTCGGCGATGTAGCTCGCGTGCTGGTTGAACAGCTCGAAGAAATTTCCCTCGCGCGGCAGCAGCTTGCCGAAAAGCATTCGTTCTCTCCTCCGTGGCCGCCCGAGTTTACGGGCCGGGGCACCGATCACAATTGCGCCCTGCCATGGCAACCCGCCCTCCCGACCTCTCCGCCCCGCTCCTGCACGTCGAGGGCCTGGCCTGCCGTCGCGGCGAGCGCCTGCTCTTCAGCGGCCTCGAGCTCAGGCTCGAGCCGGGCCGCATCGTCTGGCTGCGCGGCGCCAACGGCCAGGGCAAGACGACGCTCCTGCGCACGCTCGCCGGCCTGTCGCTGCCCGAGGCCGGAACGGTCCGGTGGCGCGAGCCGCGGCCGCTCGGCCGCGCCCTCTACCTCGCCCATGCCAACGCCCTGAAGGACGAGCTCACGGCCTTCGAGTCGCTGCGCTTCCTGCTCGCGCTCGCCGGCAGCGCGCCCGCGGACCCGGAGATCGACGCCGCGCTGGGCCGCTTCGGCATGGCCGGCCGGCGCGCCGCGCCGGTGCGCACGCTCTCGCAGGGCCAGCGCCGCCGCGTCGCCCTGGCCCGCCTCGCGCTGCCGGGCACCGCCTCGACCTGGCTGCTCGACGAGCCGTTCGACGCGCTCGATGCAGGCGGGGTGGAGGTCCTGAACGCGCTCCTGGTCGAGCACGTGCGCGGCGGCGGCGGGGTTGTCCTCACCAGCCACCTGCCACTGACGATCTCCGACCCGCTGCCCGCGACGGTCTCGCTCGACGCGGCCGTCGCCGCATGAACGGCCCGTTCGCCGCCGTCGTCGCCCGCGACCTGCGCCTGGCCGCGCGGCGTCGCGCCGACGCGCTGCTGCCGATCGCCTTCTTCTCCGTCGCGATCGCCCTCTTCCCGCTCGGCGTCGGCCCCGAGCCGCAGACCCTGCGCCAGATCGCGCCCGGCGTCGTCTGGGTCGCCGCCCTGCTCGCGGCGATGCTCTCGGTCACCCAGCTCTACGCCGGCGACCTGGCCGACGGCTCGCTCGAGCAGATGCTCGTCGCCAGCGGCCCGGGCGCTATGGACAAGCTCGGACTGGTGCTGGCCAAGGCGGCGGCGCACTGGCTCGTCACCGGCCTTCCGCTGGTGATCACCGCACCCCTGTTCGGCCTGATGTTCGACATGCGCGCCGAGGCGATCCTGGCGCTCGCGCTCACCCTCCTGCTCGGCACCCCCGTGCTCAGCCTGCTGGGCGGCCTGGGCGCCGCGCTGACGCTGGGACTGCGCGGCGGCGCGGCCTTGCTGATCCTGCTGATCGTGCCGCTCTGCATCCCGGCGCTGATCTTCGGCGCCGGCGCGGTGGCCGCGATCGACGCCGGCCAGTCGGCCCGCGGCCACTATTCGCTGCTCGGCGCGTTCCTGATCTTCACCGCGCTGATCGCCCCGCCGGCGACGGCCGCGGCGCTGCGCATCGCCACCGAATGACCGCTGGTAACAGGCCCTTTCCGGCACGCGGGACAATCGCAACCCGTCGCCCATGAGCTCGTCCACGTTCCGCTTCTTCCAGTTCGCCGCCCCGGCCCGCTTCTACGGCCTGGCGGGCGCGCTCGTCCCCTGGTGCTGGTCGGCGTTCGCGGCGCTCGCCATGGCGGGCCTGTGGATCGGCTTCTTCGTCGCCCCGACCGACGCAACCCAGGGCGACTCGTACCGGATCATCTTCATCCACGTTCCCGCGGCGTGGATGTCGATGCTGCTCTACCTGGTGATGGCGTTCTGGGCGGCGATCGGCTGGGCCTTCAACGCCCGGCTCGCCTCGATGACGGCGCGGGCCATCGCCCCCACCGGCGCGATGTTCACCTTTCTCGCCCTCTGGACCGGTGCGCTCTGGGGCAAGCCGACCTGGGGTACCTGGTGGGTCTGGGACGCGCGCCTCACCTCCGAGCTGATCCTGCTCTTTCTTTACGCCGGGTTCCTCTCGATCGTCTCGGCGATCGACGACCCGCGCCGCGCCGACCGGGCCGGAGCGCTGGTCGCGGTCGTCGGCAGCGTCAACGTGCCGATCATCTATTTCTCGGTGAAGTGGTGGAACACCCTGCACCAGGGCGCGAGCGTCAGCGTCAACGCAGCGCCGAAAATGGCGAGCACCATGCTGACCGCGATGCTCCTCATGACCCTGGCCTTCTGGGCCTACGCCTTCGCCGTCGTCTTCACCCGGGCGCGGGCGATCGTCCTCGAGCGCGACCGGCAGGCGAGCTGGGTGCGCGAAGCCGCAGGGGCGGCGCCGCGCGCGGGCGCGCCGGAGATGCAGACATGATCTGGAACAGCGCCGCCGAGTTCTTCGCCATGGGCGGCTACGGCCTCTACGTGTGGGGCGCGTACGCGGTGACGCTGGCCTGCATGGCGGTCGAGCCGGTGCTCGCGCTGCAGCGCCACCGCGCCGCACGCGCCCTCGCCGCCGAGGGCGAGGCGCCATGAAGCCGCGGCACAAGCGCCTGGCGATCGCCGGCGGCATCGTTGCCGCGGTGGGCGCCGCCGCGGCGCTGGTGCTCAACGCCTTCCAGAGCAACCTCGTGTTCTTCTATTCGCCCTCGCAGATCGCCGCGCACGAGGCGCCGAGCATGCGCACCTTCCGCCTCGGCGGGATGGTGGTGCAGGGCAGCGTCAAGCGCGACGGCACGAACGTGAGTTTCGTCGTCACCGACACCGCCCAGTCGATCCCGGTGCGCTACGAGGGCATCCTTCCCGACCTGTTCAAGGAGGGCAAGGGCGTCGTCGCCCAGGGCCAGCTCCAGGGCGGGGTGTTCGTCGCCCGCGAGGTGCTCGCCAAGCACGACGAGAACTACATGCCGCCCGAGGCCGCCGAAGCGCTGAAGCGCGCGCAGAAGGGCAACCCCAAGCTGGCCGAGACGATCTCGGCCGAACCGAAGAGGAAGTGACCGCATGATTCCCGAGCTCGGCCATTTCCTGCTCTGGCTCGCCCTGGGCGTCTCGGCCGTGCTCGGCGCCATGCCGCTGGCCGGCGCCGCAAGGAGCCGCTCCGACTGGATGGCGCTCGCCCGGCCAACGGCCGCGATCCTGTTCGCGCTCGTCGCCCTCGCCTTCGTCTGCCTGGCGCTCGCCTTCGTCGGCAACGACTTCTCGGTGCTCTATGTCGCCACCAACTCGAACCGCTCGCTGCCCACGCACTACCGCTTCGCCGCCGTCTGGGGCGGACACGAAGGCTCGATGCTGCTGTGGACCCTGATGCTCGCGGTCTGGACCGTGGCGGTGGCGCGCTTCAGCACGCACCTGCCCGACAAGGTGATGGCGCGGATCCTGGCGGTGATGGGCTGGCTCTCGTTCGGCTTCCTGCTGTTCATGCTCATGACCTCGAACCCGTTCGACCGCCTCGTGCCCACGCCCGCCGACGGCCGCGACCTGAACCCGCTGCTGCAGGACCCGGGCATGGTGATCCATCCGCCCATGCTCTACATGGGCTATGTCGGCCTGTCGGTCGCGTTCTCGTTCGCGGTGGCGGCGCTCATCGGCGGCAATCTCGACGCCACCTGGGCGCGCTGGACGCGCCCCTGGACCACCGCCGCCTGGATCTTCCTCACCCTCGGCATCGCCCTCGGCAGCGGCTGGGCCTACTACGAGCTCGGCTGGGGCGGCTGGTGGTTCTGGGACCCGGTCGAGAACGCCTCGTTCATGCCCTGGCTGGTCGCGACCGCGCTGATCCATTCGCTCGCCGTCACCGAGAAGCGCAACAGCTTCAAGAACTGGACCGTGCTGCTCGCGATCCTCGCCTTCTCGCTCTCGCTGCTCGGTACCTTCCTGGTCCGCTCGGGCGTGCTCTCTTCGGTGCACGCCTTCGCCACCGACCCGAGGCGCGGCCTCTTCATCCTTGCCTTTCTGGTCGTCGTCATCGGCGCCTCGCTCACGCTCTACGCCTGGCGCGCTCCCTCGGTGGGCCTGGGCGCGCGCTTCGCCCTGCTCTCGCGCGAGACCCTGCTGCTCGGCAACAACGTGCTGCTCGTCGTCGCCTGCGGCGCGGTCCTGCTCGGCACGCTCTACCCGCTCGCGCTCGACGCCCTCGGCATGGGCAAGATCTCAGTCGGCCCGCCCTACTTCGACACCGTGTTCGTGCCGCTGCTGACGCCGCTCGTCTTCCTGATGGGCATCGGCCCGCTGGCGCGCTGGAAGGCCACCGAGCTGCCCGACCTCGCCTCGCGCCTGAAGTGGGCGGCGGGCGTCGCCGTCGTCGCCGCGCTCGCGATCGCCTGGCTCAAGGGCAACATCGGCATCGTCGGCATCGTCGGCCTGCTGATGGCGTTCTGGATCATCGCCTCGGTCGCCACCGACCTCGTCGAGCGGCTGCGGCCCGCGGGCGGTCTGCGCGGCAGCGTGCTGCACCGGGCCAGGCAGATCCCGCGCGCCATCGCCGGCATGCAGCTCGCCCATCTCGGCGTTGCCGTCTTCATTCTCGGCGTCACGCTGGTGAAGACCGGCGAGGTCGAGCGCGACGTGAAGATGCAGGTCGGCGAGACAACGACGATCGGCGCGCTGGTCTTCACCTTCCGCGGCGTGCGCGAGGTGCCGGGGCCGAACTACCGCGCCCTCCAGGGCACGATCGAGGTCACGGAGAACGGCAAGCCGGTCGTCACCCTTCATCCCGAAAAGCGCGTCTACCCGGCGACGCAGTCGACCATGACAGAGGCCGACATCGACGCCGGCCTGACCCGCGACCTCTACGTCTCGCTCGGCGAGGCGGTCGAGGGCGGCGCCTGGATCGTGCGCGTCTACGTCAAGCCCTTCGTCGACTGGATCTGGGGCGGCTGCCTGATCATGGCGCTCGGCGGCCTGCTCGCCGCCAGCGACCGGCGCTACCGGGTGAGGGCGCGCAGCCCGGCGGCGGCGACCACGAGCGTGGCGAGCGCGGCATGAAGCGCTTCTGGTTCCTGATTCCGCTGGCCGCGTTCCTGGCGCTCGCCGTCGTCCTCGCGGTCGGCCTCAAGCTCGACCCGCGCGAGGTGCCCTCGCCGCTGATCGACAAGCCGGCGCCGAAGTTCGCCTTGCAGCGGCTCGACGACGCGCAGAAGACGATCCGCCTCGACGACATGCGCGGCAAGGTCTGGGTGCTCAACGTCTGGGCCTCGTGGTGCGTCGCCTGCCGCGAGGAGCATCCCCTGCTGGTCGAGTTCGCAAAGAAGCGCGTGGTGCCGCTCTACGGTCTCAACTACAAGGACAAGCGCGAGGACGCCACGGCTTGGCTGGCGCGCTTCGGCAACCCGTACGACGCGTCGCTGTTCGACGACGAGGGCCGGGTCGGCATCGACTTCGGCGTCTACGGCGTGCCGGAGACCTTCGTCATCGACCAGAACGGCGTCATCCGCATGAAGCACATCGGCCCGCTCACCCCCGACGTGATCGCGACCAAGATCGAGCCGCTGCTGAAGAAGCTCGATGCCTGAGACGTTGCCGAAGGCGCTGGTCGCACTGCTGCTCGCGCTCTGCGCGACGCTGGTCCCGGCCAGGGAGGCCGCGCCCGAAGCCGCCGATCCGGCGCTCGAGGCGCGCATGACGCGCATCACCGCCGAGCTGCGCTGCCTCGTGTGCCAGAACCAGACGATCGCCGACTCGAACGCCGGGCTGGCCGTCGACCTGCGGCGCGAGACCCGGGACATGCTGCGCCAGGGCAAGAGCGACGCCGAGATCATCGCCTACATGACCGCGCGCTACGGCGACTTCGTGCTCTACCGGCCGCCGCTGAAGTCGACGACCGCGCTGCTCTGGTTCGGCCCGGCGGCGATGCTCGCGATCGGCGCCGCGGTGCTGCTGCTGGTGCTGCGGCGGCGCACGAAGATGGCGGCGGACGCGTTCGAGCCCGACGCCGACGAAGAAGGCGGCGAAGCCGCAGCCGGGCCGGCGGCGGCCGCGAGCCGGCCATGAGCGGCGACGCCGATTTCCTCGCCGCCGCGCGCGGCCGCCTGCAGCAGCTCAAGTCGCTGCATGACGGCGGCCATCTCGACGCCGCGACCTACGACAAGGAGCGGCGCGCCGTCGAGCAGGAGATCGGCGAGCGGCTGCTCGCCCAGCCCGCGCCGGTCGCGAAGGCCCGGCCGTCGGCGCGCCTCGTCGCCGGGCTGGTGGCGTTCGTCGGCGTTATCGCCCTCGCCGGCTACCTCGCGACCGGCTCGCCGGCGCTGGTGGCCCGCCAGGGGAGCGCCGCGCCCGAGCGCAGCGCCGGCGCGGCGCCGCAGGGGGCCGCGAGCGATGCGGTATCGCCCGGCCTGCAGCAGATCGCGGCGATGGTCGACAAGCTCGCCGCGCGCATGAAGGAGCGCCCCGACGACGCCGAGGGCTGGGTCATGCTGGCGCGCTCGTACACCGTGCTCGGCCGCTTTGCCGAGGCGCTGCCGGCGTACGCGCGCGCCACCGAACTGCAGCCGGGCAACGCGTCGCTGCTCGCCGACTACGCCGACACCGTTGCCGCGACGAAGCGGACCGCCAACAACCCCGAGTCGATCACCCTGATCGAACGCGCCCTGAAGATCGAGCCGACGCATCCGAAGGCGCTGGCGCTCGCCGGCACCGCCGACTACGACCGCGGCGACTACGCCGGCGCGATCACCCGCTGGCAGGCGATCCTCGATCGCGTGCCTGCCGAGAGCGAGCTCGGGCAGCAGGTTGCGGCGAGCATCGCCGAGGCGCGCGGCAAGCTCGGCGGCGCGGCCCTGCCCGCGACGCCGGCGACGACGACGGCCAAGGCAACTGCCGGCGCCGGCGCCGCCTCTGCGCCCGTGGCCTCGGCGCTGGCCGCGCCCGGCGTTGCCGGCACGGTCACGCTCGATCCCGCGCTCGCCGCGCAGGCCGGCCCCGGCGATACCGTGTTCGTGTTCGCGCGCGCCGCCGGCGGCGGCCGCATGCCGCTCGCGGTGCAGAAGGCCACGGTCGCCGACCTGCCCCTTCGCTTCATGCTCGACGACAGCATGGCGATGGCGCCGGGCATGACGGTCTCGAGCGCGAAGCAGGTCATCGTCGGCGCGCGCATCAGCAAGTCGGGCCAGGCGACGCCGAGTGCCGGCGACCTCTCGGGCGAGGCCGCGCCCGTCGCGCCCGGTGCGACCGGCATCGCGGTGCGCATCGACCGCGTCGTCGCCACGCCCTGAGCGCGGGGCCGACCCGCCGCGGCGCCGGCCCGCGGCGGCGCCGCGTCAGCCGGGTGATTCGTCGCTGCTCGGTACCAGCGTGCCGCGGCGGCCGCTGAAGCCGTCGAGGCACTCGATCAGCTCGTCGACATGGCCCGCGCGCGCCAGCGGGTTGAACTCCTCGGCATCGACCGCGAGCACCGGCGCGCCGGCATAGCTGGCGAAGTGCTCGACGTAGGCGTCGGCGAGGCGCTCGAGGTAGTCGAGCCCGATCTGCTGCTCCATCGCCACGCCGCGCCGGCGCAGCCGCGCCAGCAGCGTCTCCGGCCGCGCCTGCAGCCAGATCACCAGGTCGGGCTCGCGCAGCTGGGCGGCGATCGGCGCGTGCATCAGCGAATAGAGGCGGTACTCCTCGTCGCTCAGCGTCAGCTTGGCGAAGATCGCGTCCTTGGCGAACATGAAGTCGCTGACCAGGCCCTGGCCGAACATGCTGGCCTGCGCCAGGCCGCGCACCTGGCGCTCGCGCTGGAACAGGAAGAACAGCTGGGTCTGGAAGGCGTCGCCCGGCAGGTCGTCGTAGAAGCGGTCGAGGAAGGGGTTCTCGGCCGGCTGCTCGAGCATCAGCTCGGCGCCGAGCCGCGTCGCCAGCAGGTGCGCCAGGGTCGTCTTGCCGGCGCCGATCGGACCCTCGACGGCGATGTGGCGAAAGCGCTCGATGCCGCTCGTCATGCCGCGCGGAACACGAAGTACACGGCGCCCACCAGGCACAGGCCCGCCCAGAGGAAATCGAGCTTGAGCGGCTGCTTCATGAAGACCAGGGCGAACGGCACGAAGACGCAGAGGGTGACGACCTCTTGGACGATCTTGAGCTGCGCCAGGCTCAGGCCGCCGGCGTAGCCGATGCGGTTGGCCGGCACCATCAGCAGGTACTCGAACAGGGCGATGCCCCAGCTCACGAGCGCGGCCACGTACCAGGCCCGGTTCTCGAGCGTCTTCAGGTGGCCGTACCAGGCGAAGGTCATGAAGACGTTCGAGGCGGTGAGCAACGCCACCATGCGCACGGGCGCGGGGATGGATTCGATCATCGATCGAGTTTAGCGACGCGCTGCGGTCCGAGCCGGGCGCGAAGAGCTGCTGTGGACTCGCCACGCAACCGCAGGTCGGGGGCGAGCTCGAGCAGCGGCTCGAGCACGAAGGCCCGCTCGTGCAGGCGCGGGTGCGGCAACAGCAGTTCGGCGCTGTCGAGATCGACATCGCCGTAGAGCAGCAGGTCGAGATCGAGCGTGCGCGGCGCGTTCGGGTACGGGCGCAGCCGCCCGGCGGCCGTCTCGATCGCCTGCAGGGCGTGCAGCAGGTCCAGGGGCGCGAGCATCGTGCGGACGTGCGCGACCGCATTCACGTAGTCGGCCCCGTCGGCGTCGAGCGGCGCGGTTTCGTAGAGCGAGGAGCGGGCCGCGAGGCTCGTGCCCGGCAGCGCCGCGATCGCGGCGAAGGCGGCTTCGACGTTCGCCACGCGGTCGCCGAGGTTGGAGCCGAGGCCGACGTACGCGATTGTCATGGCCGCTGGACGATCACTGCGGAGTGCTCGACACCGAGCCCGGCCGGCTGCTTGCGCACGCGCAGCTTCAGCCGCGTCGGCCCGAACTGCTCGTAGAGCGCGTCCGCGACGGACGTCGCGAGCGCCTCGAGCAGGTTGAAGCGGTGCCCGTCGCTCAGCTCACGGATCTTCGCAGCGACGTGCGTGTAGTCGAGAG
>JANMCC010000272.1:0-2534 GCA_031360885.1 Burkholderiales bacterium | reverse complement strand
GAAGCGGTCGCGCAGCGGGTTGGTCAGCATGCCGGCGCGGGTGGTCGCACCGATCAGGGTGAAGGGCTGCAGCTCGAGCTTGATCGAGCGCGCCGCCGGGCCCTCGCCGATCATGATGTCGATCTGGTAGTCCTCGAGCGCGGGGTAGAGGATCTCCTCGACCACCGGCGAGAGCCGGTGGATCTCGTCGATGAAGAGCACGTCGTTCTTCTCGAGGTTGGTGAGGATCGCGGCCAGGTCCTTGGGCTTTTCCAGCACCGGCCCCGAGGTCGAGCGCAGGTTCACCCCGAGCTCGTTGGCGATGATGTGGCTGAGCGTGGTCTTGCCGAGGCCGGGCGGGCCGAACAGGAGCACGTGGTCCATCGCCTCGCCGCGCATCCGTGCCGCGCCGATGAAGATCTCGAGCTGCTCGCGCGCCTTCGCCTGGCCGATGTACTCGGCGAGCCCCTTCGGCCGGAGCGCCCGCTCGATCGCCTCTTCGCCGGGCGAGACCGGCTGGGCGGCCACCACCCGCAGGCCGCCGCCGGCCGGCGTGGGCGCGAAATCGTCGGTCTGGATCGACATGGCGGCATTATCGAGTGCGCTGTCGCGCCCGCCCGAGGCACCGCGCCTGCAAGCCCTCAGTGGCGGTGCGCTGCCGCAGCCGGGTCTTCGCCGCCGGCGGCTGAAGCGCGCACCGGCACCTGCAGCCGGGCGACGCCCTTGCGCCCTTCGCGGTCGACGAACTCGAGCGTGAGCGGCACCGTCTCGCCGGCGACCAGCGGCTGCTTCAGCTCGGTCAGCATCAGGTGGTAGCCGCCGGGCCTGAGCGCCACGGCCTGGCGCGGCGGCAGCTCGAGCCCGCCGGCGACGGCGCGCATGCGCATCACGTCGCCTTCCATCTTCATCTCGTGCACCTCGGCGTTGCCGGCGACCGGCGTCGACGCGCCGACGAGCCGTGCGCCGGCAGGCGCGGCGAGCGTCATGAACGCGCCCGTGCCGCTCTGCCCGCGAACCGCGATCCGGATCCAGGCGTCGCGGACGTCGACCGCGGCCACGCCGGCGGGAAGGACATCGAGCCGGGCCGCCGGGAAGGCCGGCTTGTCGGCGGCCGCGGCCGGCACCCCGGCCCAGTCGGCGCTGCCCTTGTCGCAGCTCTGCAGCACCTTGAACCAGAGCGTGCCCGGTTTGGCCGTCAGCGCGCCGCGGACGACGAACTCGGCCTTCTCGCTGGCAGGCAGCGCGGTCTGCGCCGAGTCGGCGCGCCAGGCGACGCTGCCCGGCGCCGTCGTCAGCGTCCAGCCCGCTCGCGGCTCGGCCTTCTGCACGCTGAAGCCTTCCGGGATCCGGACCGTGATGCCGGTGGTGCTGCCCGCGTCCTGGCAGGCGTGGCCGACCCGAAAGGCGGCGTCGTAGGTGCTGCCGGCAGTGGCGCCGCCAGGCGGCAGGCTGACATGGGCGAACGCCGGCGCCGAAAGGCTCAGGGCGAAGACGAAGGCCGAGGTCCGGCAGGATGAGTTGTGCATGCGTGTGGAGCGGCGATTGTCGGCGAAGCCCGTCCGCTACTTCGCCAGCGCGCGCAGGGCGAGCTTGATGCCCGCCGAGACCTCGACATCGGCGGGCAGCGTCTTCAGGATCGCCGCCGCCTCGCGCTCGCTGTAGCCGAGCGCGACCAGGGCCTGCAGGATGTCGCCCTGCGCCGAGGAAGCGACGCTGGCCGGCTGCGCGACCGCGTCGCCGAGCTTGCCCTTCAACTCGAGCAGCAGACGCTCGGCGGTCTTCCTGCCGATGCCCGGCACCTTGATCAGCCGGCCGCTCTCCTGCAGGGCGATCGCCTGCGCCAGCTCGTCGACCGAGAGGCCCGAAAGGATCGAGAGCGCGGTGCGCGGGCCGACGCCCGAGATCTTCACCAGCAGGCGAAAGGTCGCGCGCTCGGCGTGGGTGAGAAAGCCGAACAGCACCTGCGCGTCCTCGCGCACCACGAAGTGCGTGAGCAGCGTGACCTTCTCGCCGAGCCCGGGCAGGTTGTAGAAGCTCGACATCGGCACGTCGACCTCGTAGCCGACGCCGCCGACGTCGACGAGGAGCTGCGGTGGCGACTTTTCCGCGAGAGTGCCTACCAGGCGTCCGATCATGGAGTTGGATTATCGGGGTCGGTGCTTGTATGCGACCGTTGGAGTGAGTGGGGTTGACGAAGCCGTGGTCGGGCGCCCGTCCGGGCACGACCTCGGCGGTTGGCTCGCTGCGCGAGCCAACTCCCCTGCGCTGCTCGGATCCGGGGCCTGCCGCAGAACTCGCTACGTTCGCTTCGCTCCCTGCGCTGTACCAGGCTGCGGCATGTCAGATTGACGGTCGCGCGCTGCGCGCGCTGGCCCCGGCTCCTGCGCTGCTCGGCGCCTCCCACGCGCCCGGCCGGGCACCCGACCACGGCTTCGCCGGTACGAACGGAAGCGCGTACGCCGAGCGGCGTCATCTCTTCGCCGAAACCAGGTGCTCGCGCAAAGCCGGGGTCGGGTGCCCGTCGGCGTGCGTGGGCGGCGCCGAGCAGCGCAGGG
>JANMCC010000265.1:0-5044 GCA_031360885.1 Burkholderiales bacterium | reverse complement strand
GCGAGTAGATGTCGGCCCGGCAGTCGAGCGTGCCGCCGTCGAGCTGCTCTGGCGACATGTAGGCGAGCGAGCCGACCCGGTGGATCTGGGTGACGTCGGAGCCGAGGTTGAGCACGCTGCCGAAATCGGTGATCTTGACGTCGGTGATCTGGCCGTTGGTCAGCACCGTGAGCAGGTTCGCCGGCTTGACGTCGCGATGGATCAGGCCCTGACGGTAGACGTAGCCGAGCGCCATGGCGCACTTGAAGCCGATTTCGACCACGAGCTCGAGCGAGAGCAGCTGGTCGGCGCGGCAGAACGGTCGAAGCGTGCCGCCGGCCACGTACTCCATGACCAGGTAGGGCTCGACCGGATCGGGCACGGCGTCGAAGATCTGCACCACGTTCGGGTGTTGGAGCTTGCCGACCAGCGCCGCCTCGGCGGCGAAGAAGCGTTCCGAATAGTGGCCGTCTACCGGGTCGGCGGCGGTCGACGCGCGCACCCGCTTGATCGCGACGTTGCGGCCCTGGAAGTCGTCGAAGCCGAGGAACACCTCGCTGGTGGCGCCGTCGCCGAGGCGGCCGAGGATCCGGTACTTGCCGATCTGCGCCGGCATCGGCTTGGCGGTCGAGGCGGCCGGGGCGGCAACGGGAGGAACGGAGACGGTGGCGGCGGAGGACATGCGTGTGGCGTTGGCGTTTGAAGAATTCTTGCACCGACGTGTGACCGGAAGTACGGCGATCTGCCGATGCCGCTGGCCTTATTCACGCTCTCCGCCGACTTCCCGCCGCACGGCAGAGGCACGCAAACCCGCCTCGTAGAATTCGCCGATGACCCGGGCCCGTGACGAATTGCTCGATGCGCTGCGCGCAGCGATGGACGAAGTGAACCCAGGCAACACGCTGGTGGCGGCGTTCGAGACGCCGCGCCAGGCCGCGCACGGCGACCTCGCCTGCACCGCGGCGATGCCGCTGGCCAAGGCGCAGCGGCGCAACCCGCGCGAGGTCGCGGCCGAGCTGGTCGCGGCGCTGAAGAAGAAGACCGCGGTCGAGCGCTGGGTCGAATCGATCGACATCGCCGGCCCCGGCTTCATCAACCTGCACCTGCGCGCGGCAGCGCGCCAGCGGATCGTCACCGAGATCCTGGAGAGCACGGAGTCGTTCGGCCGCAAGCCCGCGGATGCGTCGGCGCCGGTGATCGTCGAGTTCGTCTCCGCCAACCCGACCGGGCCACTGCACGTCGGCCATACGCGCCAGGCGGCTCTCGGCGACGCGATCTGCAACCTGCTCGAGGCGCAGGGCAGGAAGGTCGTGCGCGAGTTCTATTACAACGATGCCGGCGTGCAGATTGCGACCCTCGGCGCGTCGGTCGAGGCGCGCCTCGCCGGCCTGGCGCCGGGCGACCCCGGGTGGCCGGAGAACGCGTACAACGGCGACTACATCGCCGACATCGCCGCCGACTTCAAGTCGGGCAAGACCGTCAAGGCCGACGACCGGGAGTTCACCGCCTCGCGCCGGCTCGACGACCGCGACGGCATCCGCGAGTTCGCGGTCGCCTACCTGCGCCACGAGCAGGACCTCGATCTCGCCGCGTTCGGCGTGCGCTTCGACAGCTACTACCTCGAGTCGGGCCTGTACTCGAGCGGCCGGGTTGAAGCGACCGTCGCCCGGCTGATCGCCTCCGGCCAGGCGTACGTGGAGGGCGGCGCGCTCTGGCTTCGCACCACCGACTACGGCGACGACAAGGACCGGGTGATGCGCAAGTCCGACGGCAGCTACACCTACTTCGTGCCCGACGTCGCCTACCACCTCGCCAAGTTCGAGCGCGGCTTCGAGAAGGCGATCGACATCCAGGGCGGCGACCACCACAGCACGGTCGCCCGAGTCCGGGCCGGCCTGCAGGCGGCCGGCATGGGCGTGCCGACGAACTATCCGGACTACGTGCTGACGACAATGGTGCGGGTCGAGCGCGACGGACAGGAGGTGAAGCTCTCCAAGCGCGCCGGCTCCTACATCACCCTGCGCGACCTGATCGAGTGGACCAGCAAGGACGCGGTCCGCTTCTTCATGCTGAGCAGGAAGGCAGACACCGAGTTCACCTTCGACCTGGACCTGGCGCTGAAGCAGAACGACGAGAACCCGGTCTTCTACGTGCAGTACGCGCACGCCCGCATCTCCTCGGTGATCCGCGAGTTCGCGGCCCAGGGCGGCGACGTCGCCGGCCTCGCCGCGGCCGACCTGGCGCGCCTCTCGGCGGCCAGCGAGACCGCGCTGCTGAGAAAGCTCGCCGACTATCCCGAGATGCTCGCCGGCGCCGCAGCGGCCATGGCGCCGCACGAGGTCGCGTTCTACCTGCGCGATCTCGCCGCCGCCTTCCACAGCTACTACGCCGCCGAGCGCTTCCTCGTCGCCGACGCCGAGCTGGCCCGAGCCCGCCTGGCATTGCTGGCGGCGACGCGCCAGGTCATTCGCAATGCGCTGGCGCTGCTCGGCGTCAGCGCGCCCGAGCGCATGGACAGAGAACCGGAACCCGCATGAAATCAGCACAACCCCGCGGCCAGCGCGGCGGCTTCATCATCGGCCTCGTCATCGGCCTCCTGATCGGCCTGTCGATCGCCCTCGGCGTCGCCCTCTACGTCACCAAGGCGCCGAACCCGTTCGTCAACAAGGTCCAGGGGCGCCAGCCCGGCCAGGACGCGGCCGAGGTCGAGCGCAACAAGAACTGGGACCCCAACAGCGCGCTGGCCGGCAAGAACCCGGCGCCGCTGCCGGCGTCGTCGGCCGCGCCCGGCGTATCGCCCCCGACCGCGGTGCTGCCGCCGCCGACGCAGGTCGATCCGCCGTTGCCGGGCGCCGCCAGCGCACCGCGGGTCGCGCGGCCGGCCTCGGGCGCGAGCGCCCCGGCCACCCTGGCCGCGAGCGCGCCATCGCCGAGGGCTTCGCAGGCCCTGGCGGCGGGCGGCGATCCGTTCTCCTATTTCGTCCAGGCCGGGGCCTTCGCCCGCAGTGAAGACGCCGAGCAGCAGCGTGCCCGCCTCGCGATGCTCGGCGTCGAGAGCAAGCTGACCGAGCGCGAGCAGGGCGGACGCACGGTGTACCGGGTCCGCGTCGGCCCGTTCGAGAAGAAGGAAGACGCCGATGCCGCCAAGGAAAAGCTCGGCGATGCCGGGGTCGACTCGGCGCTGGTCCGGGTTCAGAAGTAGATTCGAAGTAGATTCGGGCCATGACACTCGCTCGGCGTGACTTCTCGCTCGGCCTCGTCGCCGCCGGGCTCGGCGGCGCAAGCCTCGTCGCTCCGGCCGGGGCCCAGCAGGCTGGCCCGGTCGAAGGCGTGCACTACGTTCGCCTCGAGCAGCCGGCGCCGGTGGCGGCCACCGGCAAGATCGAGGTGGTCGAGTTCTTCTGGTACGAATGCCCGCACTGCAACGCCTTCGAGCCGGCGCTCGAGGCCTGGTCGAAGAACTTGCCGGCCGATGTCGTCCTGCGCCGGGTACCGGTCTGGTTCCAGGAGACGCCGTTCGCCGCCCAGCAGCGCCTGTTCTACACGCTGGAGGCGCTCGGCCTCGTGCCCAGCCTGCAGCGCAAGGTCTTCGCCGCGATCCACAACGACCGTGCGCGCCTGCGCACGCCCGAGGACATGGCGGCGTTCGCGCTGAAGAACGGCGCCGATCCGATCCGCTTCATGACGCTGTACGGCTCGCCCGCGGTGGCGGCGCAGTGCCAGCAGGCACGCCAGCTCGCCGAGGCCTACAAGATCGACGCGGTGCCGGCGATGGGCGTGCAGGGCCGCTATTACACGAACGGCAACCTGGCCAACACCGGCCAGCCCGCCAAGGGCCCGGCGGTGGGCAACGAACGCCTGCTCGCCGTCGTCGACACCCTTCTGGCGCGGGTTCGCAAGGCCGGCTAGCCTGCGGCGGAGCGCTCCGCCGCCGGCATGAATCGGGCCAGGGGGCGCGGCGCGGCGTGAGATTCGACCGCTTCCGGGCCCACGATCCGAGAGGCCTCGCATAGAATGGCATGCAAGTTTCATGCCGCCATGCGGAATCACCTCTACCCGGATTTTTCCCCCGTGCATTGCCGTCGTCGCCTCTCCGCCGCCCTGCTCTGGGGCAGCGCGCTCGCCCTGGCGAGCGCCCCCACCCTTGCCGAGAAGGCCGACCGCTTCAAGGAGCTGACCGTCGAGGCCGACGCCTCCAGCTCCGGCGACCTGCTGAACCAGGTCTTCATCTTCAACGGCAACGTCGTCGTCACCAAGGGCACGATGATCATCCGGGCGGCACGCATCGAAGTCCGCGAGTCGCCCGACGGCTACCGCAGCGCGGTCGCGACCGGCTCGCCGGCGCAGCACGCGACCTTCCGGCAGAAGCGCGACGCGCCCGACGAATGGATCGAGGGCGACGCCGAGCGCCTCGAGTACGACGGCAAGTCGGACGTGATCCGATTCGTCAGGAACGCGACGGTGCGGCGCCTTCGCGGCGCCAATGCCGCCGACGAGCTGACCGGCAACCTGGTCACCTACGACAGCGCCACCGAGGTCTTCAACGTCTCCGGGGGGGCGCAGGCGACGCCCGCCAACCCGGGCGGCCGGGTCCGGGCGGTGCTGGCGCCCAAGGAAGGCAGCGCGGCGGCCGCCGAAGCGAAGGCCGCCGCCAGCGCCGCCGCGGCGAGCGCGCCCGGGCTGAAGCTGACACCGGCGATCGGGGAGCCGAAGTGAGCGCGGCTCCGGCGAGCGCGCCGGTTCACCGCCTCGAGGCGCTGGGCCTGCGCAAGTCGTATGGCTCGCGCACGGTCGTCGACGGCGTCCGCCTCGCGGTCAGGAGCGGCGAGGTGGTCGGCCTGCTCGGGCCGAACGGCGCGGGCAAGACGACGAGCTTCTACATGATCGTCGGCCTGGTCCGGGCCGACGGCGGCGAGATCACGATCGAGGGCCGGCGGGTCGAACGCATGCCGATCCACCAGCGCTCGCGCCTCGGCCTCTCCTACCTGCCGCAGGAGCCGTCGATCTTCCGCAAGCTCAATGTCGAGCAGAACATCCGCGCCGTGCTCGAGTTGCAGGTCGGGCC
>JANMCC010000264.1:0-6713 GCA_031360885.1 Burkholderiales bacterium | reverse complement strand
GTGACCGAGATCGAGCAGCCCGCCATCTCGAGCGAGGTGACGTACGAGCCGGTCAGGAAGCGCACCGGCTGGATGCCCGAGCCGCGCAGGACCTTGAGCGCGGCGCTGACCATCAGGTAGAGCTCGAGCAGGGGCGTGCCGCCGAAGCCGTTGACCAGCAGCAGCACCCCCTGGCCGCGCGCCATCGACAGGTCCTTGAGGATCGCGCCGACCAGCTCGCCGGCGATCTCGTCGGCCGTGCCGAGCCTGACCCGGCGCCGGCCGGGCTCGCCGTGGATGCCGACGCCCATCTCCATCTCGTCGGCGCCGATCTGGAAGGTCGCCTTGCCGGCGGCGGGCACGGTGCACGACGTCAGGGCGACGCCCATCGACGCGGTCGCCTTGTTGACGCTGTCGCCCAGCGCCTTCAGCGCCGCGAGGCCGTCGCCGCGCTCGGCCGCGGCGCCGAGCAGCTTCTCGACCACCAGCGTGCCGGCGACGCCGCGCCGGCCGGTGGTGTAGGTGGAGTTCTCGACGGCGACATCGTCGTTGACGATGACCGTGGCGTTGTCGCTGGTCAGCATCTCCGCGGCCATCTGGAAGTTCATCATGTCGCCGGAGTAGTTCTTGACGATGAAGAGCGTGCCGGCGCCGCCGTCCACCGCCTCGGCCGCGGCTAGCATCTGGTCGGGCGTGGGCGAGGTGAACACCTGGCCCGGGCAGGCCGCGTCGAGCATGCCGCGGCCGACGAAGCCGGCGTGCAGCGGCTCGTGGCCCGAGCCGCCGCCCGAGATCAGCGCCACCTTGCCGGGCTTGAGCGTCTTGCGCTGCACGAACTTGCGCTCGGCGCCGAGGCTGACGATGTCGGCATGCGCCGCGGCGAAGCCGTCGAGCGATTCGGCCAGGACGTCGTCGACGTGATTGATCAGCTTCTTCATGGTGTCCTCGCTGTGGAGAGTCCGTCGCAGACGGCGCCGATGATGAGCGCCATCGAGCGCGAGCCGGGGTCGACGTGGCCGAGGGCCCGGTCGCCGAGAAACGAGGCGCGGCCGCGGATCGCGTCCATCGCCGCGGTGGCGGCGGCGCTGTCGAAGGCGCACTGCCGCACCCGGACGACGATGTCCGGCGACGCGGGGTCGCTCGCGGCGAGCAGGCGCTGCACCGGATCGAGCACGTCGAGCAGCGTCTTCTGTCCGACCTGGGCCTTGCCGAGGCGGGTGAGCGCGGCGATGCCCGCGGCCAGGGCAGCGGCCAGGTCGTGCGGGCCGGGCTCGGCCGGCAGCTCCTTGGCGAGCGTGACGAGCAAGGTGCCGAACACCGGCCCCGACGAGCCGCCGATCGTGCTCATGCAGGTGGTGCCCGCGGACTTCAGCGCCTCGTTCAGCGAGCCGGCGCCCTGCCCTTCGCCCAGCTTCGCCTGGATCGCGAGCGCGCCGCGCTTCATGTTGAGGCCGTGGTCGCCGTCGCCGATGGCGCTGTCGAGCTCGGTCAGCTCGTCGACATGCTCGATCAGCGTCTGGGTCGCGGCCCGGATCAGGGATTGGTGGTCCATCGGCAATGCTCCGGAATCGAAAGCCCGTCGGGCCGTTCAGGCGGCGACGCGCCGGCCGGCGGCGTCGAACCAGAGCGGTCGGTCCATGTCCACATTCACCTGGCTGCCGGGCTCGACCGAGCCGTTCGCCGGGGCGGCGCTGATCAGCTCGGCGGCGCCGTCGGCGAGCGCCAGGTGCACCAGGCGCGGGTCGCTCAGCAGCTCGATCCGCCGCACCGTCGCGCGCAGCGAAGGTCCGGCCGCGGCGGCGCCGTTGCGCAGGTGCAGGTGCTCGGCGCGCACGCCGAGCGTGACCGCGCCCTCGGGCGCGGGCCAGGCGCCGAGCGCGGCGCGCGGCACGAGGTTGATGCGCGGCGAGCCGAGGCGCGCGGCGACGGCGCTGGTCTGCGGGTTCTCGTAGATCTCCCGCGGGCTGCCCACCTGCGCCAGGTGGCCGCGGTCGAGCACGCCGATCCGCGTCGCCAGGGTCAGCGCCTCGGTCTGGTCGTGGGTGACGTAGAGCATGGTCGCGCCGAGGTCCTGCTGGATCCGCTTCAGCTCGAGGCGCAGGTCGTTGCGCAGCTTGGCGTCGAGCGAGGACAGCGGCTCGTCCATCAGCGTCACCGCGGGCTCGCGCACCAGGGCCCGGCCGATCGCCACGCGCTGCATCTGCCCGCCCGAGAGGCGGGTCGCCGGATTCGCCAGCTTGTCCTCGATGCGCAGCAGGCGCGCGATCTCCAGCACCTTCTCGTGCACCTTCGCCTCGGGCACGCGGCGCAGCGGCGAGCGCAGCGGAAAAGCGAGGTTGTCGTAGACGCTCAGGTGCGGATAGAGCGAGTACTGCTGGAAGACGAAGGTGACGTCGCGCAGCGCCGGCGCGGTGCGGGTGACGTCGTGGCCGCCGATGAAGACGCTGCCTGTATCGGGCGTCTCGAGGCCGGCCACCAGGCGCAGCGTCGTCGTCTTGCCGGCGCCGCTGGGCCCGAGCAGGACGATGAACTCGCCGCTGGCGATGTCGAGCGAGAGCTCGTGAACCGCGGTTGTGGTGCCGAAGCGCTTGCCCACGCGCTCGAGGCGCAAGTCAGCCATGCGTCGCCTCGCGGCGCAGGGCCAGAGCTCTTCCGCTGGGCTTGTCGAACAGCGAGACCGTGCGCGCGTCGAACGCCAGGCCGACGTGCTCGCCGCGCTCGGCCCGGACCTGCGGCCCGACCTTGGCCCGCAGCGTCGAGCCGACCGACGTGGTGACGGTCACGATCTGGCTGTGCCCCAGGTACTCGCTGCCGAGGACCTCGGCGCGCAGGCCCGAGGCGTCGTCGAAGCGCACGTGCTCGGGGCGTACGCCGCAGAGCAGCTCGCCGCCCGGAGCCGCCTCGGCCAGCGCGGGCACGGCGACGCGCGCGCCGCCGATCGTCACTTCGCTCGCGCCGGCCGCGTAGCTGCCGGCGAAGGGAATGAAGTTCATCGCCGGGGCGCCGATGAAGTCGGCGACGAACACCGACGCCGGCCGGTCGAAGACCCCCTGCGGCGCGCCGAGCTGCACTCTCCCGCCGTTGTTCATGATGGCGATGGTGTCGGCCATCGCCATCGCCTCCATCTGGTCGTGGGTGACGTAGACCATGGTCGCCTTCAGCCGGTCGTGCAGGCCGCGCAGCTCGGCGCACATCAGCTCGCGGAACTCGGAGTCGAGCGCGCCCAGCGGCTCGTCCATCATGAAGGCGAGCGGCTGGCGGACGATGGCGCGGCCGAGCGCGACCCGCTGCCGGTCGCCGCTCGAGAGGCCGGAGACGGGACTGTCGAGCAGGCGCGTGATCTGCAGGATGCGCGCCGCCTCCTCGACCTTGCGCTCGATCTCGGCCCGCGGCATGCCTTGCGAGACGAGCGGAAAGGCGATGTTCCTGCGCACGTTCAGGTGCGGGTAGAGCGCGAACAGCTGGAACACGAACGCGATGTCGCGCTGCGAGGCGCGCTTCCAGGTGACGTCCTCGCCGCCGAGGAAGTTCTTGCCCTCGGTCGGCAACTCGAGGCCGGCGATCATGCGCAGCGTCGTCGTCTTGCCGCAGCCCGAGGGGCCGAGCAGACAGAAGAACTCGCCGTCCTTGACGGTGAAGGTCGAGTCCTTCACCGCCACGAAGTCGGCGAAGGCCTTGTGCAGGCGTTCGACACGGATCTCGGCCACGGCTCGTCGGTCCTCAGGCGGGGAACTTGGAGACGACGGTGAACATCGCGACGCCGGCAAGCGTGGTGACGAACGACCAGGTGAAGAGCACGAGGGCAAACGGCTGCAGCATCATGACGATGCCGAGTGCGATCACGCCGCTGGCCGCGAGCTCGAGCGGGCCGCGCCGCAGCCACCGCGGCCAGCGCGGATGCGGGTCGGCCACGGGCGGCGTGCGCAGCTCGTCTTCGA
This sequence comes from Burkholderiales bacterium, assembly GCA_031360885.1. Classification (GTDB taxonomy): domain Bacteria; phylum Pseudomonadota; class Gammaproteobacteria; order Burkholderiales; family Burkholderiaceae_C; genus Schlegelella_A. The sequence continues at coordinate 2,796 of JANMCC010000264.1, read as the reverse complement.
TGTTCATTTGCGCACCGCGCCGAAGGTGATGCCGCGCAGCAGGTGCTTGCGCAGCAGCACGGTGAAGACCAGGATCGGCACGAGGAAGAGCGTCGTGCCCGCGGCGACGGCGGGCCAGTCCTGGCCGCCCTCGCCGATGATGATCGGAATGAAGGGCGGCGCCGTCTGCGCCTCGCCGCTGGTGAGCAGCACGGCGAAGGCGTACTCGTTCCAGGCGAAGATCAGGCAGAAGATCGCGGTCGCGACGATGCCGGTCGCGGCCTGCGGCAGCACCACCTTGCGGAAGGCCTGCAGGCGGGTGTAGCCGTCGACCATCGCCGCGTCTTCGTACTCGCGCGGGATCTCGTCGATGAAGCCCTTCAGCAGCCAGACGGCGAGCGAGACGTTGACCGCGCTGTAGAGCAGGATCATGCCGAGCTTGGTGTCCGAGAGGCCCAGCTCGCGGTACATCAGGTAGATCGGGATCGCCACGGCGATCGGCGGCATCATCCGGGTCGAGAGGATGAAGAACATCAGGTCGTCCTTGCCCGGCACCTTGAAGCGCGAGAACGCGTACGCCGCCATGACGCCGAGGCCGACCGAGAGCAGGGTCGAGCCGCCGGCGATGATCAGCGAGTTGAGGAAGCGCGGCAGGTAGTTCGAGCGGCTCACCACCACCATGCTGTTGCGCCGCGCCAGGCTGTCGCAGGTGTCGACGGCGGGCGGCAGGCTCTTGATGTATTCCTCGGTCTGCCGCGAGCGCGTCGTGAACAGGTTGCAGTAGCCCTCGAGCGAGGGCTCGAACACGACCTTGGGCGGATAGCTGATCGAGTCGGGCGGGCTCTTGATGCTGGTGAGCAGGATCCAGCCGAGCGGCACCAGGGTGATGAAGGCATAGAGGATCACCAGCGTCATCGCCACGGTCTTCGCCAGGGTCGAGGGCTCGACCACCGAATGCGCTGTGCTGAGTCCGATGCGCACGTCGTCCCTAACGGTTCTTCACGGCGTTGAGCGCCTTGACGGAGATGTTGGCCAGGCCGAACACGGCGACGAACAGGATGATCGCCAGCGCCGACGAGTACCCGGTGCGCCACTTCTCGAAGGCCTCGCGCTTCAGCGTGATCGAGACCACCTCGGTGGTCGAGCCCGGCCCGCCGTTGGTGAGCAGGTTCACCAGGTCGAACATCTTGAAGTTCTCGATGCCGCGGAACAGCACCGCGAGCATGATGAAGGGCAGCACCATCGGCAGCGTGATGCTCCAGAACTGGCGCCAGGCCGAGGCCCGGTCGACCTCGGCCGCCTCGTAGATGTAGTCGGGGATGCTGCGCAACCCGGCCAGGCAGATCAGCATGACGTAGGGCGTCCACATCCAGGTGTCGACGATGACGATCGCCCAGGGCGCGAGCCGCACCGAGCCGAGCATCTCGAAGCTCGAGGGCGCGATGCCGGTGAAGAACGACACCGCGTAGTTGAAGAGGCCGATCTGCGGCTGGTAGATGAAAGCCCAGAAGTTGCCCACCACCGCCGGCGACAGCATCATCGGGATCAGGATCAGCGTGGTCCAGAAGCCGTGGCCGCGGAACTTGCGGTCGATCAGGTAGGCGAGAGCGAAGCCGATCAGGGTCTGCAGCGCGATCGTCCAGAACAGGAAATGCGCGGTCGCCTGCATCGGACCCCAGATGTCGGGGTCGGTCAGGACCGAGACGTAGTTGTCGATGCCGACATTCACGACCTCGGCATTCGGCCGGTTGGCGCGGAAGTTGGTGAACGAGAGCTTGATCGTCCAGATCAGCGGAAAGATGTTGATCGCCAGCAGCAGCAGCATCGTCGGCGCGATGAAGAGCCACGCGATCGCCCGGTCGGAGAGGCCGCGCATGCGGCGCAACAAGGGGGCCGGCGTCGCCTCGGCGGCGCGAAGGGCCAGTTGCTCGGCAGCGCTCATCGGTCAGGGGGTCGGGATGCGTTGGGGCGTCGGGAAGCCGGCGCACGCGGTGCGCCGGCTCGTCCCTCGGCGAACTACTTCAGCTTGCCGTCTTCCTTGAACACCTTCTTCCAGTCGGCGAGCAGGCCGTCGAGCGCCTCCTTTGCCGTGCCCTTGTCGGCGACGACGAAGTCATGCACGCGCTTCTGCTCGGCGAGCAGGAGCTGCGCATAGCTCGGGTCGGCCCAGAAGTCGACCACCTGGTCCATCGCCGTCAGGAACTCGGAGGCGAACGGCGCGCTCTTGGTGAAGCCCGGATCCTGCAGCACCGCCTTGTGCACCGAATAGCCGCCCAGCGCCCACCACTTCTTCTGCACCTCGGGCGTGGCGAACCACTTGATGTACGCAAGCGCCTCGGCCCGGTTCGGCGAGTACGCGACGACCGAGATCCCCTGGCCGCCGAGCTGCGAGCCCTTGCCCTTGTCGCTCGGGTTGACGAAGAAGCCGATCTTGTCGCCGCCGACGTTCGGGTCCTTGTAGAGGCCCGGGAAGAAGGCGAACCAGTTCATCATCATCGCCACCTGGCCCGACTTGAACGCGTCCAGGCCCTCGCCCATGTACGAGTTGGTCAGCCCCGGCGGGGTGCAGCACTTGTAGAGCGCCTTGTAGAACTCGAGCCCCTTGATCGCGTCGGGCCCGTTGACGAAGCCGTCCATCGCGTAGGCCTTCTTCGGATCCTGGTACTTGAAGCCGAAGGGATAGAGCACGTTGCTCACGCCCATCGTGATGCCTTCGGAGCCGCGCTCGGTGAAGAGGTAGGTGCCGTAGACCTTCTTGCCGTCGATCTGCTTGCCGGAGAAGAACTCGGCCACCTGCTTGAACTCGGTCCAGGTCTT
>JANMCC010000193.1:0-2003 GCA_031360885.1 Burkholderiales bacterium | reverse complement strand
ATCTCGATGGCGCAGGACCCGGGCCGCGTGTTCCCCGGCAAGAAGATGTCGGGCCAGCGCGGCAACGTGACCAAGACCACCCAGAACCTCGACATCGTCCGCATCGACGAAGCGCGTCAGCTGCTGCTCGTGCGCGGCGCGGTGCCCGGCGCGAAGAACGGCCACATCATCGTTCGCCCGGCCGTGAAGGCGGCGCCCAAGGGCGCGGTCAAGAAGGGAGCGAACTGATGCAGATCGACCTCCTCAACGACCAGGGCCAGTCGACCTCCAAGGTCGAGGCGCCCGACACGGTCTTCGCGCGCGACTACAACGAAGCGCTGGTGCACCAGATCGTCGTTGCCTTCCAGGCGAACGCCCGCCTCGGCACCCGCGCCCAGCTCGACCGCGCGATGGTCAAGCACTCGACCAAGAAGCCGTGGCGCCAGAAGGGCACCGGCCGCGCGCGCGCCGGCATGACCTCCTCGCCGCTGTGGCGCGGAGGCGGACGGATCTTCCCGAACAGCCCGGACGAGAACTTCTCGCAGAAGGTCAACAAGAAGATGTATCGCGCCGGCATGGCGGCGATCCTCTCGCAGCTGGTGCGCGAAGGCCGCCTCTCGGTGGTCGAGTCGCTGACCGTCGATTCGCCCAAGACCAAGGCGCTGGCGCAGAAGTTCAAGGCCATGGGCTGCCTCGACTCGGTGCTGGTCATCACCCACGAGCTCGCCGACAACCTGATGCTCGCCTCGCGCAACCTGGCGAACGTGCTCGTCGTCGAGCCGCGCTACGCCGATCCGCTCGCTCTCGTGCACTACAAGAAGGTGCTCGTCACCAAGGGCGCGATGGAGCAACTGAAGGAGATGCTGTCATGAGCACGGCCCCCGAAGCCGCCAAGCCGGCGAAGGCCGCCAAGGCAGATCCGAAGGTCGCCAAGCCTGTCGCTGCGAAGGCCGAGAAGGTCGCCGCCGACAAGCCCGCGAAGGCGGCGAAGCCGAAGACGCCGAAGGCCGCGGTCGCCAAGAAGCCGGTCGCGAAGAAGGCCGACGCCGGCGCCAGGCGCTCGGCGCACGTCGAAGGTCGCCTGGCGCAGATCCTGATCGCGCCCATCGTCAGCGAGAAGGCGACGATGGCCGCCGAGAAGCACAACCAGGTCCTGTTCAAGGTCCTGCGCGACGCCACCAAGCCCGAGATCAAGGCCGCGGTCGAGCTGATGTTCAAGGTCACCGTCGATTCGGTGCAGACCGTGCAGCACAAGGGCAAGACCAAGCGCTTCGGCAAGTCGATCGGCCGGCGCGATCACATCAAGAAAGCCTACGTGTCGCTCGCGGCCGGGCAGGAGCTGAACTTCTCCGGGGAGGGCGCGTAATGCCCGTCATCAAGGTCAAGCCGACGTCGCCGGGGCGGCGTGCGGTCATCAAGATCTCGCATCCGCACCTGTACAAGGGCCGGCCCGAAGCGTCGCTGCTCGAGCCGCAGATGCAGAACGCCGGCCGCAACAACAACGGCCACATCACGACGCGGCACAAGGGTGGCGGCCACAAGCACCACTATCGCGTCGTCGATTTCGTGCGCAACAAGGACGCCATTCCCGCGAAGGTCGAGCGCATCGAATACGACCCGAACCGCAGCGCGCACATCGCCCTGGTGGTCTACGCCGACGGCGAGCGCCGCTACATCATCGCTCCGCGCGGCCTCGAGGTCGGCTCGACGGTCGTCTCCGGTCCGGAAGCGCCGATCAAGGCCGGCAACACGCTGCCGATCAGGAACATCCCGGTCGGCTCGATCATCCATTGCGTCGAGATGCTGCCCGGCAAGGGCGCGCAGATGGCGCGCTCGGCCGGCGCCGCGGTGACTCTGCTGGCCCGCGAAGGCACTTACGCGCAGCTGCGGCTGCGCTCGGGCGAAGTGCGCAAGATCCACATCGACTGCCGCGCCACGATCGGCGAGGTGTCGAACGAAGAGCACAGCCTGCGCCATTACGGCAAGGCCGGCGCCAAGCGCTGGAAGGGCATCCGCCCGACGGT
>JANMCC010000182.1:0-10765 GCA_031360885.1 Burkholderiales bacterium | reverse complement strand
CCGCTCCTGCTCGGCGACGCCACGCTGACCGTGGCCAACGTGATCGTGATCGAGCCCGACCGCGGCGCCGGCTTCGCCAGCTTCGCGCCGCGGGTGATGCTCAACGTCGCCGACCTCGACGCCACCGGCCTGGTCCAGCCGGCGAGCCGGGTGACCTACCGGCTGGCGGTGGCGGCCATGAACGGCAGCGACGCCAGGGTTGCCGAGTTCGTCGCCTGGGCCGAAGCGGAGGTGAAGGCGAAGGCGCTGCGCGGCCTGCGCATCGAGTCGCTCGCCAGCGGCCGCCCGGAGATGCGGCAGACGCTCGACCGGGCCGAGAAATTCCTCAACCTCGTCGCGCTGCTCGCTGCTTTGCTGGCGGCGGTGGCGGTGGCGATCGCCTCGCGCGACTTCGCTAGCCGCCATCTCGACGATTGCGCGATGCTGCGCGTGCTCGGCCTGCCGCAGCGCACGATCGCGCTGCAGTACTCCATCGAGTTCGTGCTGATCGGCCTGGTGGCGAGCGCGGTCGGCCTGGTGCTCGGCTTCGCCGTGCACTACGTCTTCATCTGGTACCTCTCGGGCCTGGTCGATGCGACGCTGCCGCCGCCGAGCGCCTGGCCCGCCCTGTTCGGCGCCGGCGTCGGCTTCACGCTGCTGTTCGGCTTCGGCCTGCCGCCGGTGCTGCAGCTCGCGCGGGTGCCGCCGCTGCGCGTGATCCGGCGCGACGTCGGCGGGCTCAAGCCGGCGTCGATCGCCGTGCTCGCCGCCGGCACGCTCGGCTTCGCCGCGCTGCTGCTCGCGGTGTCGAGCGACCTCAAGCTCGGCCTGATCGCCGTCGGCGGCTTCGCCGGCGCGGTGCTGGTGTTCGCGCTGCTCTCGTGGCTGGCGCTGGTGGTTCTGCGCCGCTCGGTGCCGGAGGCCGGCGCGCCGCGCTGGCTGGTGCTTGCCACCCGGCAGATCGCGGCCCGGCCGGCCTTCGCCGTGCTCCAGGTCTCGGCGCTCGCGGTCGGCCTGCTCGCGCTCGTGCTGCTGGTGCTGCTGCGCACCGACCTGATCTCGAGCTGGCGCCAGGCGACGCCCAAGGACGCGCCGAACCGCTTCGTCATCAACGTGCAGCCGCCCCAGGCCGACGCGTTCCGCCAGAAGCTGAAGGATGCGGGCGTGGCGCGCTACGACTGGTTCCCGATGATCCGCGGCCGCCTCGTCGCCATCGACGGCACGCCGGTGCTGCCCGAGCAGTTCGCGGACGACCGCGCCCGCCGCCTGGTCGACCGCGAGTTCAACCTCAGCCACAGCACCGAGCTGCCGCAGCACAACACCATCGCCGCCGGCAAGTGGACCGCCAACGAGGCCAACGCCCTGAGCATCGAGGAGGGCCTGGCGACGACCCTGGGCCTGAAGCTCGGCGACACCCTGCGCTTCGACATGGGCGGCGTCGCCGTCGAGGGAAGGATCACCAGCCTGCGCAAGGTCGACTGGTCGTCGATGCGCGTCAACTTCTTCGTCCTGTTTCCGACCGCGTCGGTCCCCGAGGCGCCTGTCAGCTACATCGCCGCCTTCCGCGCGCCCGAGACGCCGGGCTTCGACAACGGCGTCAGCCGCGACTTCCCGAACATCACCTCGATCGACGTCTCCGCCTCGATCGCCCAGATCCAGGGCGTGCTCGACCAGGTGGTGCGCGCGGTCGAGTTTCTGTTCGGCTTCACCCTCGCCGCCGGCCTGGTGGTGCTGTTCGCCGCGGTCAGCGCGACCCGCGAGGCGCGCGCCCGCGAGTTCGCGGTGATGCGCGCGCTCGGCGCGAGCAGCCGCCTGCTGGCGCAGGTGCAGCGGGCCGAGCTGCTGGGCGTGGGTGCGCTCGCCGGCGTGCTCGCCTCGGTCGCGGCGATCGCCGTGAGCTGGGCGCTGGCGCGCTTCGTGTTCGAGTTCAACTGGAACCCCTCGCCGCTGGTGCCGCTGGCCGGCGGGCTCGCCGGCGCCGTGCTCGCGCTCGCCGCCGGCTGGTGGGGCCTGCGCGAGGTGCTGAGCCGGCCGGTGGTGCAGACGCTGCGGCAGGCCGCCGACGTCTAGCGCCCGCTGCCGTGCGGTTTGTCACCCTGGCGTAGCCGGGCACGGCCGCGCGCTTTCGAGGCGCAGGTCCTCGCGTCATACTCGCCGCCATGCCGGCAGCGACAAGGGACCGTGTCTTTCGGGTGCTCCACCTCGAGGACTCCGAGCTCGATCACGAGCTGCTTCTGGCGCACCTGGCGCGCGGCGGAATCATGGCGCACACCCGGCGCGTCGAGTCGGAGCTGGCGTTCCTCGAGGCGCTCGACGAGCCCTGGGACATCGTCGTTTCCGACTACAACATGCCCGGCTTCAGCGGCCTGGTCGCGCTCGAGCTGCTCAAGGCGAACGCACGGGACGTGCCCTTCATCCTCGTCTCGGGCGAGATCGGCGAGGACACCGCGGTCGAGGCGATGCGCCACGGCGCCAGCGACTACCTGCAGAAGAACCACCTGGCGCGGCTGGTGCCGGCGATCCTGCACGCGGTCGATGCGGCCGAGACCAAGCGCGCCCGGGTCAAGGCCGACCGCGACCTGGTCGCCTCCAAGCAGCGCCTGCACGAGCTCGCCCAGCACCTGCAGACCAGCGTCGAGCTCGAGCGCGCGGCGATCGCGCGCGAGATCCACGACGACGTCGGCGGCTCGCTCACCGCGCTCAAGTTCGACCTCGCCTGGATCGCCCGCCATTCGAGCACGCCGCAGGTGATCGCCCGGGTGCAGTCGGCGATCGAGACGGTGAGCCACGCGGTCGAGTCGAGCCAGCGGATCATGCACAACCTGCGTCCCGCCATCCTCGAGCAGGGCCTGGCCGCGGCGCTGCACTGGATCGCCCTGCGCTTCGAGCGCCGCGCCGGGGTGGTCTGCACGATCCGCCTGCCGAAGAAGCCGCTCGAGCTGCCGCCGGGCGTGCCGCTGGTGGCGTACCGCACCGCGCAGGAGGCGCTGACCAACATCAGCAAGCATGCCCATGCGACGCGGGTGCAGATCGACCTCTCGATGGCGGGCGGAGTGCTCTCGCTCGAGATCAGCGACAACGGCCGCGGCCTCAGCCAGGAAGATCTGGCGAAGGCGCGCTCGTTCGGCATCCGCGGCCTGCACGAGCGTGCCAATACCGTCGGCGGCTGGATCGATCTCTCGAGCGGGCCGCACGGCACGACGCTGATCCTCTCGGTGCCGCTCGACGTGCCCGACAGCGCCTACGTCACCGAGGTGGAACCGGATCGGTCCTACGATCCGAGTCAGTGGGCGGACGTCTAGATGATCAAGGTCTTTCTCTGCGACGACCACGCCCTGATCCGGCGCGGCATCCGCGACACCCTCTCCGACGCGCCCGACATCGAGGTCATCGGCGAGGCCGGCGACTACGGCGAGCTGCGCGCGCTGATGCGCGAGAAGACGGCCGACGTGCTCGTGCTCGACATCAACCTTCCCGGCCGCAGCGGCCTCGACGTGCTGCATGCGCTGAAGGACGAGGGCACGGCGATGCGCGTGCTCGTCGTCTCGATGTACCCCGAGGACCAGTACGCGATCCGGGCGCTGCGCGCCGGCGCCTTCGGCTATGTCAACAAGGGCGGCGACCCGGCGCTGATCGTCAGCGCGGTGCGCACCGTGGCCCAGGGCCGCAAGTACGTCACCCCCGAGATCGCGCAGATGCTGGTCGAGAGCCTGACCTCGCCGACCTCGGAGAACGCGCACGACAAGCTCTCCGACCGGGAGATGCAGACGCTGGTGATGATCGCCTCCGGCAAGCGCCTCTCCGACATCGCCGAGGAGCTGATGCTCTCGCCCAAGACGGTGAGCGTCTACCGCGCGCGCGTGCTCGAGAAGCTGGGCCTGACCAACAACTCGGAGATGACGGTCTACGCGATCAGGAGCGGGCTGGTCGGCAATTAGCGTGGATACAGGAGCGCTGCGCTCTTTGCCCGGGCCAGCTCAAGCGCCGTCCCTTGGATTAGTGCAGGTAGGGGCAGCTCCCGGGCTGCTTGGTTCGGCGGACGTGAACGGCAGTTTCCGAAAAGAGGCATTCCGCTTGTTGACTGCAGCGCTGTAAAGCAGCCCGTCAGACGGGGAGAAATTTCAAGCGTAGCTGCGGAGCGGCGCTACTGAACGACTTTATTCGCTTGGAGCAGCAGGGTTTGGGGAAGCCGAAGTCCGATCCGCCGAGCGGTTGTCTCGTTGACGACGAACTCGAACGCAGAAGATTGCTCGACTGGCAAGTCTGCGGGCTTCGCTCCTTTCAGAATTTTATCGACGTATTCCGCAGCCTTGCGCGCCAATTGCATGAAGTCAACTTCATATTGAAGAAGAAAGCCGAGGGCAGGGTCGCCGATTGATGCGATCTTGTGACTGATCAACGAAGCGGCAACGTCGCGCCGTCCCGCGTACAGGAATCCGCTAGATCCGCCACCGATGATGATGGCATCGACGCCTTCGCGCGCCGCTTGGCGGATCACGGTTTCGACTTCGCCCATCGAGTTCACGTCTGCGAGTTCGTAGCTAAAGCCGAGCTGCTGCGCTGCCGACCGCGCTGCAGCGTGCCATTGATCAAACCAGGGCAAGGCCCGGCTGCCGGTAGGCGTCAGCTCGATGACGCGCCTCAGCCCCGCTGTCGCTTGCTTGAGGAACTCCAAACTCTTACCGATGGTCTCGAAACTCGAGATCGAGCTGCCAGTGATGTTCCCACCTGGTCGCGAGAGCGTCCCGACGAGACCCAGCCTCACGGGATCTGCGGAGCTAAAGAACACGATCGGTATCGTCTTGGTCGCGCTCTTGGCGGCCAAGGCGCTCAGAGATCCGTGCGAGGCGTAAATCAGATCAACCTTGAGAGCCACCAATTCGGCGGCCAGCTTGTAGACACCAGCGCCGTTCCGCTCCTCACCGAACCGGCGCTCGAAGACGAGCTCGCGGCCCTCGGCGTATCCGCGCCTTTCCAGTTCGCTCACGAACTCCTTCCACTGCCCGGAAAACTCCGTCGGGTCCGGATCCAGAACGCCGATGCGGAACGGCCTGGATGCGGAACGAGCGGGGAAACACGCCGAGGGCAGCGTCACCATCACAGCGAGGGCCAAGGCGCGCCTGCGCTTCATCGCGATCAGCATGTTCAAGCATAGCGCGTACCGCCGTCGCCGACCTTGCGCGCCTCCGCGTTCCGGCTTGAACGAAGGACCGCGATAGCCGGACGGACGGTGTTGCGACACGTATGCTCTTGGCACTCCTCACCTTTGGCCGACAAGCTTGCGGTTAGAGGAGACCTAAGAGCTAATGGCTAGCGTGGACACAACACTTGGCGGTGCCGGAAACGGCCGCTCGCGAACTACCGCACTTAGCCCGGGATCGGCCATCCGCAGATGACCGCTTCCGGTCCGCTCCTCAGGCGTTGCTGCAGGCGCGCACTTCCTCGATCGTCGAGATGCCGGCGAGCACCTTGTCGATTCCGTCCTGGCGCAGGGTTCGCATCCCCTGCTTCATCGCCAGGTGCTGCAGCTCCTCGGCCCGGCCGCCATTCTGGATCAGGCGGCGCAGCTCGCGCGAGACGACCATCAGCTCGTGGATGCCGGCGCGGCCCTTGAGGCCGCTGTGGTCGCACTTCTCGCAGCCCTGGCTCTTGTGGAACACCAGCCGGCCGTCCTGGGCATGGCGCTTCGTCCAGCCGGCGAGCACGTCTGCGCGGGTCACCGGCGGCTCCTCGCCGAACGCGTTCATGTAGTCGCCGAGCACCTCCTCGATCTCGTCGTGCGTCGCCGGGCGGCTGGCCTTGCACGACGGGCAGTTGCGGCGCACCAGGCGCTGCGCCAGCACGGCGAGCAGCGAATCGCCGAAATTGAACGGGTCCATGCCCATGTCGAGCAGCCGGGTCACGGTCTCGGGCGCGCTGTTGGTGTGCAGCGTCGAGAGCACGAGGTGGCCGGTCAGCGACGCCTCGATCGCCATCTTGGCCGTCTCCTCGTCGCGGATTTCGCCGAGCATGATCACGTCGGGGTCGGCGCGCATGAACGAACGCAGCGCCTTGGCGAAGGTCCAGTCGATCTTCGGATTCATCTGCACCTGGCGCAGGCCGGGCTGGGTGATCTCGACCGGGTCTTCGGCGGTCCAGATCTTGCGCTCGGGCACGTTGATGTGGCTGAGCGCCGAATGCAGGGTGGTGGTCTTGCCCGAGCCCGTCGGGCCGACGCAGAGCACCATGCCGTAGGGCCGCTCGACGGCGTCGAGCAGGCTTTTCAGGTTGGCTTCGGACAGGCCGACGCTGTCGATCGGGATCGGCTTGGCCGAGGCGAGCAGGCGCAGCACCACGTCCTCGAGGCCGCCGTTGGTGGGAATGGTGGCCACGCGCAGCTCGATCTTGTGCTGCGCCGAGAACTTGGCGAAGTTGATCTTGCCGTCCTGGGGTTTGCGCCGCTCCGAGATGTCGAGATCGCACATGATCTTCACCCGGGCGATCAGCGCATTGCGGTAGTTCGACGGCAGCTCGAGGTAGGTGCGCAGCGTGCCGTCCTTGCGAAAGCGGACGCGGATCTTCTCCTTGCCGGGATAGCTCTCGATGTGGATGTCGGAGACGCCGCCGTCGTGCGCCTCGATGATCATGCTGTTGAGCAGCCGCACCAGCGAGTTGTCGCTCTGCTCGATCGGCTTCTCGTCGTCCCTGCCGCCGGCGCTGCTGCGCTCCAGGCCTTCCTTCTCGAGCGATTCGACGAGCTGGTCGGTGGTGCTCGGCAGGGGCGCCAGGTCGTACTGGATAGGCGCCAGGTCGTCGCTCTTCTTGCTGGTGATCGCCGAGCCGATCTTCTCGTAGGCGGCGAGCAGCGCCGACTCGATCGAAGCGCCGCGGGCGAGGACCGGCACGACCTTCATGTCGGCGTTGAACTCGATCTCGTCGAGCGCGGCGCGGCGCGACGGGTCGTCGAGGGCGACGACCAGGCGACCGTCGCGGATCAGGAGCGGCATCACCCGCAGCCGGGCGGCAACGCCGTAGGCGAGGCGGCGCAGCGCCTCGGGCTCGGCCGGGAAGGCGTCGAGGTTGACGACCGGGTAGCCCATCTTGCGGGCGAGCGCAGTCTGCAGGTCGTCGCGCGAGACCACGCCCATGCGTACCAGCACCTCGCCGAGCGGAACGCTGCGGTCGAGCTGCTGCTGGACCAGCGCCTCCTTGAGCTGCGCCTGGCTGACCATGCCGAGCGAGAGCAGGGCCTCGCCGATGCGCACCATCGGCATCTTGTGCTGCGCCTCGATCGCCTCGAGCAATTGCTGCGGCAGGACGATGTGCTTCATCACCAGGATGTCGCCGATCTTCTGGCTGCGCATCTCGTCCTGCAGCTCCATCGCATCGGTGACCTGGTCCCAGGTCGCGTGATGCTGCTCGACCAGCACTTCGCCGATCTTCGGCCCGACCTCGAAGCTCGTGTAGGCGCACTTCGGGATGAACGTCCGCTTGACGCTGCCGTCGTCGCCGCAGGGCGGAAACAGGAACAGGCCGAAGCCGGTCTCGACGTGGCCGACCGTCTCACCCGCCATCTCGCCGGCGCCGGCCATGTGCACCTTGTAAGGGCTGCTCTCGCGATGGCGCAGCAGGTCGAGGTGCGGGTCCGAGAGCGGCAGCGGCAGCGGCAGGAGCGGCGTCGTGAGGGTGAGCGACTTGAACTGGTCGAAGCGCAGCGGCACGGTCGTGCGCGCCGAAGGCATCTGCAGGTGCGCGACCGAGTTCTCGGGGACGAAGAAGGTGAGGCGCACCGAGCTCACCTTGAGCTCGGCGCCGGTGACGATCTGGCAGGGCAGGGTCTCGGTTTGCTCGGTCGGCGCGGGGTAGCTCGCGAACGGCGGCGTCGGCCACTTGAAGGCCTCGCGACTGGCCTTGTCCTTGATGCCGGTCGAGTTCGCGACAGGGGCCGCGGCTGCGGGCGCGCGCTCCTGCGGCTGCGCGGGAGGCATGTCCCAGTTCAGGGGTGCGAGCATGTCGGCCATCGAAGGTTCCTCGGGCTGGCAAGCGCTCGCCACCATAGGAGACGCAATAGGCCAGCCGACCCCGGCATCGTGCTTCCATCCCGGGCGTCGGGATGCCCCGATTTGCGGGGCGGAACGCACGCAGATCGGCGCTTTGTCCCCTATCGGACCCCTAGCGCGACGCGCCCATCACCGCATCCGGGACGGAAGTCACGATCGACGGGAACATCGTGATCAGGACGATGCAGACCACCAGGCAGACGAAGAACGGAATCGCCGCCCGGGCGATCGTGTTGCTGTCCTTGCCGGTCATGTTCTGCAGCACGAACAGGTTGAAGCCGACCGGCGGCGTGACCTCGGCGATCTCGACCAGCAGGACGATGAAGATGCCGAACCAGATCAGGTCGAACCCGGCCTTCTGGATCATCGGCAGCACCACCGCCGAGGTGAGCACGATCATCGAGATGCCGTCGAGGGCGGTGCCGAGGATCAGGTAGACGACGGTGAGCACCGCGATCAGCGCGTAGGGCGAGAGGTGCATGCTGTCGACCCACTCGGCGAGCTCGCGCGGAATGCCGGTGAAGGCCATCGTCTTGGTCAGGAACGACGCCCCCGCCAGGATGAACATGATCATGCAGGAGGTGCGGGTCGTGCCCATCAGCCCTTCCCAGAACGTGGCCCAGGTCAGGCTGCGGCTCCAGGCCGCCAGCGCCAGCGAGCCGACGACGCCGTAGGCCGCGCACTCGGTCGCCGTGGCGTAGCCGGCGATCAGCACCCAGACGATGAAGACGATCAGCGCGCCGCACGGGATCAGGTTGCCAGACGCGCGGATCTTGGCCATGAAGCTCATCGGCGCGTCGGGCGGCGGCGTCTTCTCCGGATGGCGCAGCGCCCACCAGACGATGTAGCCCGAGAACAGGCCCATCAGCAGGAAGCCGGGCAAAAAGCCCGCGAGGAAGATGCGGATGATCGACGCGTCGGCGGCGACGGCGTAGACCACCATCGTGATCGAGGGCGGGATCAGGATGCCGAGGGTGCCGGCGGTGGCGAGCGAGCCGAGCGCGATCTTCTCGTCGTAGCCACGCCGCATCAGCTCGGGCAGGGCGACCTTGCTGATCGTCGCGCAGGTCGCCGCCGAGGAGCCCGAGACCGAGCCGAAGATGCCGAAGCCGAGGATGGTGGTGTGCATCAGCCGGCCGGGAATCCGGTTCAGCCAGGGCGCCAGGCCCTCGAACATCTCTTCGGAGAGCTTGCTGCGGAACAGGATCTCGCCCATCCAGATGAAGAGCGGCAGCGCCGCCAGCTCCCACGAGGCGTTCGATTCCCAGAACGACGAGAACAGGTTCTTGCCGGGCTGCGTGGTCGTGAAGAACGCCTGCCCGACCCAACCGCAGATGGCGAGCGTCATCGCGATCCAGACGCCGCCGGTGAGCAGCAGCATCATGAGCACGAGCAGGATGCCGCCGATGGCGAGGATGTCCATGGCGGCGAGGGCTTTCTACACTTCCGAGGAGAAGTCGCCTTTGGCGTGGCGCTCCTCCACGGCGACGACATAGCTCGGCCGGTGGCCGCGCAGCACGAGCACGAGCTCGTCGAGCACCGCGACCAGGAGCAGGATCGAGCCGAGCGCGAAGGTGAGCTGCGGAATCCACATCGGCATCGGCAGCATGCCCTGGGCGATGTCGTTGAACGCCCAGCTCTCGTAGGTGAAGCGGTTCGCCCAGTACGCCAGGTAGCCGACCGCCACGGTGGCGACCCCGAGCGCGGCGAGCTCGAAGCGCTTCTGCGCGCGGACCGAGATCTTCTCGAGCAGCAGCGTGACGCGGACGAAGTCGCCGTGCTTGAACGCATGCGCCATCGCGAAGAACGAGGCGGCGGCGCAGAGCCAGGAGACCACGTCGTTGACCGCGCCGGTGCGCACGTGCATCTCGCGCAGGATGCTCTGGCCGACCATGAGCACCATGATCAGCAGCACGCAGAAGGCGCCGACGTAGGCTGCGCCGAGATACAGCCGGTCGAGGAATCTGCGCACCGCGCCGTTCCGCCTACTTGCGGAACGCGGAGATGATCGCCTGGCCGTCGGCGCCGGACTTCTTCTCCCAGTCGGCGAGCATGATCGTGCCGACCTGGCGCAGGTCGGTCATCAGCTTGGCCGGCGGCTTCATGATCTTCATGCCCTTGTCGGCGAGCGCCTTCTTGTACCACTCGTTCTTCTCTTCGCTGAGCCTGCCGCCGCGCTCCTGCGCGTCGGCCGCGGCCTTGAGCACCGCCGCCTGCGTGGGCTTGTCGAGCGCGTCGAACGCGGCCTTGTTCACCAGCACGCCGTTCTTCGGCAGCCAGGCCTGGGTGTCGTACCAGTACTTGATCGACTCGTAGGTCTTGGAGTCGTAGCCGGTGGAGCCCGAGGACATGTAGCTCTCGACCACGCCCGTGGCCAGCGCCTGCGACAGCTCGGCGGCCTGGATGGTGACCGGCTGCGCGCCGATCAGCTCGGCGATCTTGCCCGTGGCGGGGCTGTAGGCGCGCCACTTCAGGCCGCGCATGTCGGCCACCGAGGCGATCTCCTTCTTGACGTAGATGCCCTGCGGCGGCCACGGCACGGTGTAGAGCAGCATCATTCCCTGGGCCGCGAGCAGCTTGTCGAGCACCGGCTTCTGCGCCGCGGCGAGCTTCTTCGACTCGGCGTAGCTGGCGGCGAGAAAGGGAATGCCGTCGGCGCCGTAGATCGGGTTCTCGTTCTCGAAGTTGACCAGCAGCACCTCGCCGATCGGCGCCTGGCCGCCCTGGACGGCGCGCTTGATCTCGTT
>JANMCC010000166.1:0-15015 GCA_031360885.1 Burkholderiales bacterium | reverse complement strand
GGCTGGCCCGAGTGCGCGCGCAGCACTCGCGCGAGCCCGCCCAGCCAGGCCCGGGCGCCGACCAGCACCGCCCACCAGACCGAGTAGCCGACCAGGAAGAAGGCGACGTCGGAAACCCAGGCGCCGACGATGCCGGCCTTGTTCTGCAGCGGCCCGCCGCTGCCCGAGGTCGAGAAACCCGGATCGGCGGCGCTGTGCGTCGCCAGGGCGAGGACCCCGAGGAGCCAGGCGACGGCGCCGGCGAGAAGGACGATCTGGTCGCGCCAGCCGGGCGGCCTGGCAGTACCGGGCGCAGGGGGGTCGGAGCCGCCGTCGTAGCGGAGCGATCCGAGGGGGAAGGTCATCCGCGAATTGTGGGGGAATCGACCGCCGGATCCGTTGCGCGATCCGGACGCTTTCGCCGTGGAAAAGGGCTCAGCCCGTGAGCTGTTCCTTGATGATGACCCAGCCGTTTTCCTGGGTCTGGACCATCCCGCGCCCTTCCAGGTCCTTCATCACCCGGCTCACCATCTCGCGCGACGCGCCCACCACCTTGGCCAGGTCCTGGCGCGAGACCTTGTTGCGGATGATCTTGACCTCGCCATCCATCTCCGACATGTCGAGCAGGGTGCGCGCGACCCGACCGTAGACGTCGAGCAGGGCCAGCGATTCGATCTGCCGGTCGGCGCTGCGCAGGCGCTGCACCAGGCCGCGCATGATCGCGTAGGACAGGCTCGAGTTCTCCGGCAGGCAGCGGGCGAACTCGGCGCGGCCGAGGATCAGCATGTCGGTCTGGACCTCGGCGCGAACGGTGGCCGAATGCGGCTCGTTGTCGATCAGGCTCATCTCGCCGACGTAGTCGCCCGACTGCAGCACCGCGAGAATGACCTCGCGGCCGCGCGAGTCGGCGGTCAGCACGCGGGCCCGCCCGGTCAGCAGGATGAACAGGGCGTTCGACTTCTTGCCATGCTCGACCACGATCTCGCCGCGGCGAAAGCGCCTCTTGACGACGCTGTCGGCGATGCCCTGGGCCTGCTCGTTGGTCAGAAGCGAGAACAGCGGCACTCGCCGGATGAGATCGAGATTGGAGAGCATCGCCATCGGTGAACCCTTTCTGAGGTGCCTAACGCGCCGTGCGGCGACGCGTGAAAATATCACGACGGCCCGGGCTGGGCTATTGTCGTCATAACCGGTGTTGACGCCATCCGGTTCCGCCTCCATGTCAGACTGCCGCGACGCTCGCTGAAAATTCCTCATGACTTCGACATCACAGCACGCCGGCGTGCTCATCCTGGGCTCCGGCCCGGCCGGCTACACCGCTGCCCTGTACGCAGCCCGCGCCAACCTGAAGCCGATGCTGATCACCGGCATCGCCCAGGGCGGCCAGCTCATGACCACGACCGACGTCGACAACTGGCCGGCCGACGTCGAGGGTGTGATGGGTCCCGACCTGATGCAGCGCTTCCTCAAGCACGCCGAGCGCTTCGACACGAAGATCGTGTTCGACCACATCAACGAGGTTGATTTCTCCAGGCGCCCGTTCACCCTGCGCGGCGACTCGGGCGAATACACCTGCGACGCGCTCATCATCTCCACCGGCGCCTCGGCCAAGTACCTCGGCCTGCCCTCGGAGCAGGCGTTCATGGGCAAGGGCGTCAGCGGCTGCGCCACCTGCGACGGCTTCTTCTACCGCGGCCAGGAGGTCGCGGTCGTGGGCGGCGGCAACACCGCCGTCGAGGAGGCGCTCTACCTCTCGAACATCGCCTCCAAGGTGCACCTCGTGCATCGCCGCGACAAGTTCCGCGCCGAGGCGATCCTGGTCGACAAGCTGATGGCCAAGGTCGAGAGCGGCAAGATGGAGCTGCACCTCTGGTCGACGCTCGACGAGGTGCTGGGCGACGCCAGCGGCGTGACCGGCGTCCGGATCCGCAGCACCCAGGACGACTCGACCTCGGAGCTCAAGCTCACCGGCTGCTTCATCGCCATCGGCCACCAGCCCAACACCGACATCTTCAAGGGCCAGCTCGAGATGCGCGACGGCTACATCCTGACGAAGACCGGGCTGGAAGGCTTCGCCACCGCCACCAGCGTGCCGGGGGTTTTCGCCGCCGGCGACGTGCAGGACCACGTCTACCGCCAGGCGATCACCAGCGCCGGAACCGGTTGCATGGCGGCGCTCGATGCCCAGCGCTTCCTCGAGCAGGCCTGACTGCTCTATAATCGCAGGCTTTGCCGCAAAACGAGTGGGCTTTCCCTCGGCCGCGGCAGGCACCCCTTACAAGTCACGGAGAAGCGTCATGGCACGCGTCTGTCAAGTCACGGGCAAGCGCCCGATGGTCGGGAACAACGTTTCCCACGCCAACAATAAAACGAAGCGCCGCTTCCTGCCCAACCTGCACTACCGCCGGTTCTGGGTCGAGAACGAGAACCGCTGGGTGCGCCTGCGCATCAGCAACTCGGGCCTGCGCATGATCGACAAGGTGGGCATCGAGCAGGTCGTCGCCGACCTGCGCGCCCGCGGCGAAATCTAAGGGAGAGCGACCATGGCAAAAGGTGGACGCGAAAAGATCAAGCTCGAATCGAGCGCCGGCACCGGTCACTTCTACACGACCGACAAGAACAAGAAGACCACGCCGGAAAAGCTCGAGATGATGAAGTTCGACCCGAAGGCCCGCAAGCACGTGACCTACAAAGAGACAAAGTTGAAGTAGGACGCCTCGCAGGAATGCAAAAGGGTCGCCGCGGCGACCCTTTTTGTTTGCGCGAGCGCCGCCTTACGCGTGAACGGCGCGCAGACGAAGGGCGAACTCCTGGAGCGCGGCGATACCGCTCTCCTCGGCCTTGTGCAGCCAGGCCTGCAGGTCGGCGACGAGCTGCTCGGCGGAGACGCCGGTTCGGGTCCAGAGCTGGCGCAGCTCCTCGCGCATCGCGACGAGCTTGGCCAGGTAGGGGCTCTGCGCCACCGCCTCGGCGACCTGGCCCTTCACGGCGTGCGGAATCTTGTCGTCGTCGCGGTGCAGCCACGGGCGCGCCGCGAGCATCGTCGCGAGCTTGCCCGAGCTGACCGCGCCTTCGCTCTTCAGGCGCGCGACTTCTGCGCGGCTGGCGCGGCGGAGGCTGCGCGCATAGTTCGCCATCACCTCGTAGCGGTTGGCGATGATCGCCTCGAGCGTCTTGTCGTCGGCGACCGGCTTGACCGCGCCGAGGCGGATCTGCGGCGCCGTCTTGCGCACCTTCGCCAGGCCGAGGATCTCGAGGCCGCGGATGTAGGCCCAGCCGATGTCGAACTCGTACGGCTTCACCGAGAGCTTGGCCGATGTCGGATAGGTGTGGTGGTTGTTGTGCAGCTCTTCGCCGCCGATGACGATGCCCCAGGGCGAGACGTTGCGGCTCGCATCCGGCGCTTCGAAGTTGCGATAGCCCCAGTAGTGGCCGATGCCGTTGACGATGCCGGCGGCGGTGATCGGGATCCAGAGCATCTGCACCGCCCAGACCGCGGCGCCGATCGCGCCGAACAGGAACAGGTCGATGATCAGCATCAGGCCGACGCCCTGCCAGCTGAAGCGCGAATAGAGGTTGCGCTCGAGCCAGTCGTCGGGCGTGCCGTGGCCGAACTTGGCCAGCGTTTCCTGGTTCTTGGCTTCGGTGCGATAGAGCTCGCTGCCGGTGAGCAGCACGGTCTTGATGCCGCGCGTCTGCGGGCTGTGCGGGTCGTCCACGGTCTCGCACTTGGCGTGGTGCTTGCGGTGAATCGCGACCCACTCCTTGGTCACCATGCCGGTGGTCAGCCAGAGCCAGAAGCGGAAGAAGTGCTCGGGAATCGCGTGCAGGTCGAGGGCGCGGTGCGCCTGCGCCCTGTGCAGGAAGATCGTCACCGCGGCGATGGTGATGTGGGTCACGACCAGGGTGAACGCGAGAACCTCCCAGCCGTTGAACGACGAGAAGCCGTGCGCGAGCCAGTCGACCAGCGCAGCGAACACCGAATTCAGCACATCCATGAATCAACCTTGCCCAGTTGCGTAAAAACCCGTCGATTCTATTCGACCGGCCTTGGCGGATGCCCTTAGAAAGCGACGGATATCCCCACCAGATCGGGTCGTCTTGACGCAGATCAAGGAGCGCGCCGTTCCCAGGCCGCGGCGTAGAAGCCGTCGCTGCCGTGGCGGTGGGTCCACAGGCGCAGGTCGTTGCCGCTGACCAGGCCCTCGGCGCCGGCCACCTGCGCGCGTTGCAGCAGCTCGAGCACCGGCAGCCGGGTGAACGATTCGCCGAGCGCGCCGGCGTCGAAGTCGGCCGCGACCTCCTCGTCTTCCTCGAGCAGCGGGCTGCAGGTCGCATAGACGAGGCGCCCGCCCGGCTTCAGCAGCCGCGCCGCGGCGTCGAGGATCTTGCGCTGCAGCTCGCCGAGCGCGGCGAGCGCCTCGGGGGTCTGCCGCCACTTGAGGTCGGGATTGCGGCGCAGCGTGCCCAGGCCGGTGCATGGCGCGTCGACCAGCACGCGGTCGACCTTGCCGCCGAGGCGCTTGATCCGCTCGTCGCGCTCGTGCGCGATCTGCACCGGGTAGACGTACGACAGGGCGCTGCGCGCCAGGCGCGGCTTCAGGGCGGCGAGCCGATGCCCGGAGACGTCGAACGCATAGAGGCGGCCGGTGTTGCGCATCTGCGCGCCGAGCGCCAGCGTCTTGCCGCCGGCGCCGGCGCAGAAGTCGACCACCATCTCGCCGCGCCTGGCGCCCGTGATCGACGCGAGGAGCTGGCTGCCCTCGTCCTGCACCTCGATCCAGCCGTCGGTGTAGATCTCGAGCTTGTTCAGCGAAGGCTTGCCCTCGATCCGGATGCCCACCGGCGAATGCGGCGTCGCCTCGGCGGCGATGGCGCCCGCACGCAGCCGCGCCAGCGCCTCGTCGCGGCTCGCCTTGGCGACGTTGACGCGCAGGTCGAGAGGCGCCGGCCGGCCGATCGCTTCCACCCATGGCCAGAACTCCTCGCCGAGCTGCGCCTGCATCCGCCCGGCGAACCACTCCGGCAGGTTGTGGCGCAGCGCGTCGGGCAGCGCCTCGCGCGGCGTCGCCCGGCTGCGTTCGAGCCAGGCGACCTCGCTCTCGCTCAAGGCCGCGCGCAGGAAGCCGGCGTTGCCGGTCCAGGCGAGGAGCACCAGGCGGCGCTCCTGCTCGCCGCTGCCGGAGCGGGCGAGGTGACGCAGCAAGGGCAGCTCGCGCAGCACCGCGAACACCGTGTCGGTGAGGGTGTGCCGCTCGCGCGAGCCGAGCGAGCGCGATTCGCGGAAGAAGTCGGCGACGACGCGGTCGGCCGGATGCTCGAAGCGCAGGACGCGGTGCACGAGATCGGTCGCCGCCTCGAGCAGGGCGTGGGGAGGCATCGCGGCGATTATCCTTGCCGGGTGACCCGAAGCTCCTCGCCGACCCCCGACAAGGCCGCGGGCGACGCCCGATTCCTTCCCCAGCACCGCCTGCTGATCTGCGCCTTGCTCGGGGTCGTCATCGGCGCCTCCTGGCCCGACGTGGAGACGCTGCTGTCGCGCATCCTCATCGGCTGGAACGTCGCGACCTGGATCTACCTCTCCTGGGTCCTGTTCGTGATGCTGCGGGCCGATGCCGGGCACATGAAGCGGGTGGCGCTGGCGCAGGCGGAGAGCGCCAGCACCGTGCTGCTCGTCGTCACCGCCGCCGCGGTGGCGAGCGTGGTGGCCGTCGTCTTCGAGCTGATGGCGGCCAAGGCCGCCGGCCCCAACCACATGGCCGTCCACGGCGCGTTCGCCGCCGTCACGGTGATCGGCTCCTGGCTGCTGCTGCCGGTGCTGTTCGCCCTGACCTACGCCGCGAGGTACTTCGCGCCCAAGCCCGACGGCGGCCTCGACTTCCCCGGCGCGACGAAAGGCTTCGAGCCCGACCACACCGACTTCCTCTACTTCTCGTTCACCATCGCGGTCACCGCGCAGACGTCCGACGTGGCGGTGACGACCCGCTCGATGCGCCGTCTCGTCCTCTGGCACTCGCTGCTGTCGTTCGTCTTCAACACCACCATCCTCGCGTTTTCGATCAACGCCGCCGCCAGCTTCTTCTGACCCACCGCGCCGTGTGACGCCGGTGTGACGGCGTCCACCCTACAACCCGGCACGTCCCCGATGTGCCGGGACGGTTCGGGAGAGCGAGATGTCAACTCGGAATTCGGCTCAGCGCGCGATCACGCATCCGCCTCGCCAGCTGGCAGCCTGCCTCGCGCTTCAGGCGGCGGCGATCCTCGCCGCGTGCGGCGGCGGCGGGACCGCGCCGCCCGCGCCCCCGGCCGGAGACAGCACCCCGCCGGCGGTGCAGGCCACGGCCCCGGTCGCCGGCGCCACCGCGGTCGCGGCGGGCGCGACGATCGCGGTGACCTTCTCCGAGCCGATCGACCCGAGCACGCTGACGACCTCGAGCTTCAGCGTCATCGCGGCAGGCAACGCGGTCGCTGGCAGCGTCGCGGTCGCCGGATCGACCGCGACCTTCACGCCCGCCGCCCCGCTCGCAGCGGGCGCCAGCTACAGCGTCGCCGTGACGACGTCGGTGAAGGACCTGGCCGGCAACCCGCTGGCCGCCATGCACACCTGGAGCTTCGCCACTGCCGCCGCGGCGCGCTCATGGACCGCTCCGGTGCCGCTCGAGCTCGCCGACGGCATCGCCGGCCAGCCGGCGATCGCAGCCGCCATGGACGACGCCGGCATGGCCGCGGTCCAGGCGACCGCAGTCTGGGTCCAGCACGACGGCGTGCAGAACAGCATCTACGCCAACCGCATGATCGGCGGCGTCTGGGCGGGTGCCACGCTGCTCGAGAACGACACCGTCGTCGGCGGCGCGAGCGCCGGCGGCGTGAGCGCGCCGAAGGTGCGCATGGGCGCGCTCGGCCGCGCCGTGACGACCTGGATCCGCGACAACGGCAACGCCAGCTATTCGATCTGGGCGTACGCCCACGACCAGCCGGCGGTTCCCACCCAGGCGCGGGCGATCGGCGGCGGCGGCACCGCCAGCGACCCGCAGGTCGCCTTCGACGACGACGGACACGCCGCCTTCACCGTCTGGACCGAGTACGACAGCGGCCGCCCCCCGGCCGCATTCCGCATCACCCAGCAGCAGTACCTCTATGCCGACTGCGATCGGGTCGTCCCTTGCGCCTGGGACCAGAACAACTTCGGCTGGCGCGGCGCGACCCTGATCGAGACCGATCCGGAGGACACGATCGCGCCGCAGGTCGCAGGCTTCGGCCAGGGCGGCGCGGTCGCCGTCTGGGGCAAGGCGCAGGGCGCGTCTGGCCTGGAGCTCTGGGGCAGCACGCACAACCGCGCCACCGGCTGGTCGCCGCTCGCGCGCATCAACGCCTCGGCGAACCGGGTCGACAAGCACACGGTGGCAGCCGCGCCCGATGGCAGCGCCACCGCGGTCTGGATCGAATCGATCGCGGGTCGCCGGACCGTGCTCGCGAGCCGCCTCATTGGCGCGGGCTGGTCGGCGCCGCTGCCGGTCGACGACACCACCGCCGGGCAGTCCGACGAGCCGCAGGTCGCCGTCGACGGAAACGGCAATGCGCTGATCACCTGGGTGCAGCTCGCGGGCGGCAGCTGGAGCGTGCGCTCGCGCCGCTGTCCGGCCGGGGCGCTCTCGGGCTGCGCCGCGGTCCGGCTGGTCGCCGGCCCCGCCGGCAGCGTCGAGCTGCCGCGCCTCGCGGGCGCGCCGAACGGCGCGGCGATGATCGTGTGGCAACAGGTCGATAGCGCCGGCCAGCGCGGCTTGTACGCGAGCGCGTATGCGGCCGCCGGCGACGCCTGGGATTCGAGCGCGACCCGCATCGACCCCGGTCCCGGCGTCTCCGGCGCCCA
Source organism: Burkholderiales bacterium (assembly GCA_031360885.1). Classification (GTDB taxonomy): domain Bacteria; phylum Pseudomonadota; class Gammaproteobacteria; order Burkholderiales; family Burkholderiaceae_C; genus Schlegelella_A. Next base: position 7,166 of record JANMCC010000166.1, on the reverse strand, counting down.
GGTGGCGATCGACAAGGGCGGCGTCGCCACCGCCGTCTGGAGCAAGCCCGACGCCGCCGGCAAGCAGAGCATCTACGCCAGCCGCTACCCCTGAGCCGGGGACTATGCTGCGTCACGCAGGCCGCTTGAGCGACGACCATGCGCCTCTTCCTCGAGGAATTCGCCTTCCCCGCCATGGCCATCGCCCCCGCCCGCGCCGACGTCCTGCACCTCGCCCGCGAGCCACGGCTGGTGCGCGCCGACGGCTCGGCCAGCGCGCTCGAGCACAAGGACGCGCTGCTGCTGGCTTACCTGGCGGTCGAGGGTCCGACGCCGCGCGCCCGCCTCGCCGCCCTGATCTGGCCCGACGTCGACGCCGAGCGTGCCCGCGCCAACCTGCGCCAGCGCCTGTTCCGCCTGCGCAAGGCGCTCGGCCGCGAGCTGCTCGAAGGCGGCGACGTCGCCACCCTGTGCGCCGACCTCGAAGTACGCCTCGACCCTGCCGAGGGGGAGGCCGGCGAGCTGCTGCAAGGGCTCGCCGAGCCGGTCGCCGGAGAGCTCGCCGAATGGCTGGTCCAGGCGCGCGAGCAGCGTCGTGGCGGCCGCGGCCGCGCCCTCGCCGACGAGGCCACCCGGCTCGAACGGACAGGCCAGCTCGTCGCCGCCCTGGCCGCGGCCGAGCGCCTGATCGGCCTCGACCCCACCTCCGAGCATGCGCACCGGCGGCTGATGCGCCTGCACTACCTGCGCGGCGACCGGGCCGCGGCGCTGGCCGCCTTCGATCGCTGCGGCGACGTTCTCCAGCGCACTCTCGGCGTCGCCCCCGACGCCGAGACCCAGGCGCTGCGCGATCGCGTCGCCACGAGCAGCCTGCCCGACGATCTGGCCCAGCCGCGGCCCCTGCCGGTGAGCGTGCTGCGGCCGCCGCGCCTGATCGGCCGCGACGCCGAGTGGCAGCGCCTGCACGTCGACTGGTCGGCGGGCCACCCGAGCCTGATCGCCGGCGAGGCCGGCCTTGGCAAGACCCGGCTGGTGAGCGACTTCGCCCAGGCCCGGCCCGACGCGCTCGCGGTCGACGCGCGGCCCGGCGACGCGCGCGTGCCGCACACCCTGCTCTCGCGCCTGCTGCGCGGCCTGCTCGCGCGCCTTCGCGAACCCCTGCCAAGCGGGGTCGCAGCCGAACTCGCGCATCTGCTGCCCGAGCTCGGCGGCGCGACGCCGCGGCGCAGCGCCGGCAGCGCACGCTTCGTTGCCGCGGTCGAGGCGGCGCTGCGCCAGGGACAGGCCGAGGGCGTGTCGGGACTGGTCGTCGACGACCTGCAGTTCGCCGACGCGGCCAGCATCGAGGCGATGCAGCAGCTCGCCGCCGCCGGCTTCGGCCTGCGCTGGATCGTCGCCTTCCGCGCGCACGAGCTGGCGCCGCCGGCGCAGTCGTTCCACGACCTGCTGCTCGGCGCGCACGGCGCCCGCCTGCAGGTGCTGCAGCCGCTCGCCGTCGAGCAGGTCGGGGTGCTGATCGATTCGCTCGGCGTCGCCGCGCTCGAGGCCGATCGGCTCGCGCCGGCACTGACGCGGCACACCGGCGGCAACCCGATGTTCCTGCTCGAGACGCTGAAGCTGATGCTGGCGCCGGCGAGCCCCGCGCCGGCCGCTTCACCGGGGGCGCTGCTGCCGACCGCGTCCAACGTCGCCCACCTGATCGGCCAGCGGATCGACCGACTCTCGCCGATGGCGGTGAAGCTGGCGCGCTGCGCAGCGATCGCCGGCGCCGACTTCTCCGCCGAGCTCGCCGCACACGTGCTCGGCCTGCGCGCGATCGACCTGAGCGACGCCTGGAGCGAGCTCGAGGCGGCGCAGGTGCTGCGCGAAGGCGCGTTCGCCCACGACCTGATCTTCGAGGCGGCGCGCGGCTCGGTGCCGGCGCCGATCGCGCGCCGGCTGCACGCCGAGATGGCGGGCTTTCTCCAAACGCGCGGCGCCGAGCCGGCGCACGTGGCACAGCATTGGCGCGACGCCGGCGAATCGCTGAAGGCGCTGCCCTGGCTGGTCGCCGCGGCCGAGCGCGCCGGCGCCGCCTGGCGGCCGGCCGAGGAAGGCGCGCTGCTCCTGCTCGCCGCGCACATCGCCCGCGGCGTCGGCCACGACCGGACCCGCGCCTTCGAACTGCTGCGGCGCGCGCACCGGGCGCATCTGCAGGCGAGCCTGGGCAGCCCGGCGCATCTCGAGTGCCTCGACCTGCTGGCGACGCTCGCGCTCGATCCACTCGAGCGCGGCTACGCCCACTTCGCGCGCTCCGACACGCTCGCGCAGCAGGCGGAAGGCGCGGCCGCCGAGGCGGCGGCGCGCAGCGGCCTGGCGGCGATCGCGGGCGAGAGCGGACGGTCGGCCGACGAGCTGCATGTCGACCTGGTCTCGGCGCTGGCCAACGGCCTCTTCATCCAGGACCGGCCCGGCCCGGGCGCCGACGCGGTGCGCGCCGCCGAGGCGCGCTTGCTGGCGCTCGGCGACCGTCGCCGCGAGATCGAGCACTACGCCAACCTCGGCGTCCTGCTCGACGCGGGCAACCGCCACGTCGAGGCGCAGGCCGCGCTCGGCCATGTGATCTCGCTCACCCGCGCCGAGGGCGACCGGACCAGCGAGCTCGTCGTGCTCTCGAATCTCGCCTCGAGCCTGCACGACGTCGGCAAGGTGGCCGCCGCCTTGCAGCCGCTGCGCGAAGCGCACCGCCTGAAGGAGCAGTACCCCGAGCTGCGCACCAGCGCCGTGTTCCTGCAGGTGCAGATGGGCAACATGGAACGCGCGCTCGGCAACTACGCCGAGGCGCTGCGCTGGCTCGAGGAAGGGCTGGCGATCCTCGGCGAATACGTGCCCCAGGTGGTGGGCGCCGCGCACGTCGGCCTGACCCGGCTCTGGTTGGACCTCGGGCAGCCGGCACGCGCGGGCCAGCAGCTCGAGCGGGCGCTGGCGACGCCGTCGGGCCCGGCGATGTTCCATGCCCTCACCCACCTGCTGGTCGCGCGCGCGGCGCTGGCGCAGGGACGGCGCGACGCCGCGGCCGAGGCGCTGGCCGCGGCCGACGCCTACATCATCGACTCGACGCGCTACGCCGTCCGGGCGCAGGCGGCGCTGCTGTCCGGGTCGCTGCAGGGCCCGGAGCTCGCCTACGCGAACGCGATCGAGGTCGCGCGCGAGGCGGGCCGGCTGCACATGATGGGCGTGCGCATCGACGCGCTCGTCTGGGCGGCGCGCGCCGCCATCGCCAGCGGCCGCCCGGCGGTGGCGGCGACGCATGCGCTCGAAGCGCTGGGCCTGTGGCCCGAGCACGCGCCCGATGGCCTGTACATCGGCGAGGTCTGGCTCACGGCGATCGAGAGCAGCCCGGATGTTGCCGACTCGACCGCCATCCTCGCCGGCGCGGCCCGATGGATAGAGGCCACCGCCTCGCGCCTTCCCGAAGAGTTTCGCGCCTCCTTCCGCGATCGCAATCCGGTCAACCGGCTGCTGCTGGCGCGCGCCGCTTCGGCCCCCCGGCATGGAGAACCCCGATGACCCGAAGCCGCCGCCGCATTGCGGCATCGATGCTGGTGCTGCTGCTGACGCTGTCGCCGCTGCCGGGCCAGGCGCTGGCGCCGGTGCTGCTGCTGCTCGTCAAGCAGATCGTCAAGGACGCCGCCCAGTCGATGCTCAAGGACATGCTGCTCTCGACCCTGAACGGCATGGGCTGCAAGGGCATGGCGATCGCCAATGCCTTGCAGGCGCTCGACCTGCGCAAGGGCGGTGGTGGCGCCGGCGGGATGATGGGCCTGCTCGGCGGCGGCATGCCGAAGCTGCCTGCGGGCGGCGGCATGCCGGGCATGCCGCCCGGGATGGCCATGCCGCAGATGCCGGCGGGGATGTCGATCCCGGGCATGCCGGCGATGCCCGGCGGCATCGGCGCCCTGTCCGGCATGGCCGGCGGCATGGGCCTCGGCGCGCCGGGCTCCGAAGAAATGATGTCGCGGATGCGCGCCATGATGCCCGGCGGCGGCCAGATGCCGGCGGGCACCGGCATCGACCCCGAGCAGCTGTCCCGGATCATGCAGTCGATGAGCCAGCCGCTCTCGCCGCCCGAGACGCTGGCGGTGATCGACGAGATGACCGAGATCGGCTTCCTGCCGAAGGCGATGCAGACCGAGCTGAAGGAATGCATGGTGCTGCTGCCGGCTGCGGCGCCGGCGCTCGGCATGGGCATGGGCATGCTCAAGCCGATGCTGCCGCAGCTCCGCCAGGCGCGCGAGCAGCTGCATGCGCTCTCTCCCGCCGAGCAGGACGAGCTGGTGGCCGCGCTCGCGCCGGAGATGAAGGGGCTCGCCGCCGACGAGCGCAAGACCCTGCTCGAATTCCTCGACAGCGGCTTCTTCCCGAAGCGCGTGGCCGAGGGCCTGCGCCGCCAACTCGCCGGCTGAACCGGCGCCTCGCGCCGTGACGCCGGTGTGACGCCTGCGTCGCTACAACTCCGCATCGACCCTACCCGGGTCCGTTCGGAGGCGTCATGCAAAGTGCTCTTCTCTTCGCCCGCAGCGTCGCGACCGCGATCGCCCGGCCGCTTCGCGGCGGCGCCCTCGCCCTCGCCGCCGCCCTCGTCGCCGCCTGCGGCGGAGGCGGCGGCTCCGACCCCGCCGATCCGCCCGTCGCCGATCCCGGCCCCGCGGCGATCGCGTTCCAGCTCTCGCCCGCCCGGCTGCCTCTGAGCAGCGGTGGCACGGGCCGCGTGCTCGCGCTGCAAGCGCCGGGCGCGCTCGTCTGGTCGTCGAGCGACCCGGCGGTGGCGAGCGTCGACGGCGAAGGCCAGGTCACCGCGCTCGCCGCCGGCAGCGCGGTCATCAGCGCCGCCGCGGGCGCGGCGAGCTCGTCGGCGCGGGTCACGGTTTACGCGCCCGCCGCTCCGAGCTCGGCGACGCTGATCGAGAACGCGCTGGCGCTGAACACGATCAGCGCCGAGCAGGCGCTGACCTATCGCGTGTTCGCGCTGTTCGCCGATCCGCGCCTGCCGCCGCAGTTCGAAGGCGCGCCCGAAGGCGTCGCCGACGACGCGCTGATGCGTCAGCTCTCGGCCGCCTTGCCGACCCTCTCGGTTCCGACCCGCGACCTGCTGCAGCCGTTCCTGGTGCCGCCGATCTACGCGCAGAGCTGGTTCGCGCAGCGCCTGACCGGCACGACGCCCGCCGCCGCGGGAACCGACGCGCGCGCCCACGCCGCGCGCTCGGCGCGGCCGCAGGCGACGCCGGTGAACTGCGAAGCCCAGGCGCTGCCGACCTTCTGGAAGCGGCTCTCGACCGCGCACTTCAACGTCTTCTACCTCGCCCTCGGCGACGCGACCTACGACAACTACTACCGTGCCGCCGCCGAGACGATCGCCGGCGTGGTCGAGGAGGTGTACGCGGCCGAGACCGGCCTGCTGCAGCGCTTTCCCCTCGCCGATACGGCGGAGTCGTGCAACGGCGGGGACGGCGCGGTCGACATCTACCTCAGCAGTCTCGGCGACGGCGACGTGCGCGGCCTGACCAGCACCTACCCCGGGCGCTGCAACCATGTGCCGAGCTGGATAGCCATCAACGCCAACGACCCGGCGCTGCAGGCGGTGGGGTCGCGGCCCGACGACGCGCGACGCGAGTTCAAGGCGATCCTGGCGCACGAGATCGCGCACGTGCTGCAGTTCGCGATGGACCGCACCGGCGCCGCCTGCGGCGACTACGAGTGGCTCGACGAGGCGACCGCCGAGTGGGCGATGGACTACGTCGACCCGAGCTGGAACCGCGAGGACGGCGCCAACAAGGTGAGCTTCAACTACCAGCGCAGCGGCTCGTTCTACGCGCAGTACCTCTACAGCGATCACATGACGTCGATGGAAAAGCCCGGCCTGGCCGGCAGCAGGCGCAAGAACGGCTACGCCGAATACATCTTCTTCCAGTACCTGGCGCGCAAGTACGACCCGCAGATCGTCAAGGCGGTGTTCGACGCCAGCACGACGCAGGCGAGCGTCGAGGCGGTCGAGGCTGCGCTCGCTTCCAAGGGCGGGATGAAGACGGTCTGGCCCGAGTTCGCGCTGACCCTGTGGAACGACGCCTTCAACCAGAACCTCGACGACTTCAGCCGCTGGGACGGATACGACTTCGGCCTGGCGCCGGTGTTCGAGCGGCGCGCCGGCGTGCCGCCCGCGCACCCGGAGGCCGAGAGGCTGAAGTCGATCGACGTCGACCAGCAAGGCGCCGGCCGGCAGAGCTTCAAGATGCTGAAGAACGCCCTCGACCGGCCGAACGGCGCGACCGCGAGCGACTTCTACGAGATCCAGCCGCGCAGCATCTTCTACGAGCACCTGCGCTTCACCGACCCGACGGTGCACTCGGTCTACTTCACCAACCCGATCGGCACGATTCCGATGCACCCGAACATGAAGGTGCAGGCGAGGAAGAAGATCGCCGGCAGGTGGCAGGACGTGGAGGACTGGACCGAAGCGCCGTTCAAGCAGTTCTGCCTCGACAAGAAGGATGAACGGCTCGAGGAGCTGCTGCTGATAGTCAGCAACAGCGAGGTGCGGCCCGGCGCGGAGCAGCCGTTCCGGATTCCGAAGATCGCGCCGATGCGCCTGGCGACCTCGAACGTCGGCTGCTGGCAATGGCAGGGCAGTGCCACGACCGACATCACCGACAGCTTCTTCAACCTGACCAGCCACGCCCAGGGCAACGTGATGCTCGCGGTCGCTTCGAGCTTGCCGGGCCGCTTGATCTTCGAGCCCGCCAGCGGCCTCGTCCAGGCCAACTCGATCCAGACCTACGGTTGCACGACGACCCTGGTCGGCGCGCCGAAGACCGTGCTGCCAGGCGAAGGCGGCCACGGCGGCATCGACTTAAACCTCGACCTCGACCTCGGCTTCAGCGATCTGCCCGGCGCCGAGCCGCCCGACCGCATGCTCATCACGCTCTCCGGCAGCTCGGCCTTGTCGACCACGACGACGATGGTGTGCCCGGAGAGCACCATCACGAGCACCCGCGATCAGAGCTGGGACTGGCTGCGGGTCGACGACCCGAGCCTGTACACGGTCTCGGCCGACGGGCAGGTCATCGAGGGCCGCTTCACCAGTGTGATCGGCACGACGACGATTGTCTCGGTGTGGAGGTTCACGGCGATGCGCGAGTAAGCAGGCGCGC
>JANMCC010000388.1:0-35967 GCA_031360885.1 Burkholderiales bacterium | reverse complement strand
CAAGCTGAAGACCGGCTTCGGCACCGGCGGCTGGCAGCTCTCGGCGCTGAAGTGGTGCGCCCGCGTGGCGACCAAGCCGATCATTGCCGACGGCGGCATCCGCGACCACGGCGACATCGCCAAGAGCGTGCGCTTCGGCGCGAGCATGGTGATGATCGGCTCGCTGTTCGCCGGCCACGAGGAGTCGCCGGGCAAGACGGTCGAGGTCGACGGCAAGCTGTTCAAGGAGTACTACGGCTCGGCCTCCGACTTCAACAAGGGCGAGTACAAGCACGTCGAGGGCAAGCGCATCCTCGAGCCGATCAAGGGCCGGCTCGAGGACACGCTGCGGGAGATGAAGGAAGACGTGCAGAGCTCGATCTCGTACGGCGGCGGCACGAAGCTCGCCGACATCCGCAAGGTCAACTACGTCATCCTGGGCGGCGACAACGCCGGCGAGCACCTGCTGATGTAGGCGGCCTTCGGCCGCCGGGTCGCGCGCCTTGGCCCAGACCGGCACGCTCCCGGCCACGTCGCCGTGCCGAAACTTGAGGCGCACCCTCTGCGCCGGCCGTCATGTCGTCTAAGCGCGCGCGCGCAGCGCCGATGTCGGGCAGGGCCATGAGCGTGACGTAGAGGCCGAGCTCCGGCGGGTACTCTGCTGTGGCGAGGTCGAAGCCGTTCGGAAAGCACATGCGGGTGCTGGGGCGCGGCCGGCCGTCCGGCGACTTCGCCGCCTCGTCCGACTTCCTGACGGCGCCGAGCGGGGCGCCGATCCAGCTCACCGCGTCGGCCTTGGTGAAGGTCGCGCAGGCGACGGGGGTGGCAATCATCGATCTCTCTTCAGTTCAGGGCCACGATCGCGAGGCTCCAACCGCTGTGAAGCGACAAGCGAAAGTGCTGGCGGCTGTCGTAGTCGCTGGAGCTGCGGTGGCCGGTGTCGGTGCCGGCCTTCGCCACCTTGATCGTCCTCTGCGTCACCTCCACGCTGACGTCCGCGGCGAGGAGCGTGCGGCGCTCGCGCGGCGCGCCGGCGACGGCGACACGCTCGACCCTGCGCGGCTGCGGCACGACCGATCGCCGCCGGGTCGCCGGCCTGCGACCAGACCTGCACACTTCCCGCGAGGTCGCCATGACCGAACTTCAGCCGTGCCATCCCGCGCCGGGCGGCGGCCACTTCACGCGCTCGAGCACGGCCTGATCGGCGATTGTCCTTCCTCGGCATCCCGCGCGCCGGCGGAGCGCCCGGCACGCCCGAGCTCATCATGGCAAAGCGCTCGCGCGCGGCGGCGACGCCGGTCATCGCCATCACGGTCACGGAAAGGCCGCGCTCGGGCGGCGCCTTCGCCTTGGCGGAGTTGTCGTCCGGCGAGAAGTACGTGGCGCTGCTGAGCCACGGCCATCCGTCGTCCAACCTCGAAGCCTCGTCGGAGATCCGGGCCTCGCCGAGAGGGCCGCCTAGCCAGCCGGCCGCATCGGCCTTCGTGAACGTCGCACGAGCGGTGGGGGCGGCGATGAGTTGAGTATCGGTGCCAGTCATTGGGTCTCTCGTTCGCGACATAACGGTCGCCACGGTAGGCTGGGTGCGTTGCGGTGACGTTGCGTCACCACTTGCCCGGCTCCCCCGGCGTGGCGCGACGCGGCGACAATGCGGGCGAGCCTTCGAACCCGGGCCCTTTGCCCGTTGCACCGACCTGTCATGCGCCTCGCCTTTCGTTCCCTTGCCGCGGCCTTCGCCGCCTCCTCCTTCCTTCTTGCCGGCTGTGGCGGCGGCGACGTCTCGCCGAACGCCGGCGAGGTGCGGCTCGTCAATGCGACGAACAGTCCCCTGGACCTGTATGCCGACTCGGACCGGCTCAGCGACGACGTCGCGGCGTTCACGGCAGGCAATTACGAAGATCTGAACAAGGGGAGCTATACCTTCAGCGTCCGCGGCGGCGTCGCCGGCGCCACAGTGGCCATGCTCTCGCAGACGCTGGAGAAGAACGGACGCCTCTCGCTGGTCGCTTACACCAACGCCGGCACGTCGGCGCTCGCCGCGATCGACGAAAGCGAGAACCGACCGGACAAGGGTTCGGCGAAAGTCCGCTTCTTCAACACCGCGCCGAGCGGCAGCGGCGCCGTCGATGCCTACTTGATCGCGAGCGGCGCCCCGTGCACCAGCCTGCCGAGCGCTGTCGCCTCCAATGTCTCCAATCTGCAGGGGTCCTTCATCGAGCTCACCCCGCCGATCCCGGCTCCGTACCAGTTTCGGCTCTGCGTCACCGCCGCCGGCGACCCGACCGACGTGCGGCTCGCCGCGGACATCACGATCGGCGACCGCGAGGTAGTGACCATTGTTCTCACCCGTACTGCAGGCGCGGTGCTGTTCAACGCCACGCTGGTGGTGCAGGACGGCAACGTTACGCAGGCCGCCAACGCGTCGGCGCGGGTACGTTTGGCCGTAGGCGTCGGCACGGGGACGGTCAGCGCGTCGTTCGACATGTCGTCGACCAACACCCCGCTGGGATCCGACGTCGGCGCACCGTCGGTGGGACCCTACCGCCTCGTTCAGACCGACACCAACCTTTTGGTGACCTGGACCGGCGGAACCGTCGCGGTTCTCGCGGCCGTCCTGACGGGCGGCGCCGACTACACGCTGTTGGTGACCACCGACACGCCGACCGGCACGACCGCGACCGCGACCTTTCTGCCCGACGACAACTCGCTCTCCACGAATGCCGCAAAGCCCGACAGGGTCCGCCTGGTCCATGGCGCGACCACGAGCAACGACCTGTCTATGACAGTCGGAACCAATCCGGTCGGCAACGTCGCCCATGGTGCGGCCTCGCCCTACATCCTGAGCGAAGCGAGCGGCCCGACAGCGACCCCCGTCACCGTTCGCCAGGGCACGACGACCCTCTGCACCGGTTCCACGACGCTCAGCGCGAGCCCGACGGTGTACTCGGTATTCGCCCTTGGCACTCTGAACGGCGCCTCTTGCATCGTCGTCAACGATCGTTGACTTGGGCCCCGCCTCTCAATCCCCCGATTTCCACTCGCCGTTCTCCCTCACCTTCGTGATCCACGCCCGCTGATCGATCAGCAGCGCGGCTCGGTCGCCGCGCACGACGATGCGGTGCACCTTGGCGAGCTAGCTCTTCGCCACCGCGCCCGCCTCCTTCAACCTCGCGGGCCCTGGCCACGCTGCCCGCGGACGACGCCGAGGGGATGAACGACGAGATGCGGATACGCGGCCTCGCCTTGCGCGTCGCCGCAGAAGCGGGCCCCGGGCGGCTCGAGTCGCGACGGCAGCGAAGGCGGCGGCGACGCTCGACGGACAGCCGGCGTGCCAGGCGGCGTTCGCCGCGCCGTCGGCTGAGCTCAGGGCCGGCGGCGCCCGTTCGAGAGCGCCCGGCGCCTCAGCTCCCGATCTTCCAGTCGGCGCCTTGCTTGACCAGCGTCAGGTACTCGTAGTTGTCGACCACCAGCATCGCCCGCGAGCCGCGTTCGACCATTCGCTTGAACCTGGCCAGTTGGGCCCGGGCGCTGACGCCGCCCTTCTTCATGCGCTCGATCGCCGCGGACTCGCCGGCCGCGGCGACCATGCCCTCGATCTGCTCGAGCATGGCCGGGCTCGCGGCGAGCCGCACCGCCTTCAGGTCGCCCCTCGCCATCGCCTCGGCATAGGCCGCGGCGGCCTTGTACTGCGGGCTCGCCTTCAGGGCGGCGGCCTGCAGGTCGGCCGTCGGCGCCGGCTCGCGCTGCAGCGGCGCGTCGAAGCGCAGCGCATAGCCCAGCGAGGCGGGCGGTTCGCCCGACGCCGCGCGTTTGAGCGAACCCGACACCGAGGCGCCGCCCAGCTTCAGGTCGGCGATCACCGGCCCCTCCGATCCGGAGACGGAGACGAACGCGAGGCTGGTGCGTGCGTCGGCGGGCTTATCGAGCAGGACCATGGACGCCTCGCCGGGCTTGCCCGGATCGATGCGCAGCATGAGGCCACGAAGCTGGCCCTCGCGGGCCAGCTTGTGCACGCCGAGGGCCATGCCGCCGTCGAGCGCGCCGGCCGGCACGGGCCGGTCGGCGAAGACGAGCACGAGCGGGCGGTCGAACACGCCCTCGGCGTTGTCGTGCAGCTGGACGGCGACGTGGCTGATGCGGACCGTCTGGCCGTTCAGCGTGACGCTGCCCTCGACCGGCGCCGCCGCCATGGCCAGCGGCTGCAGGGCGACGATGGTGGCGACGGCCACGAGCTTCGGGAACACGGTAGCGATGAGGCGGGTCATGTTTTCCTCCGGGTGTTGATAGCTAGCGAACGCCACCGCCGGGCGATGCCGGCATCTGCGCCACCGGCCAGGCGAGGAAGCGGGCGAGCTCGAACGGGCTGACGAACTCGCGCTTGCTCGCGTCAGGCCCCAAGACGGAGGCGCGCCAGCCCGACTCGCGGCTCATCCAGACGACGAGCCTGACCTCGATCCCCTCCGTTGACTTCGCGCCGTTGTGCTGCATGCCTGCTCCTTGCGATGGGGAGCGGACCTTAAGCGGGGGGCGTTGCGTGGACGTTGCACGATCCGCCGGCCGCCGTTGCAGGCGGGGGTGAGCCCAGAGCCGGACCCGGTCAGGGCACCGGGAAGCGGGCCAGGAAGGCGGCCCGTCGGTCGGCGTGCGCGCCGAGCGACGCGGCAAGGCGGGCGAGCTCGGTGTGCGTGCCCGCGCGCTCGGCCGCCGCTTCGGCCGCGAGGCCGCAGGCTTGCAGTGCGCCGACGAGCGCGATGCGCAGATCGAGCATGAATCTGACCGGTGCGCGCCCTTCGACGAGGAGTTCGCGGGCCCGGCCGATTGCCGCCGCGGTCTCGTCCTTGCTCGACTCGGCAGCGCCGTCCGCTGTCGCCGGCTCGCCGCCCAAGGTGGCGAGACGCAACCTCAGCGCGGCCACGGCCATCGCCAGCTCGCGGTTGGATGGATCGCCGATCCGGCCGAACTCGCGCCTGGCGTCGGCCACCCTTCCCTCGCGGCGCGCCAGCTCCGCGCGCTGCAGGATCAGCAGGGCCCGCGCCTCGGCGGAGACGTCGGACGGCTCGTCGGGCCAGCTGGCCATCTCCTGACGGGCAGCGTCCAACGCGCCGGCATCCAGGTACGCCGCGGCGCGTACCACCGCCAGCCGCAGCCGATGATTGGCACCGGCGCCGGGTGCCGGGGGAATCGCGTCGAACAACGCGTGCAGGGTGGCCGTGTCACCGACGCAGAGATAGACATCGGCGAGCTGCTCGGCCACGAGGCTGCTCGTGAGGAACTCGGTGCTGCCGGCCACCTCGGCGCGGATCATCGCGGCGCGATCGAGTGCCTTGCCGAGCTCGCCGCGCAGCAGATGCGTGTAGACGAAAGCGAACAGGAAAGCCTGGCGGAACATCGCGCGGGCAAAGCGCGGGGACAGATTCCAGCCCGCCTCGGCCAGCGCCAGCACCTCGTCGGCGTCGCCGGCATCGCCGGCGATCTTGATCAGGTTGAGGATCGTCACTCTCTCGCCGTTCACGTCCCGCTCGGCCGCCGCGACCCGCCGGGCCGCCTCGAGGTGCATGCGCGCGCGTCCCCGGTCGCGGCTGAGGTTGAGCAGCATGACGCCGACCGCCCGCTCGGCCCTGCCGATGCCAGACGCGTCGCCGAGGCGGATGCAGGCTTCGCGCATCGCCTGCGCATGGCCGATGCCTTCGTCCAGGTCGCCACCGAGGTGAGCGAGGGCTGCGAGTGCCGAATGCGCGTCGCGGCGCAGCTCGTCGGCGATGCGGAGGTCGGCCGGCCGCGCATCGCCGCCGGACGAATCGAGGGGACCGTCGAGCAACGACAGCACCGAGAGCGCGGCGCCGCGCGCTTCCTCGTGCCGCCCCTGCTGCCGCCACGCCTCGCAGCGCGACAGCTCGATCCGGGCGCGGGTGGCGGAAAGCAGGCCGGGCCGGCCGGCCAGCTCGTCGAGACGCGACGACGCCTGCCCGATGCGATGCACGCCCACCTCGATGTCGGCGAGGGCCGCGGCCACCAGCGCGACGGTGTCGGGCTCGGCCTGCTTCTCGGCGAGGTCGAGCGCGGCGAGCGCCGCCGCCAGCGCCGGCTCGACCTCGTTGCGCCGGTAGTGCAGCCTGGCCAGGGCGCGCTGCGCCGGCAGCGCCTCGGCGTCCGTGGCGCCGGACGCGAGCGCGCGCCGGTAGAGCGCGATGGCGTCGACATCGGCCCAGCCCTGGGCAGCGAGCGCGGCGGCGCGCAACCACCACGGCACCGCGCGGGCCGGCTTGCCGGCCTCGAACCAGTGCTCGCCGACGATCGCCGGCTCGGCTCCGGCACGCTCGGCAGCGGCCGCCAGCCGGGTATGCAGGAGACGGCGCCGCTCGAGCGAAAGGCGCACGGCGAGCGCCTGGCGCACCAGGTCATGCGCGAAGCGGATGCCGCCGCCGCTGGCGACGACGAGCTGCATCGCCTCGGCGCGCTCCAAGGCCTCGGCAAGCTCGAGCGGCGAAAGCGCGGTCGCGCCGGCGAGCGTGTCGATCTCGAACGGCTCGCCGGCGAGGCTCGCCGCCTCGAGCGTGCGGCGCATGCCTTCGCCGCCGCGGTCGACCCGCGCCGCCGTCGCCTCGAACACCGATCCGGGCAACGGCAGCTCGGCGTAGTCGCTGGTGCGCTCGTCGAGCGGGGTGCGCCAGACCCCGTTCTCGCCGCGGCTCAACCAGCCGGTGGCGACGAGATGGCGCAGCGTCTCGTGGACGAAGAAGGCATTGCCGGCGGTCGCGCCGTGCAGGCGCGCGGCGAAGCGGCGCGGCGTCTGGACTCGCGAAAGACGCCGCACCAGCTCCAGCACGTCGGCTTCGCCCAGCGGGGCGATCGAGACCCGGACCGCGGTGCCGGCCTCGACCAGGCGGGCAACCAGCGCATCGGTGGCCGCAGCGCCCTCGCCCTCGCGCAAGGTGACGACCAGCCGCGGTACCTCGAGGCCGTCGCCGGCGTCGTCGCGCAGCCGCTCGGCGACGTGACCGACGAGCAGGGCGCTCGCGGCATCGGCGAGGTGCAGGTCATCGAGCACGATGGCGCCGAAGTTGTCGGCAGCGAGCAGGGCCACCGCGCGCGCCATCGCGTCGAGAAAGCGCAGGCTCTGCATCTCGTCGACGAGCGGCGACGGTGCGGCGCCGATTTCCGGCAGCAGGCGAGCCAGCTCGGTCTGCACCCACGCCTCGTCGGGAAGGCCGCTCGCAGCGACCAGGGCGCGCAGCAGCCGGCTCGCCGAGCGATAGGCCACGCCGTCGTCGCCGGCGCGGCAGGCGACGACCAGCGAAGGCGCGCGCGCCGCGACGAAGTCGGCCGCGAGGCGCGACTTGCCGACGCCGCCGGGACCGACGACGACGATGGCATGACCGGCTTGCCACGCCGCCTCGAGCGCCTCGATCTCGCCCTCGCGGCCGACGAACGGCAGCTGCGCCGGAAGGAAGTCGGGGCGCTCGGTGCGGGCGGCAGGGACCGCGTCGCCGAGGCCGCCCGAATCCGCCTCGCGGTCCTGGCGGGCGGGCTCGCGCAGTTCGCGCGCCGCGCTTTGCGTTTCCTCGAGCGGCGCGATGCCGAGCTCGTCGGCCAGGACGCTGCGGCATCGCTCGTACTGAGCCAGCGCCTGCTCGCGCTCGCCGAGTTCAGCGTGCAGGCGCATCAGGCGTCGATGCAGCCGCTCCTGCAGCGGATCGCCGGCAAGCGCTGCCTGCAGAGCCTGCAGCGCGGCGCGGGCGTCGCCCGCGGCCTCGGCCGCGTCGGCGGCGCGCTCCAGCGCCTGGCCGCGGGGTCCGGCCAGGCGTGTCCGCTGCAATTCGATCCAGTCGGTGAACCAGGGCTCGGCGCTGGCCACGAGATCGCTGGCGAACGAGCCGCGCCAGAGGCCGAGCGCCGCGTCGGCGCGGCCCTCGGCGATCTCACGAAGAAAGGCATCGACGTCTACCCGCACCGCCGCGCCGAGCTCGACGTGCTCGTCGTCGGCGGCGATCGCATCGCGCAGGCCGGCATCGCGCAACCGGGCCAGCTCGCGACGGAGGTTTCGTCGCGCGCTGCTCGCGGCCAGGCCCGGCCACATCCGCTCGGCGAGCTCGTCGCGCCGCACCGAGCGCTCGATAGCCAGGTAGGCGATCACGGTCATCGCCTTGCGATGCGGCAGGCGCAGGACCAGGCCGTCGCGGGCAATCACCGCCGGCCCGAGCAGGGAGATCTCGAACATGCGCCGATGATGCCCGGCCCGGGCGGCCGGGCACCAGCGGCGCGCTCACTCGGCGAGCCGCAGTGTCGCTTTCAGGTTGTCGACCCGGTAGTTCAGCCCCGGCGGATTGAGCACGCCGACGTCGAGCGCCGGCTGGCCGCCTGGCACCGCATACCGGCCCTGCGCATCGGCACCCTGCTGGTTCGGCGACCAGGTGTTGCCTACCGCCTGGATGAGGTACACAGTCGACGACGAACCGCTCGCGAAGACGCCCGTGCCGACGTTGGCGAAGCGATTGCCGCCTGCGCTGGCGGCGGTACCGAGGTCGCAACCGGCGCCGCTGTGGAGCTGGACGCCGGAGCCGTTGCCAGTAGCCTGCGTGCCGCGCATCCTGCAGATCGTCGCCGACTGCGCATAGAGCCCGGCACCGGCATTGCCCGCGAGCGTCGCGTCGGCGATGTCGATGTTCGGCGGCGTGGCCGTGGCGCCCCGGACATCGATGCCGTGGGCCGCACCGCCGCTGACTCCGCTGCCGCCGCGCAGCGAGAGCGTCGACGGCCCGCTGCTGCCGTTCACGATGATCCCGCTCGCGAGCGATCCGCCGACCGTGGCGCCGCCGTCGAGCGTGGCCGTGGCATTGCGCATCGAGATGCCGGTCTGGTTGCCGGTAAGGGCGCTGTTGGCCGAGACCAGCAGCGTGCTGCCGTTGGCCACCGAGACCGCGAGGCCGCTGTCGGTCAACCCGCCGCGGACGAAGCCTGCGACCGTGCTGCCGTTGAGCTCGAGCCGCGCGCCCGAACAGGCTCCGATCGCGACGTCGTACTTCGCCGCGCTGCTGCGCGCCGGGCCGGGCGCGAGGTCGACCTGGTTCAGTACCAGCCGGCCGCCGCTGGTGGCGTAGAGACTCGCCCCCTGCGCACAGCTCGGGCCCGGGCTCGTGCCGCTGAACGGTACCGACGACAGTCGATCGAAGCGGCCGCCGTTGACGATGACTTCGCTTCCCGCGCCAGTGACGATCACGGCCCGCCCGCTCAGGTCGCCCGGGTCGCCGTAGCTCGCCAGAGGCCCCGGCTCCATCGTCACGCGGGCGCCGGCGGCGGCCAGGATGCTGCCGCCTGACACGCTCGTTCCGCTCAGGAGCGACGCGCCCGGCCCGGTCCCTGCGATCGCGACTGTGGTGTTAAGGATCGTCTCCACCTCGAGGCGAAGGTCGCGCACCTGGGTGTCGCCGACGCAGATTCCCGCCGCCGAGGCGTAGCGGATCGTTGCCCGGCCCGGATTCACGGCCCGGATCGTCGTGCCGGTGACGAGCGGCGAGCGCGTGGACGCGGTGCAGTTCAGTCCTTGCGACGATGGACTCAAGGCCGGGTCGACCCCCTGGGTCCAGGTGCCGTCGGCCAGCCAGATCGTGCCGCCCGACTTGACCACCGCGATCGCCGCGGAAATCGTCTTCAGCGGCGCGGCCGCGCTGCCGTCGTTGCCATCGTTGCCGGCTGTGGCGTCGACCCAGCGGTCGGTGCCGCTGTTCGGCGGCGGCGGCGGAGGAGGCGGCACGGCGACGGTGAGGCGCGCCGGATAGCTGAGGGTGGTGCCGGCCGGCGCGCTGACGATCACCGCATACAGGCTGCCGTTGTCGGCCAGGGTCGTTGCCGGCGTCGTGTAGGCGGCGGCAGTGGCGCCGCCGATCGCCGTGCCGTTCCTCGTCCATTGGTACGTGACGGGAGCGTCGCCGTTGACCGCGCGGCTCGCGCTGACGCTGAAGGTCGCGGCCTGCCCCACCTCGACGCTCGCTGTCGACGGCTGGCTCGTGATCTGCGGGAAGTCGGTATCGGCCGCCGGGGCGATGGCGAGCGCGACGGTCGTCGCCACGGTCTGGTTCTCGTGCGGCGCCACGAACACCGTGCCGCAGGCCATCTCCGGCGCGAACTGGGCGCCGTTGCGCTGCACCTGCGCACAAGCGGTCAGGGAGCTCGTGCGGTCGGCCGGCACGCTCAGGTCGCTGGTCACGTCGTAGACGACGCCTGCGGGCAGCGGCCGGCCGGTGCCGGACTGCTGCGCTGCCCGCGCCGCGAGCTGCTGCGGCGGGCAGAGGAAGGCGTCGTCGCTGAACGCCGCCTTGAAATCGATCCCCGCCTGTCGGAGCAGCCGGTCGTCGGCGGTGCGGCCGTCGATGGACACCATCCGGGCGGTGCCGAGACGGTAGAGGTTCGGGTCGGCGTTGATGTCGCCGACCACCTTGGGGTCGTCGGGGTTGACGCGATCCTTGTCGGCGACGTCGGGCATGCTGATGCGCAGGCAGATCTTGCCCAGTTCGACGGAAACGTCGCAGTTCCACCAGCTGAAGTGGCCGACGGTCGCGCGCATCGCCAGGCCGGTCGGCGAGTCGGCCGAGGCCACCACGGTGCCGCTGCCTTCCTGTTTCCACACGCCCGTGGTCTCGTCGAGCGACCAGAGCGGGATCGTGTCGCCGACGGCGACCGGCACACCCGGCGCGTGGAACGGCGTGAAGATCGGCAGCTCGATCGTCGCCGTCTGCCCGGGCGCGAGGTTGAGGCGGCGGCCGGCCTGCGTCAGCGCGAATTCGGTCGTGCCATAGCTGGCGATCGACCGGCGCTGGCCGGCCATGTCGACGCCGGAGAAGAGCCCCGGGAAGGCGCGGATGGCGTCGCCGCCGACGTCGACCGGCGTCATCGCGATGTCGACCGCGCCGCTGACCGGAGCACCGGTGACGGCATCGACGAGCGCGCCGGCAGGCAGCTCGACGACCGCACCCTGGCGCCCCTGCAGGCGACCGCCGACGCTGGCGTCGAGCGACTGCGCATCGGCCCGGGGCAGCAGGCTGGCCCGCACCCGTGCCGCGGTCACGCCGGTGCCGAAGGCGGCGGTCTTGAAGGTGTCGGTGTAGCCCGCCTTGCTCAGGCGCAGCACGAGCGGCCGGGTGTCGGCGAGGACGATGCGGGCACTGCCGTCGGCGGCCGTGGTCGCCGTCGCGGCGCTGCCGACGACCTCGACGAGAACGCCTTCGAGCGCGGCGGAGCCGCTGCTCGACACCGCGACGCTGACTTCGGGCGGCGCCGGCACCACGACCGGTGGCAGCTCCTCGGCGAGCTCGTCCCCCCCGCCGTGGCCGCCGCCGCAGGCGGCGAGCAGCATCGCCGCGGCGACCCCGATCAGCCAGCGCGATCGTGCTGTCCCTGCGCCGCGGTGGCTTCGTTGCTGCTGCTGGTCCATGGCTCGTTCCTCTCGATGACGTTGCGTGAAGGAGACTGCGGCGCGCTCAACGCAGGCCGCGGCCCTCGCCCGGTTTGGCAGGATCGACGGGCCACGCGAGATAGCGGACGAGCTCGAACGGGCTCTCGAACTCGCGCACGGTGGCGTCGGGTGCGACGACGCGGGCATGCCAGCCCGTCCTCGCACCCGACCACACCGTGAGCCTCAGCTCGACCCCGTCGGCCCTCGTGGCTTTCCCGTCCTGCGACACGCTGCGACCTTCGTTTCCGTTGCGCGGCGAGAGCTTGGGGCGCCCCCGTTGCGGGGGCGTTGCGGGGGCGTTGCAAAGGCCGGTGCGGCGAGGCAAGCGCCGGCCTTACCTACAATCGCGCCTCCACACCATGACCGAACTCGCCAAGTCCTTCGACCCCGCCGCCATCGAGGCCCACTGGGGTCCGCTCTGGGAAGAAAGCGGCATCTACGAGCCGACCCTCGATCCCGCCAGGCCCTCGTTCGCGATCCAGCTGCCGCCGCCGAACGTCACCGGCACGCTGCACATGGGGCACGCGTTCCAGCACACGATCATGGATGCGCTGGTCCGCTTTCACCGCATGAAGGGCGAGAACACGCTCTGGGTGCCGGGCACCGATCACGCCGGCATCGCCACGCAGATCGTCGTCGAGCGGCAATTGCAGGAGACGGGCCTTTCGCGCCACGACCTCGGGCGCAAGAACTTCGTCGCCCAGGTCTGGGACTGGAAGGAAACCAGCGGCTCGACCATCACCCGGCAGATGCGCCGCATGGGCGACTCGGTGGCCTGGAAGTACGAGTACTTCACGATGGACGACCGGCTCTCGGCGGTGGTCACCGACACCTTCGTCTCGCTCTTCGACCAGGGCCTGATCTACCGCGGCAAGCGGCTGGTGAACTGGGACCCGGTGCTGCTCTCGGCCGTCTCCGACCTCGAGGTCGAGAACGAGGAACGGGCGGGGACGATGTGGCACATCCTCTATCCGTTCAGCGACGGCCCGCAGCCCGACGCGAACGGCGTGCCGATGAAGGGCATGCACATCGCGACCACGCGGCCCGAGACCATGCTCGCCGACGGCGCCCTCGCGGTGCACCCCGACGACGAGCGCTACAGGCACCTGATCGGCAAGCTGGTCGACCTGCCGCTCTGCGACCGAAGGATCCCGGTCATCGCCGACGCCTACGTCGACAAGGACTTCGGCTCGGGCTGCGTCAAGATCACCGGCGCGCACGACTTCAACGACTACCAGGTAGCCGTTCGCCACGGCCTGCCGCTGATCGTCATCTTCACGCTCGACGCGAAGATCAACGAGCAGGGCCCCGCCGCCTACCGCGGCCTCGACCGCTACGACGCGCGCAAGGCCGTGCTGAAGGACCTCGAAGCGCAAGGCTTCCTCGAGAAAGCGGTGCCGCATCAGCACGCGGTGCCGATCTGCGTGCGCACCGGTCAGGTGGTCGAGCCGATGCTCACCGACCAGTGGTTCGTCGCCATGACCAAGCCGGGCGCCGACGGCACCTCGATCGCCGGCAAGGCGATCGATGCGGTCGAGACCGGCGCGGTGAAGTTCTATCCGGCGCAGTGGATCAACACCTACAACCAGTGGATGAACAACATCCAGGACTGGTGCATCTCGCGCCAGCTCTGGTGGGGGCACCAGATCCCGGCCTGGTACGGCAGCGGCGGCGAGCTGTTCGTCGCGCGCAGCGAAGAGGAGGCGCACGCCAAGGCGGCGGCCGCGGGCTACGCCGGCCCGCTGACGCGCGACGCCGACGTGCTCGACACCTGGTACTCGTCGGCGCTGGTGCCCTTCTCCTCGCTCGGCTGGCCGAAGCAGACGAAGGAGCTCGAGCTGTTCCTGCCGTCGAGCGTGCTCGTCACCGGCTACGACATCATCTTCTTCTGGGTCGCCCGGATGATCATGATGACGCTGCAGTTCACCGGCCAGGTGCCGTTTCGCGACGTCTACATCCACGGCCTGGTGCGCGACGCCCAGGGCAAGCGGATGAGCAAGTCGGAAGGCAACGTGCTCGATCCGGTCGACCTGATCGACGGCATCGCCCTCGAGCCGCTGCTCGAGAAGCGCGCGACGGGGCTCCGCCGGCCCGAGACCGCGCCGACGATCAGGAAGAACACAGCGGCCGAATTCCCGAACGGCATTCCCGGCTTCGGCGCCGACGCGGTGCGCTTCACCTTCTGTTCGCTCGCGAGCCTGGGTCGCAACGTCAACTTCGACGCCAAGCGCTGCGAGGGCTACCGCAATTTCTGCAACAAGCTCTGGAACGCGACCCGCTTCGTGCTGATGAACGCCGAGGGCAAGGACTGCGGCCTCGCCGAGCACACGAAGGCCGAGTGCGCGCCGGGCCAGCCGTTCCACAACTACCTGACGTTCTCGCAGGCCGACCGCTGGATCACCGGCGAGCTGCAGCGGGTCGAGGCCGCGGTCGCCGCAGGCTTTGCCGAGTACCGGCTCGACACCGTCGCCAACAGGGTCTACTCCTTCGTCTGGGACGAGTACTGCGACTGGTACCTCGAGATCGCCAAGGTGCAGCTGCAGTCGAGCAACGAGTCGGAGCAGCGCGCCACCCGGCGCACGCTGCTGCGCACGCTCGAGACGGTGCTGCGCCTGCTGCATCCGATCACGCCCTTCATCACCGCCGAGCTGTGGGAGCGGGTCGCGGTCGTCGCCGGCAGGAAGACCGTCGAGACCGAGCACGGCATCGTCACCGCCGCGTATCCGAAGGCGCAGCTCGAGAAGGTCGACCCGGTGGCCGACGCGTGGGTGGCGACGCTGAAGGAGATCGTGGGCAGCTGCCGCGCCCTGCGCAGCCAGATGAGCCTGGCGCCCGGCAAGCGGGTGCCGCTCTACGCGACCGGCGACGCTGTATTCATCGCCGGCGCGACCTCATTGCTGAAGGCGCTTTGCCAGGTGTCCGAGGTCAGCGTGTTCGACGACGCGGGCTTCGCCGCGGCGACCGCCGATTCGCCGGTGGCGGTGGCCGGCGCGAGCCGGATCGCCCTCTACGTGGAGATCGACCGCGCCGCCGAGATCGCCCGGCTCACGAAGGAGATCGACCGCATCGACGGCGAGATCGCCAAGCAGAACGCCAAGCTCGGCAACGAGAGCTTCGTCGCCAAGGCGCCGCCGGAGGTGGTGGCTCAGTTCAAGCAGCGCGTGGCCGAGTTCACGTCGACCATGACGCGGCTTCGAGATCAGCGAGCCCGCCTGGAATCGTCGTCTCGCTGAGCTCGCTGGCGCTCTTCGGCACGAACTCGAGCAGCTCGTCGATCCGCCGGGCCACCGCCCAGGCGCTGCGCTGGCGCGCCTCGCGCGTGGTGGCGGCGACGCGCGGCGTGACCTGCAGCGTGGAGATGCCGTGCAGCGGCCGCTGCGGATCGAGCGCGCCGGGCTCGAGGCTGTCGAACCAGGCGGCGGCGATGCGCCCGCTCTTCAGCGCGGCGGCGAGCGCGGTCTCGTCGAACAGGCCGGAGTGCGCCGTGCTCACCAGCACCTGGTTCGGCTTGCAATGGGTGAGGAAGCGGTCGCCCAGCAGGCCGTGGTAGCGGCTGAAGTAGGCGAGCTGCACGCAGACCACGTCGGAGCACTCGACCAGCTCGCGCAGGCCCACCGGAGCCACCTTCCACAGCGGCCAGACGCTGTCGCTCGCGTGCAGGGCCGGGTCGTAGCCGATGATGCGCGCGCCGAAGCCGGAGAGAAGCTGGGCGATCGAGCGTGCCGATGGCGACATGCCGACCAGGCCGATGGTGGCGCCGCCGAGCTCGCGGCCGGCGATGCTGCCGTCGGCGCTGCGGATCGGCACCCGGCGCAGGAGTGCCAGCGCCGCGCCGATAGTGAACTCGGCTTCTGCCCGAGCGCTGGCGGTGAGGCTGCGCACGATCTCGATCCGGCGCCGCTCGCAGGCGGCGAGGTCGAGGTTCTCGGCGCCGGCGCTGACCCGGCCGATCGCCACCAGCACCGGCGCGAAATCGAGCGTCTCGGTGTCGATGGTCACCGAGGCCGGAACGATGGTGGCGCGGACGTTGTAGAGCGAGCGACGGAACTCGCGCGGCGCGTGCGCCAGCTCGGGGGCATGCCGAATGCTATGGCGCAGCCCGAGCCATTCGAGGACATCGGCTTCGAGCGTATCGACGACGAGCAGGTCCATGGGATGCAGGGGGTGTGCGGGGCCGGCAGCGCCGGTCGCGTGCCAGAATTCGAAGACGCCAATGATTGTAAGTAGATGTTAGTACGACATGCGATTTTTCCGGTAGCCGGGCTCGGCACGCGCTTTCTTCCCGCCACCAAGGCGCTGCCGAAGGAGATGCTGCCTATCGTCGACAAGCCGCTCGTCCAGTACGCCGTCGAGGAGGCCTACGCCGCCGGCATCCGGCAGATGATCTTCGTCACCGGCCGGCACAAGCGGGCGATCGAGGACCACTTCGACCTCACCTTCGAGCTCGAGGACGCGCTCGAGAAATCGAACAAGGCGGATCTGCTCGCCCTGGTGCGCGCGGTCAAGCCCGACGACATGGAATGCGTGTTCGTGCGCCAGCCCAGGGCGCTCGGTCTCGGCCACGCGGTGCTTTGCGGCCGCCATGTCGTCGGCGACCATCCGTTCGCGGTGCTGCTGCCCGACGACCTGATGATCGGCACGCCACCGGTGCTGGCGCAGATGGTGGCCCAGTTCGAGGCGAAGAAGGCCTCGATCATCGCCGTGCAGGAGGTGCCGGCGGAGCACACGCGCCGCTACGGCATCGTCGCCGGCAACCCGGCCGGCGAGCGGCTGGTCGACATCACGCGCATCGTCGAGAAGCCCGCCGCCGAGGTCGCGCCCTCGCGCCTGGGCGTCGCCGGCCGCTACCTGCTGACGCCGCGCGTGTTCGAAGAGATCGCCGGCCAGACGCGCGGCGTCGGCGGCGAGATCCAGCTCACCGACGGCATCGCCGGCCTGCTGAAGCACGAGAAGGTGTTCGCCTACCGCTACGAAGGCAAGCGCTACGACTGCGGCAGCAAGGAGGGGTTCCTGCAGGCCAACGTCGAGCTGGCGCTGGCCAGTCCCGAGCTCGGGCCCGAGTTCCGTGCCTGGCTCAAGGGCTTGTCACTCTGAGCGCAGCGAAGAGTCTCGGCGCGCCTCGAGATCCTTCGCTTCGCTCAGGACGTCTGCCTAGCGGCGGCGCAGGTAGTGCACGAACTCGTCGTTCGCGCTCGTCTGCTCGAGCAGCTCGTTGCCGGTCTGCCGGGCGAAGGCCTGGAAGTCGCGCATCGATCCGGGATCGGTGGCCACGACCTTGAGAACGTCGCCGCTCGACATCCCGGCGAGCGCCTTCTTCGCCTTGAGGATGGGCAGCGGACAGTTCATGCCGCGGGTGTCGAGTTCCTTTTGCGCGTCCATCTCTGCAAATCCTTCGCTGCTCAATCGACGTCGACTTCGGTGGCGCGCTTGCCCGGGGGCAGCTCCATGTACTGCGGCTCGATGCCGCGCGAGCGCAGCCAGTCGGCGAGCGCGTGGCCGGTGCCCGCCGGCCAGCACTTCACCTTTTCCGGCGCGATCGTCCGGTAGTCGATCAGCTCGGGCGAAAGCCGGATCTCGCCGCGCGCGGCGACGTGGTACGCGATGATCACCTGATTCATGCGCAGGAACTCGTAGGCGCCGATCAACGACACCGACTCGGCCGTGAGGGAAGTCTCTTCCTTCACCTCGCGCGCGATGCCCTCCTTCGGCGATTCGCCCGCTTCCATGAAGCCGGTGATCAGGCCGAAGAACTTGCCGGGCCAGGCGGCGTTGCGGGCGAGCAGGAGCTGGCCGCCCTGGTCGACCAGCTCGATCACCGCGGCGAGCACCGGCGTCGGGTTGCCCCAGTGGGTCCAGCCGCAGGCCGGGCAGCGCAGCCGCGTCTTGGCACCGCCGTCTTCCTCGAGCGAAATGGGCGCGAGCGCCGTGGCGCAATGGGTGCAGAAGCGGACTTCGAAGCTCACGCGGGAAAGACTCCAGTGGACAGGTAGCGGTCGCCCCGGTCGCAGACGATGAAGACGATGGTCGCGTTCTTCACCGTCTCGGCGAGCTGCAGCGCGACCCAGCACGCGCCGGCGGCCGAGATGCCGGCGAAGATGCCCTCCTCGCGCGCCAGCCGCCGGGTCGTCTCCTCGGCGTCGGACTGGGACACGAGCACCAGCTCGTCGACCGCCTTCGGGTCGTAGATCTTCGGCAGGTACTCCTGCGGCCACTTGCGGATGCCGGGAATGCGCGAGCCCTCGTTCGGCTGCGCGCCGATGATCCGCACCGCGGGGTTCTTCTCCTTCAGGAAGCGCGAGACGCCGGTGATCGTGCCGGTGGTGCCCATCGCGCTCACGAAGTGGGTGATGCGGCCGCCCGTGTCCTTCCAGATCTCGGGGCCGGTGGTCTCGTAGTGGATGCGCGGGTTGTCGGCGTTGGCGAACTGGTCGAGCACCCGGCCCTTGCCCTCGTTCTGCATCTGCTCGGCGAGGTCGCGCGCGGACTCCATGCCGCCCGAGCGCGGCGTCAGGATCAGCTCGGCGCCGAACGCCTTCATCGTCTGCGCGCGCTCGACGCTCAGGTCCTCCGGCATGATGAGCAGCATGCGGTAGCCGCGGATCGCCGCGGCCATCGCCAGGGCGATGCCGGTGTTGCCCGAGGTCGCCTCGATGAGGGTGTCGCCGGGCTTGATCGTGCCGCGCTCCTCGGCGCGGCGGATCATGCTGATCGCCGGCCGGTCCTTCACCGATCCCGCGGGGTTGTTGCCCTCGAGCTTGCCGAGCAGGACGTTGCCGCGCTCCTCGTTGGCGGCGCCCGGCAGGCGCATCAGGCGCACCAGGGGCGTGGCGCCGATCGTGTCCTCGATCGTCGGGTAGCGCGGGGCGGAGTCGGTCATCGGGCGTCCGGGATTGCCGCTGGTGCCTCGGGTCGGAATCGAACCGACACTCCTCGCGGAACGGGATTTTGAGTCCCGCGCGTCTACCAATTTCGCCACCGAGGCCACGGGGCTCTGAGAGGCGGCGAGTTTGCCATAGCGGCCGATTTCGAGACGCGCCCCCGTAGACTCTCGGCTCCCCTCGCACCCCGCCCGCCGCATGCCCTCCTTGCCTCCGGCCACACAGGCCCTCCTGCTCGCCAACGTCGCCGTCTTCTTTCTCGAGCGCCTGCTCGGCGGCGCGCTGTTCGGGCCGCTGGCCCTCTGGCCGGTGGGCAGCGGCCTGTTCTGGCCGTGGCAGATCGCCAGCTATTCGTTCCTGCACGGCAGCTTCGAGCACCTGTTCTTCAACATGCTGGGCCTGTGGATGTTCGGCTCGGAGCTCGAGCAGGTCTGGGGCCGCAAGCGCTACCTGCAGTTCTACGCGGCGAGCGTCGTCGCCGCGGCGCTGACGCAGCTCCTGGTCAACGCCCTGCTCGGCTCGAACGTGCCGACCATCGGCGCCTCGGGCGGCCTGTTCGGCCTGCTCCTCGCCTACGCGATGATCTTTCCGAACCGGATCATCCTGCTGTTCTTCGTCATCCCGATGAAGGCGAAGTGGCTGGTCGCGCTGTACGGCCTGCTCGAGCTCTACCAGGGCGCCTACGTCATGAACACCGGCGTGGCCCATTTCGCGCATCTCGGCGGCATGCTGGGCGGGCTGCTGACGATCCGCTTCTGGCGCCGCCAGCCGCCGTTCGGGCGGCGCTGACGCCCTCCGGTCGGAAAGAAAGCCCCTGCGACCCACCGGGCCAGCGGCCCGGATCATGCTTCGTTCGAACCTTTCCGAACCGAGCGAGGGCCGCCATGATCGAGCCGTTCTTCCCCTCGACGCCTGCGCCCTCGCGCTGGCGTCGCCCGGCCCTCGCCTTCACGCTCTCGCTCGCCGCCTGCCTCGGCGGGGAGAGCCTGGCCAGGGCCGAGACCAGCGCCGACATCGCCGGGCCGGCCAATGCCGTGCTGGCGCGGCTCGAGGAGCGCAAGGCCGCGCTGGCGCGCGCCGGCGCGGCGATGGTCGGCGTCGAGGTCCGCGCCGTCGAGGACGCTCGCTCGATCGCCACCCTCGGGCAGGTGCGCGAAGGCTCGGGCGTCGTGATCGGCCGCGACGGCCTGGTGCTGACGATCGGCTACCTCATCCTCGAAGCCGACCACATCGATCTCGTCGACCGCAGCGGCCGGCACCTGCCGGCTCGCGTCGTCGCCTACGACCTCGCCTCGGGCTTCGGCCTGCTGCAGGCGCTGGCGCCGCTGCCGCTCGAGCCGGTGCCGCTCGGCGTCTCGGCCGCGGTCAAGGGCGACGAGCCGCTGCTCATCGCCAGCGGCGGCGACGACGGCGATCTGAGCCTGGCGCGGATGGTGTCGCGGCGCGCATTCTCGGGCTACTGGGAGTACCACATCGACGGCGCCCTCTTCACCGCGCCGGCGCGCACCGACCACAGCGGCGCGGGCCTCTTCAATGCCGAAGGCGAGCTGGTCGGCATCGGCTCGCTGGTCGTCTCCGACGCTGCCGGCAGCGCGGCGATGCCGGTGCGCGGCAACATGTTCGTGCCGGTCGATCTGCTCAAGCCCATCCTCGCCGAGCTGCGCAGCTCGGGCACGACGCGGGCGAGCACCCGCCCCTGGCTCGGCCTCAACTGCGTCGAGTACGCCGGCCACGTGCGGGTGATCCGCCTGACCGCCGCCAGCCCGGCCGAGGAGGCGGGGCTGCAGCCCGGCGACCTGATCACCGCCGTCGACGGTACCGAAATCGGCGACCTCGCCTCGTTCTACAAG
This sequence comes from Burkholderiales bacterium, assembly GCA_031360885.1. GTDB lineage: Bacteria > Pseudomonadota > Gammaproteobacteria > Burkholderiales > Burkholderiaceae_C > Schlegelella_A. The sequence goes on along the minus strand of JANMCC010000388.1, from coordinate 15,811 downwards.
ACGCTGTGGCGGGACGCGCGGGCCGAGCGCGAGGTGACGCTCCAGGTGAAGCGCGGCGCCGAGACGATCCGCCTGACGGTGCGCTCGGTCGACCGGATGAAGACGCTGAGCCGGCCGCAGGGCGTCTAACGCCGAATGGCAGCGGGGCTAGTAGCCGAGCGACCGGTCGATCTCGTTCGGCGCGCGTTCGCCACGCTGCCGGGCGCGCAGCGCCGTGACGAACTGGCCGGCGATCGTTTCCGGCGACGACTGCGCGGCGATGTGCGGCGTGATCGTGATCCCGGGGACCGTCCAGAGCGGATCGTCGTCGGGCATCGGCTCGTGCCGCTGCACGTCGAGCGCCGCGCCGGCGAGGTGGCCGGAGCGAACCGCGGCGATCAGATCGGTCTCGACGACGTGCGCGCCGCGAGCGACGTTGACGACATAGCCGCCGCGCGGCATGGCGGCGAAGGCGGCGGCGTCGAGGATGCCTTGGGTCGCCTCGGTCAGCGGCAGCGCGCAGACGACGACATCGCTCTCGCCGAGCAGCGCCGCCAGCCGCTCCGGCGAGCGCCGGTTCCAGCCCTGCGCCCGCAGGCCGACGCGGCCCAGCCAGTCGACGATCTCGCCGCCCATCGCGCCGGTGCCCAGCACGAGCACACGGTGCCGGGCCATCGGCAGCGGATGGCGCAGCCAGGCGCGCTCCTGCTGCTGCACCGCGTAGCGCTCGAGCTCGCGCGCATGGCGCAGCACCATCGTCACCACGAACTGGGCGATGCCCGCGGCCTGCTCGGGATCGACGATGCGCGAGACGACGACGTGCGGCGCGAGGTCCGGCGCGAGCAGCTTCTCGACGCCCGCCGCCGTCGAGCAGATCCAGCCGAGCCGCGGCATGCGCGCGGCGAGGCCGGTCGGCAGGCGCCAGCCGAGGGCGATGTCGACCGTGGCGAGCTCGGCGTCGCTCAGGGCCGAGCGGTACTCGAGGAGCTCGAGCTCGGGCGCGAGCGCCGAAATCGCCGCGACGTACGGCGCCGCCGGCATCGGCTGCGTCATGAGCAGCACCTTCATGCGGCGAGGAAATTGCCGCAGTTCGCGAAGCGCTGCAGAGGCTCGGCGCCCGGCCCGCGGGCGACGCCGCTCGGGTCCTCGCCGCGCGCCAGCGCCGCGAGCTGCTCGCGCAGGAAGCGCCGCAGCAGCGCCACGCCGCGGTCGCTGGTGCGCAGATGCTCGGCCGAATGCGCGGTGATGCGGCCCTGGCTCACCTGCGCCTCGAAGTCGCCCGGGAAGGCACGGTGCTCGGCCTCGCTCAGCTCCCACCAGAACTTGCCGTTCATCTTCGAGCGCATCCGGCCGACGTCGCCCGGCTGCCGCACCCGGCCGGCGACGTAGATGCGAAATTGGCCGTCGTCGATCGGCAGCACCCAGCCGATCGATTCGACCGGGCCGAAGCTGGTCAGGCGCGGGCTCGGCACCACGCGCAAGGTCGGCATCGCCGCTTCGGTAACGCGGTGCAGGCGCCGGCCGTCGTCGAGATCGCGGTAGCTGGTAGCGCGCACGCCGCGCTCGGTCGCTTGCCACTCCACCTCGGGCATCTGCGCCATCGCCGGCACGAACTGGTGGCCGGAGAACACGCCGTGCAGGATCGGCACGTGCAGGCTGTCGACCACGTTCTCCCAGTGCTGCAGCCAGTTGCAGGGAATGACCGGCGGGCCGCCGCCGCCGATGCTGCTGTCGTCGGCCTCGAGCGATTCGCCTGGGGCGAGCTGCTCCAGCACGTCGATCCGCGGCAGCAGCGGCTTCCGTTCGGGCGGGCCGAGGTAGGCGAAGACGAGGCCGTAGCGCTCCTCGAGCGGATACCAGGGCTGGCGCACGTTGCCACGGAGCTTGCCGCCCTCGGGCTCGCACGGCTGGTCGAGGCAGCGGCCTTCGACCGAGAACATCCAGCCGTGGTAGCAGCAGCGGATGCCTTCGGCCTCGACGCGCCCGTAGTAGAGCGAGGCGCCGCGATGCGCGCAGCGCGGATGCACCAGGCCGGGCCGGCCCTGGCCGTCGCGGAACAGGATCAGGTCCTCGCCGAGAACGCGCACCTGCTTCGGCGTGGCGCCGGCATCGGCGGCGAGGCCGACCGGATGCCAGTAGCGGCGCAGCAGCTCGCCCATCGGCGTGCCGGCGCCGACCTCGGTGAGCTCGCGCTCGTGGCTGGGTGCGGGCAGGCCGTACGCCGTGCCTTCGTCGATCATTCCGGCTTCGCGCCCGAGGCCTTGATGAACTCGATCCACTTCGGCGCGTCGCGGGCGAACGACGCGGCGAACTCCTCGGGCGTGTTGCCGAGCGGCGTCTGCCCCTGCTCGATCAGCTTGGGCAGCACGTCGGGCAGGCGGATCACCGCCGCGATCTCCTTCTGCAGGCGGTCGACGATCGCCTTCGGCGTGCCCGCGGGCGCGTAGGCGGCGACCCAGATCGGCAGCTCGAAGCCCTTGTAGCCCTGCTCGGCGAAGGTCGGCACGTCGGGCATCGCCGACGAGCGCCCCGGCCCGGTCATGCCGATCGCCTTGAGCTTGCCGGACTGCACCTGCGGCTTGGCGCCGACCGGGCTGGCGAAGGTGACGTCGAGGCTGCCGCCGATCACGTCGGTGATCGCCGGCTGCTCGCCCTTGTAGGGCACGTGGGTGAGGCTCACGCCGTGGTCGCGGGCGAGGATCTCGCCGTAGACGTTGGCCGAGGAGCCGATGCCCCACGTGCCGTAGCTGATCGGCCGGTTCTGCTGCTTCGCCCAGGCGATGAAGCCCTTGAGGTCGCTGTAGCCGGCGGTGCCCGGCGCCGTGAGGAGCACGCTGCCGAGCGAGACCTGGGTGATCGGCGCGAAGTCCTTGACCGGATCGAACGGCAGCTTCCTGAACAGCACCGTGTTGTTCACGTGCGTCGACATCGTCGTGATCATGAAGGTGTAGCCGTCGGGCGCCGCCTTGGCGACGACGTCGGCGCCGACGATCGTGTTCGCGCCCGGCACCGCGTCGACGATCACCTGCTGGCCGAGGCGCTGGCCGAGCTTTTCGGCGATGACCCGGTTGAGCACGTCGATCGCGCCGCCGGGGTTGAAGGGCGAGACCAGGCGGATCGACCTGGTCGGCCAGGCGGCGGACGGAGCGGACGCCTGGGCCGAGGCCCCGCCGGCGAAAGGGGCGAGGATCGAGGCCGCCAGCAAGGCGGCCAAGGACGCGCGGGCCCCTCCGGACCGGCGCACTGCGGAACCCATGAGCTTCTCCTGCCAATCTTGTTGTCGGCCCATTGTTCGGGCCGCGCCGCCGATCTCAATCGGGGGAAGCGCGCAAGCCCTCGACCACGGTCGGATAGCGCAGGACCAGGCGAAGCTCCTCCTTGAGGCGGCGGTTGACGAGCCGGCGCGACTCGCCGAGAAAGCTCATCTGCATCGGCGACAGCGACGCCTCGGCCTCCGACCGCGAGATCCGTCGCGGCCGCGCCAGCCCGTGCAGATCGGCCGCCAGGTCGAAGTAATCGCCCATGCGCAGCTCGGTGTCGTCGCTGGCGTTGACCACGCGCTGCGGCCGGCCGCGGCAGAGCGCGGCGACGCAGGCCCGCGCCAGGTCGTCGGCATGGATGTGGTTGGTGTAGACGTCGTCGGCCGCGGCGAGCACCGGCGTGCCGCGCGCCAGCCGCTCGCGCGGGTCGCCGCCGGCGCGGTCGAGCGCGTAGATGCCGGGAATGCGCAGGGCCGTCACGGCGACGCCGGCGCTGCGGCCGAAGATGCGCAGGCGCGCTTCGGCATCGACGCGACGGCGGGCGCGGTCCGTCGCCGGCGCGAGCGGCCGGGTCTCCTCGACCTGCGCCCCGCGGCAGTCGCCGTAGACGCCGCTGGTCGAGCCGTAGACCACGCGCTGCAGGCGCGGCGAGCGGGCCAGGGCGTGGATCAGGCTGGCGGTGCGGCGGTCGTCCACGCCCGAGGAAGCCGGCGGCGCCAGGTGCAGCACCGCGTCGGCCAGGCCGGCGAGGCGCGCCAGCGTCTCCGGACGGTCGAGGTCGCCCGCCAGCGGCACCACCCCGGCGGCGCGCAGGGCCGGGTGACGCGACGCGGTCGAGGTCAGGGCGAGCAGGCGCCAGCGGCCGCGCAGCAGCGCCGCGACGCGCAGGCCGACGTCGCCGCAGCCGACGATCAGGAGCACCGGGCGGCGGAAGCGGGAGGGGCGGGCGGGCGGGGTCATCGATGCAGGCAAAATCGTCGATTCAGTCTAGGCGACGCCGCTCCCGGCGAATCCCCCTCCCCCATGTCATTCACCGTCACCGTCCAGCCCAGCGGGCGCAGCTTCGACGTCGAGCGCGACGAACCCATTCTCCAGGCCGCCATCCGCCAGGGCGTGGGCCTGCCCTACGGCTGCAAGGACGGTGCCTGCGGGTCGTGCAAGTGCCGCATGCTCGAAGGCCGCGTCATCCACGGCGCGCACCAGCAGAAGGCGCTGAGCCAAGAGGAAGAGTCCGCAGGCCTGATCCTCACCTGCCAGGCCGCGCCGCAGACCGACATCGTCCTCGAAGCGCGAACCGTGCCCGGGGCGGGCGAGTTTCCGGTGCGAAAGCTGCCGAGCCGGGTGCTCTCGATCGTGAAGCCCGCGCCCGACGTGGCGATCCTGACGCTGCAGCTTCCGGCCAACGACCCGCTGCAGTACCGGGCCGGCCAGTTCGTCGAGTTCATCCTGCGCGACGGCTCCCGGCGCAGCTACTCGATGGCCAACGCGCCGCACAACCAGGGCGAAAAGCTGCAGATCGAGCTGCACCTGCGCCACCTGCCCGGCGGCAAGTTCACCGATCACGTGTTCAGCGCGATGAAGGAAAAGGAGATCCTGCGCGTCGAAGGGCCGTTCGGCAGCTTCTTCCTGCGCGAGGGTTCCGAGAAGGACATGGTGCTGCTCGCCTCGGGCACGGGGTTCGCGCCGATCAAGGCGATCATCGAGCACATGATCCTGAAGGGCAGCCAGAGAAAGGCGGTCCTCTACTGGGGCTGCCGCTCCCGGGCCGACCTCTACATGCACGAGTGGGCCGAGCAGGCCACCGCCCGGCTCGCGCACCTGCGCTACGTGCCGGTGCTCTCCGAGCCGAAGCCCGAAGACGCCTGGACCGGCCGCACCGGCCTGGTCCACCAGGCGGTGATGCACGACCTGCCGAACCTGATGGAGCACCAGGTCTACGCCTGCGGCGCGCCGATCATGGTCGAGTCGGCGCAGCGCGATTTCATCGCCCGCTGCGGCCTGCCCGACGACGAGTTCTACGCCGATTCGTTCACCTCCGAAGCCGACAAGCACGGCCCGCTCGCATGAACCTCCGCATGAAGCGCCGCCACGCCCTCGCCACGCTGGCCGCGGGCGCCGCCGCCTGCGCCCTGCCCTTGGCGGCCCGGGCGCAGGCCGCGCGAACACTGCGCTTCGTCGTGCCCTACCCGCCGGGCGGTCCGCTCGACATCGTCGCCCGCTCGCTCGCCGAGCGGGTGAAGGAGAGCTTGGGCGGGGTGATCGTAGAGAACCGGCCGGGCGCCGGCGGCAACCTCGGCGCCGACGCCGTCGCCAAGGCGCCGCCCGACGGCAACACGATCGTCATGGGCGCGGTGGCGACGCACGCGATCAACCCCTGGCTGTACGCGAAGCTGCCCTACGACCCGATCAGGGACTTCACGCCGATCACCGGCGTGGCGCGGGTGCCCAACGTGCTGGTGATGAGCCCGGAGGCGGCGAGCCGGCTCGGCATCGCCAGCGTCGCCGACCTGGTGGGCTACGCGAAGAAGAACCCCGGCAAGCTCAACTACGGCTCGGGCGGCAACGGCAGCGCCGGCCACCTCGCCGGCGAGATGTTCAAAGCGCAGGCCGGCGTGTTCATGGTCCACATTCCCTACGCCGGCGGCAGCCCGGCGCAGCTCGCGCTGCTCGGCGGCCAGGTCGACCTGAACTTCGACAACCTCGCCGCCGCGTCGGCCAACATCAAGGCCGGCAAGCTGAAGGCGCTCGCCGTCACCACTGCCGCACGCTCGAGCGCGATGCCCGACGTGCCGACCCTCGCCGAGGCGGGCAAGGCGCTCGGCCTGGCCGGCTTCGACATCGACACCTGGTTCGGCATCTTCGCCCCGGCGAACCTGCCGGCCGAGGCGACGGCCCGGCTGAACAAGGCGTTCGTCGAGGCCATCGGCTCGGCCGAACTGAAGGCGCGCCTGGCGAGCCTGTTCGCCGAATCGATGGCGAGCTCGCCGGACCGCTTCGCCGCTTTCGTGAAGAGCGAGCTGGGCAAATACGAGAAGGTCGTCAAGGCCTCCGGTGCGCGGATCGAATAGGACAATCTCACTCATGGCTTTCGTTCAAACCGACCTGCAGCGCGAAGTCGCGGCCCTCCTGGTCGAGGCGCTCAACCTCGACCTCGCCGCGGAAGCGATCGACCCGGAGGCGCCGCTCTACGGCGAGGGCCTGGGCCTCGACTCGATCGACATCCTCGAGGTCGCGCTCGTCGTCTCCCAGCGCTACGGCTTCCAGCTCCGCTCCGACGATGAAGACAACGTGCGCATCTTCCGCTCGCTGGCGAGTCTCGCGGAGCACGTTGCCGCCAACCGTCAACCTGCCTAGGGCACCTGTGCGAGCCCGCACCGTGCTGGTCGGGTTGGTCGGCGCGGCCTACGTCGCCGGCTGCCATTGGCTGATGACGAGCGCGCCCGCCTCGCGCTGGAACGCGGTCGTCGTGATCGGGCCGATGCTCGGCCTGGTCGCCTTCGTGGCCGCGAAGCGCGGCCCGCGGCTCGTCGCCGGCATCGCCGCGCTCGGCCTGGCCGCGCTGCTGCTGCAGGCCTGGCGCGGTGGCGGCCTGGCGCCGCCGACGCTCTACCTGGCGCAGCACGTCGCCATCCACGCCGCCCTGGCGGTCATGTTCGCGCTCACCCTGAGGCCCGGCCAGGAACCACTGGTGACGGCGCTGGCGCGGCGCGTCCACGACGGCCTGTCGCCGGACATGGCGAGCTACTCGCGCAAGGTGACGGTCGCGTGGGCCGTCTACTTCGTGCTGATGGCGGCGACCTCGGTCGCGCTGTTCGCGCTCGCGCCGTTCGACGTCTGGGCGGTGTTCGCCAACCTGGCGACGCCGCTGGCGATGGTGCTGCTGTTCGTCGGCGAGTACCTGCTGCGCTATCGCCTGCATCCCGAGTTCGAGCGGGCGACGCTGGCCGATGCGATGAACGCCTACTCGCGGCGCCACGCGGCGCCTCTCGACCGCGCGCCATGACGAGCGAAGCCCTGCTCGGCGCCGGCCCGATGGATGCCGCGCTGGCGTACCGCGACGGCGTCGCGATCAGCCGGCGCCAGTACCTCGCCGACGCCGCCGCGCTGGCCGAGCGGCTGCCGAGCGCCGGCGCGATGCTCAACCTCTCGGTCGACCGCTACCGCTTCGCGGTCGGCCTCGGCGCCGCGCTGCTGCGCGGCCACACCTGCCTGCTGCCGCCGAACCACACCGCGCACACGGTCGAGCGCCTGCGGGCGAGCTTCGCCGGCGTGTACGCGCTGGTGGAAGCGGGCGCCGACGGCGACGGCCTGCCGAGCATCGCCCACGGCGCGCCCGCGCAGGCGACACTGGCCGAGCCGACGCCGCCGCTGCTCGCCGCCGGGCTCGTCGCCGCTTACGTGCTCACCTCGGGCTCGACCGGCGACCCGGTGCCGCATGCCAAGCCCTGGGGCCTGCTCGCGACGAGCGCACGCGCCGAAGCCGCACGTCTCGCCGAGGCGATGGGCCGCGACTCGCTCGCCGGCGTCGCCCTGGTCGCGACCGTGCCGCCGCAGCACATGTACGGCTTCGAGTCGAGCGTGCTGCTCGCCTTGCGCGGCGGCGCCGCGTTCGACGCCGGGCGGCCGTTCTATCCCGCCGACGTGGTCGCCGCGCTGGCCGCCACGCCGGCGCCGCGGGTGCTGGTGACGACACCGTTCCACCTGAAGACGCTGCTCGAGTCGGGCCTGGCGATGCCGCCTGTCGAGCTCGTCCTCTGCGCCACCGCACCGCTCTCGCCGCAGCTCGCGGCGCGCGCCGAGGCTGCGTTCGCCGCGCCGCTGGTCGAGATCTACGGCTGCACCGAAGCCGGCCAGGTGGCGACCCGGCGCACCACCGCCGGCGCCGAGTGGCGCACCTTCGACGGCCTGGTGCTGAGCGGCAACGACGAGCACGCCATCGTGAGCGGCGGCCACGTGCCCGAGCCGACGCCGCTCGACGACGTGCTCGAGGTCCTCGGCCCGGAGCGCTTTCGCCTGCTCGGCCGCTCCAACGACCTGGTCAACATCGCCGGCAAGCGCAGCTCGCTCAGCCACCTCGACTTCCATCTCAACGCGATCGAGGGCGTGATCGACGGCGCGTTCTGGACGCCGCCCGAGGCCGCCGGCTCGCCCGGCATCGTTCGCCTGGTCGCCTTCGTCGTCGCCCCGGGGGTCGGCCGCGAGCAGATCCTCGCCGGCCTGCGCCAGCGGGTCGACCCCGCCTTCCTGCCGCGGCGCATCGTCGCCGTCGACGCCCTGCCGCGCGAGCCGACCGGAAAGCTGACCACGGCGCGCCTCGCCGAGCTGGCGGCGGCGCACGGCCTGCGCCCGGCTCCGCACTAAGGGACCCGGCCGCGATGGACACCCCCGCGCACGCCACGCGACGCGTCGAGATCGCCGTCGACCACCCGGCCTTCGCCGGCCACTTTCCCGGCCGGCCGATGCTGCCCGGCGTCGCCCTCGTCGCCGAGGCGATGGAAGCGGCCGCCGCCGACCCGGCGCTGGCGCGGGCGATCGGCCCGGCGCCGCGCCTTTCGGTGGTGAAGTTCCTGGCCCCGGTCCTGCCCGGCGCCACGCTCGAGATCGCCTTCCGGCTCGACGCGCGCGCGGTCTCGTTCAGCATCGGCGAGCAGGGCCGCGTCGCCGCCACCGGCCAGTTCGCGCGCGTCGACACCGACCGGGACGAGGCGCGGTGAAGAGCGAAGGCGGCAGCGACGCGACCGCCGCGGGCTGGACAGGCCAGCGCGAGCGCAGCAACCTGCCGGCCCTGCGCGCGATGCGCTGGATCGCCGTGGCCGCCGGGCGACGGGCGGCGCGGCTGATGCTGCATCCGATCGCGTTCTACTTCTTCCTCGCGAGCAGCGCGCCGCGCCGCCATTCGCGCGCCTACCTCGAGCGCGTGCTCGGCCGCAAGGCCGGCTGGCGCGACGTCTATCGCCACTTCCACACCTTCTGCGCGACCGTGCTCGATCGCGTCTACCTGCTGCGCGAGCAGTTCGACGAGTTCCGGTTCGAAGCGAGCGGCATCGAGGCCATCCTCGAGCCCTTTGGCCGCGGCGAAGGCGTGCTCGCCTGCGGCGCGCACCTCGGCAGCTTCGAGGCGCTGCGCATGGTCGGCCACGACAAGGGCCTGCGCGTGGCGATGATCATGTACGAGGACAACGCCCGGTTGATCAACGACACGCTGGCGGCGATCGCGCCGAACGCGAAGCTGCACACCATCCCGCTCGGCCGGCTCGACGCGATGCTGGTCCTGCGCCGCTGGCTCGACGAAGGCGGCGTCGGCGGCATGCTCGCCGACCGCACCCTGCCAGGCAACAATCCGCAGCGCTCGAAGACCGTGATGCTGCCGTTCCTCGGCGCGCCGGCGCGCTTCTCCGACGGCCCGTTCCGGCTGGCGGCCCTGCTGCGCAGGAAGGTCGTGTTCATGGCGGGCCTCTATCGCGGCGGCGATCGCTACGACCTGCGCTTCGGCGAGCTCGCCGATTTCTCGAGCGCGGCCTCGGCCGAGGAACGCGACGCAGCGATCGGCGCCGCCCTCCAGCGCTACGTGACGACGCTCGAGGCGCTGTGCCGCGCCGCGCCCTACAACTGGTTCAACTTCTTCGATTTCTGGGCCGACGCCGATGCCGACGCCAACCCCCGCGCCTGAGCGCCGCGCCTGGCTGCGGCGCGCGGCCGCGCTGCTCGCCGGGCTGGCCGCGGCGGCGGCGACGACGACGCTCGCCGCCGCCGGCTTCGACCTCGCGCAGCTCACGGCTCAGCTCGCGCGAGTGAAGTCCGGGGAGGCGACCTTCACCGAGAAGCGCCGCGTCGAGATGCTCGACCGCACGCTGGAATCGTCGGGCCGGCTGGTGTTCCGCGCGCCCGACACCTTCATCCGCGAGACCCTCAAGCCGCGGCGCGAGAAGCTCGAGGTCTCGGGCAACGTGCTGACCATGAGCCTGGGCGATCGCAGCCGCACGCTGCAGCTCGACAGCGCCCCGGAAGCCGCGGTCATCGTCGAGGCGGTGCGCGGCACGCTCACCGGCAACCGCGAATCGCTCGAGCGCCTCTTCGAATGCGCGGTGGCGGGCAGCGCCGAGCGCTGGTCGCTCGATCTCGTGCCGCGCGACCTGCGCCTGCGCGGCCAGGTCGCCTCGGTGCGCGTGAGCGGCCGCGGCGCCGTCGTGCGCGAGGTGCAGGTGCTGCTCGCCGACGGCGATCGTTCGACGATGGCGATCGAGCCGCTGCCCGCGAGCGCTCCGCCGTGAGCACGTCGTGACTCAGACCGCACCCCGCCCGCGGCGCGCCGGCCTCGTCGCGCTCGCGGTCTGGGTCCTCGCCATGGCGATCGCGGTCGCCCTGGCGGTGCGGGCGCGCTACGTCGCCGACCTGTCCGCATTCCTGCCCTCGGCGCCGACGCCCGAGCAGGCGGTCCTGCTCGACCAGCTGAAGAGCGGCAGCGCCTCGCGCCTGATCCTGGTCGGCATCGAAGGCGGCGATGCCGCGACGCGCAGCGCGGCCTCGCAGCGACTCGGCGCGGCGCTGCGCGCGACGCCGCATTTCGCCTCGGTCGACAACGGCGACACCGCCCCCTGGCAGGACGCCGGCCGCTTCGTCTTCGCCCATCGCTACGCGCTCAGCCCCGCGGTCGACGCGGCGCGCTTCGAGGTCGAGGGCCTGCGGGCCGCGATCGACGACACCTTGTCGCTGCTCGGCACGCCGGCGGGCGCGCTGGTCAAGCCGATCCTGCTGCGCGATCCGACCGGCGAGACCGTGCGCATCGTCGAGGCGCTCACCCCGGCGCAGGCGCCGCGGATCGACGGCGGGGTCTGGGTCTCGCGCACCGAGCCGCGCGCGGTGCTGGTGCTGACGACGCGCGCCGACGGCGCCGACCTCGACGGCCAGCAGGGCGCGCTGAACTCGGTGCGCAATGCCTTCCTCCAGCAATCGCAGCGGGCCGACGCGAACGTCGAGGCCGAGGCGACGCTCCGGCTCGTGCTCTCGGGCCCGGGCAGCTTCGGCGTCGCCGCGCGCGAGCGGATCAAAGGCGAGGTCGAACGGCTGGCGATCTGGGGAACGGCGACGATGGTCGTGCTGCTCTGGCTCGCCTTCGCCTCGCTGCGCGCGCTCGCCGTGGCGATGCTGCCGGTGGCGACCGGCGTGCTCGCCGGCATCGCCGCGGTCTCGCTCGGCTTCGGCCAGGTGCACGGCATGACCCTCGGCTTCGGCACCACGCTGATCGGCGAAGCGGTCGACTACGCGATCTACTACCTGATCCAGGCGCGCGCCCCGGCCGCTGCGACCGCGGCACCGGGTGAAGGCGGGCACGCGACCCGCTGGCTGCGCGAGAGCTGGCCGACGGTGCGGCTCGGCATCCTCACCTCGCTGATCGGCTTTGCCGCGCTCGTGTTCGCCGGCTTTCCCGGCCTCGCCCAGCTCGGCGTGTTCTCGATCGCCGGCCTCGCCGCAGCCGCGGCGACGACGCGCTTCGTCTTTCCCGTGATCGCACCCGGCGGCGCGCCCGGCGGCGGGCTGCGCGACCAGCTCGGCCGCTTCATGCGCCGCGCCGCGGCGGCCTTGCCACGCGTGCGCTGGGCGATCGTCGCGCTCGCGGCGCTTTCCGTGATCGCCCTCGTCGTGCTGCCGACGCCTTGGCGCGGCCAGCTCTCCGACCTCAGCCCGATCGACGCCGACGACCTGGCCCGCGACGCCGCGCTGCGCGCCGACGTCGGCGCGCCCGACGCCGGCACGCTGGTGGCCGTGTCCGCGGCCGACGAGGCGGGCGCGCTGGCCGCGGCCGAGGCGGTCGGCATGCGCCTCGATGCGCTGGTGAGGGAAGGTGCGCTGCAGGGCTATGCATCGCCGGCGCGCTTCCTGCCCAGCCCGCCGACGCAGCGCGCGCGCCTCGCCGCCCTGCCCGACGCGGCGACGCTCTCCGCCCGGCTCGCACAGGCGACCGAGGGCGGCGCGCTGCCGGCGGCGCGCCTCGCCGGCTTCGTCGACGAGGTCCGGGCCGCGCGCCAGGACGCGCCCTTCGACCGCCGCGCAATCGAGGGCACGCCGCTCGCCGCCGCGGTCGATGCGCTGCTGCTGCCGGCCGATGCGAACCGGCCGTGGCGCGCCCTGCTCAGCCTGCAGGCGGCCGAGGGCAAGCCGCTGGACGCCGCGCGCATCCGCAGCGCGATCGCCGGCGTGCCCGGGGCGCAGCTCGTCGCCATCAAGCCCGAGCTCGACGCGCTCTACGCCCGCTACCTCGGGCAGGCCGAGTGGCAGGCCGCGCTCGGCGCGGCCGCCGTGGTGGCGCTGCTCGCGCTCGCCCTGCGCAGCGCGCGCCGCCTCGTCGTCGTGCTGCTGCCGATCGCGGCGGCCTGCGCCGTCGTGCTGGCGGCGTTGACGGCGAGCGGCGCGGCGCTGGGCATCCTGCACCTGGTCGGGCTGCTGCTCACGGTCGCGATCGGCTCGAACTACGCGCTGTTCTTCGACCACCTGCGCCACGCCGACGCTGTCGACGAGGACACGCTCGCGTCGCTGCTGCTCGCCAACCTGACGACGGTGATCTCGTTCGGCCTGCTCGCCAGCTCGCAGATTCCGGTGCTGCAGGCGGTGGGCGCGGTGGTCGCCCCGGGCGCCCTGCTCTGCCTGCTGTTCTCGGCCTCCTTCATCGGCCGCCCGGAAGGCGCCGGTACGCATGGGAAAATCGCCGCATGACGCTGCCCGCCTACGTCAAGGCCAGTGCCGCCGTCCACGCGGCCGCCGGCGCCGCGGCGCTGCTGGTGCCTGCCGCCTGGCCCTGGGCGCTCGGCGCCGTCGCCGCGAACCATCTCGTGCTCACCGGCGCGGGCCTGTGGCCGCGCTCGACCTGGCTGGGCCGCAACTGGTCGCGCCTGCCGGATGCCGCGGCCGCGCGCGGCGAGATCGCGATCACGATCGACGACGGTCCCGACCCCGAAGTCACGCCGGCGGTGCTCGACCTGCTCGACGCGCATGCGGCGCGCGCGACCTTCTTCGCGATCGCCTCGCGCGCTGCCCTGCATCCGCAGCTCTGCCGCGAGATCGTGCGCCGCGGCCACAGCGTGCAGAACCACAGCGACCGCCACTCGCACGCCTTCTCGCTGCTCGGGCCGCGCGGCCTGGCGCGCGAGATCGGCGCGGCGCAGGCCCGGCTCGCCGACCTCGCCGGCCTGCCGCCGCGCTACTTTCGCGCCCCCGCGGGGCTGCGCAATCCGTTCCTCGCGCCGGTGCTGGACCGGCTGGGCCTGGAGCTGGTGAGCTGGACGCGGCGCGGCTTCGACACCGTGCGCCGCGAGCCGGCGGACGTGCTGGCCCGGCTCGGCAAGGGACTGGCGGCCGGCGACATCCTGCTCCTGCACGACGGCAACGCTGCGCGCACCGCCGCCGGTCAGCCCGTTCTGCTGAGCGTCTTGCCGGCGCTGCTCGAGCGCGCCGCCGCCGCCGGCCTGCGCGCCGTGACCCTGCCCGAGGCCTTGCCCGCGGCGAACGACGTACCGGTCGGCGCGATGGCGACGGCGTCGCCATGAGCGCCACGCTGGCCGCGGCGTCGTCGTGGCGAACGCTGGTCGAGCGGGCGAGCGCGTCGTATCGACCGGCGGGCCGGTTCGCGCTGCACTTCGCGCGCGGCAAGCTGAGCCGGGATCCGGTGTTCCGTCACCTGCTGGTCCACGGCCTGATCGCGCCGCGCTCGCGCGTGCTCGACATCGGCTGCGGCCAGGGCCTGCTCGCGAGCCTGCTCGGGGCCGCCGCCGACGAGGCCCGGCGCGGTCGCTGGCCCGCGGGCTGGGCGGCGCCGCCGCTGGAAGTTCGCCTCACCGGCATCGAGCTGAGCCAGCGCGAGGTCGCGCGCGCCCGCGGCGCCCTCGGCGACGGCGCCGAGTTCGTCTGCGGCGACATGCGCAACGTCGCCTTTCCCGCGGCCGATACCGTCGTCATCCTCGACGTGCTGCACTACGTCGAACGGCGCGAGCAGGACGAGGTGCTGGCGCGCGCCCGCGCCGCGCTCGACCGCGGCGGCCGGCTGCTGCTGCGCGTCGGCGACGCCGCGTCGCGGCGGCGCTTCGCAACCAGCCAGTGGGTCGATCGCCTGGTGTTACTGCTGCGCGGCTGCCGCTCGCGGCCGCAGGCCGGGCGGCCGGTGGTGGAATGGATCGCGCAGCTCGTCGACCTCGGCTTCGAGGTCTCGAAGCAGCCGATGGCCCAGGGCACCCCGTTCGCTAACGTGCTCCTGATCGGCACCGTCGGCGCCCCGGAGAACGCCTCCTGAAGCCCGCCTTGCTCGACCACGCGGGGATCGAGGCGCGGGTGCCGCACCGCGGTGCGATGTGCCTGCTCGATCGCCTGGTCGCATGGAGCCCGGAGCGGATCGAATGCGTCGCCATCGGCCATCGCGATCCGGCCCATCCCTTGCGCTCACGAACCGGCCTGATGGCCGCCGCGGCGATCGAATACGCCGCCCAGGCGGCCGCGCTGCACGGCGGGCTGCTGGCCGAGGCCGCGGGCGCACACGCGCGGCCCGGCTACCTGGCGAGCGCGCGCGAGGTGCGCCTGAACGCGTGGCGGCTCGACGACCTCCCCGACGCCGCGGTCGACGAGCTGCGGGTCGTCGCCGAGCGCCAGGCGGGCGATGCCGCACGCCTGCTCTACGCCTTTCGCATCGAGCACGGCGGACGCGAAGTCGCCTCCGGCCGGCTCGCCGTGGTTCTCGACGCAGGAGTCATTGCATGAACAGCGAGCCCACGCTCGGCCGGCGCGCCCTCGTCACCGGCGCCAGCGGCGGCATCGGCCGGGCGATCGCCGAGCGGCTGGCGCGCGACGGCGCGCATGTCATCGTCCACGCCAACTCGCGCCTCGAGACGGCGCAGGCGATCGCCGGGCAGATCGTCGCCGGCGGCGGCAGCGCCGAGGCGATCGCCTTCGACGTGACCGATCGCGAAGCGGCGCGCGCGGCCTGCGAGCGCCTGGCCGCCGCCGGCGCGATCCAGATCGTCGTCAACAACGCCGGCGTGCACGACGACGCCGCCTTCCCGGCGCTGGGCGAAGCGCAGTGGCAGCGCGTCATCGACGTCTCGCTCAACGGCTTCTTCAACGTCACCCAGGCGCTGGTGATGCCGATGATCCGCACCCGCTGGGGCCGGATCGTCAACCTCTCGTCGGTGGCGGCGATCGCCGGCAATCGCGGCCAGGTGAACTACGCCGCGGCGAAGGGCGCGATCAACAGCGCGACCAAGGCGCTGGCCCTGGAGCTCGCGAGCCGCGGCATCACCGTCAACGCGGTCGCGCCCGGCCTCATCGCCGCCGGCATGGCGGACAAGATCGACCCGGCATTGATCGAGAAGATCGTGCCGATGAAGCGCGCGGGAAGCGCCGCCGAAGTGGCGGCGCTGGTGGCCTTTCTCGCCTCCGACGAGGCGGGTTACATCAGCGGCCAGGTCATCTCGATCAACGGCGCGATGATCTAGTGTGCTGTCCCGCCGATATCTGCCATATAGACGGGCCGCAACGGGGATGAGCCGTAGGCGCGCAGGCAGGGAGATACCGGTCGGTATCTCCCTGCC
>JANMCC010000357.1:0-4511 GCA_031360885.1 Burkholderiales bacterium | reverse complement strand
GTTCGGGTTCTCGCCGTAGCGGCCGTCCTTGGGCCGCCGGCTCGGCTGCACGTAGGCCGCCTTCCACGGCTCGGGCCCGAGCGCGCGCAGGAAGGTCGCGGTATGGCTGGTGCCTGCGCCCACTTCCATGTCGTAGGGCTGGAGCAGCGCGCAGCCCTGCTTCGACCAGTAGGCCTGCAGGCGAAGGATGATGTCCTGGAACGAGAGCATCGGGCGGGAGGTTTCGGCTGGCCGTCCCGACGTGGGCGAGCTCTGCGACGAGCCGCGATTTTAGGGGCGGCGTCGCAGCGCCATGGCGGCGAGAAGCGTCGCCGCGCCGACGGCGACGAGCGGCCACAGGTCCAGGCGCCCCGCCCACGCGGCGAACGGCGTCAGGCCGCTGCGCCCTTCGACCGTGGCGGCGAGCGTGCCGCGGGTGAACGGCGGCAGCGCCTTGACGACGACGCCGCGATGGTCGACGACCGCGGTGGCGCCGGTATTGGTGGCGCGGATCATCGGCCGCTGCAGTTCGAGCGTGCGCATGCGCGAGATCTCGAGATGCTGGGCGACGGCGATGGTCTCGCCGAACCAGCCGATGTTGCTGATGTTGGCGAGGATCGTCGGCGCCTGGTCCTCGGGCACGAAGCGCGCTGCCAGCTCCTCGCCGAACAGGTCTTCGTAGCAGATGTTCGGCGCGACGCGCTCGCCCTTGACCACGAAGGAAGGCGCCGTCACCGGCCCCCGGTTGAAGTCGCCGAGGGGGATGTTCATCAGCCGCGTGAACCAGCGAAAGCCGGTCGGGATGAACTCGCCAAACGGCACCAGGTGATGCTTGTCGTAGCGATAGAAGCCATCGGGCAAGGCCGCGGTTGCCGCCGAGATGCCGGCCGCCGAGTTGGTGTAGCCCTCCTCGGGGTTGCCGAGCGGCAGGCCGATGAGCGCCGCCCGGCCGGTCTGGCGGAAGCGGGCCAGGAGGCGCTGCCACCAGGCGCGGTCGAGCTGGCTCGGCAGCAGGGGAATCACGGTCTCGGGGCCGACGACCAGGTCGCCGCCGGCCGCTTCGAGCTGCGCCGCGGTCGATGCCAGCGCCTCGGGCACGTAGCGCGCCGCGAACTTCTCTTCCTGCGGCACGTTGCCCTGCAGCAGGCTGACCGAGATCGAGCCGGTCGGCCGGGTAAATTCGATCCGGCCGGCGACCGCGCCGAGGCCGAGCGCGAGCAGCAGGACGAGCCCCGGCCGGAGCCAGGCGCGGCCGAGGTTGAGGCGGCTGAAGCCGAAGGTCGCCGCCACGCCGGCGACGACCGCGCCGACGCCGTACACGCCGATCCAGGGCGCGAAGCCGGCGAACGGCGAATCGACGTGCGCGTAGCCGCTCGCCACCCACGGGAAGCCGGTGAGGATCATGCCGCGCGCCAGCTCGGCGAGCATCCAGACCGCGGCGAAGAGGGCGGCCGCCGCCAGCGGAGGGCGGCTGCGCCAGCGCGACACCGCCGCCATGGCGGCGGCGAGGTAGAGCGAGAGGAAGCTGGCGAGCGCGAACACCGCGAGCGCCGCCATCCACGCCGGCAAGCCGCCGTAGCGATGCATGCTGACGAACATCCACCAGGTGCCGGCGCAGAGCCAGCCGGTGCCGAAGGCGTAGCCGAGCAGCGCCGCCCTGCCGGGCGACGCTCGCCCGACACGCCAGGCGAGCAGCGCGACCGCCATCATCTGCAGCGGCCAGAAGGCGGTGTGGACGAAGGCGAGGGTCTGGCCGGCGCCCAGGCCGGCGGCGAGGCCGAGATCGCCGGCAAGCGGCCAGCGCCGGCCGGGCACCGCGACGACGCCGGCCCCCAGGGCGATGCTCAAGCGCCGTCCGAGCCGAGCGCTTCTTCGGCGGCGCGGGTCACCTTGAACCAGCGCACCGCACCGCCGCGGGCCAGCATCACGGTGAAGGCCAGGCCGGCGACGGTGACCGATTCGCCGCGCCGCGGCACCCGGCCGAGCTGCTGGGCGACGAGGCCGCCGATGGTGTCGAACTCGTCGGTCGGCAGGGTGACGTCGAAGAAGCCGTTGACCGTCGCCACCGGGGTGTCGCCGGCGACCCGCTGGCCGCCGTCGGCCAGGGTGTAGATGCTGCTCTCGCCGTCCTTGTCGTCGAACTCGTCCTCGATCTCGCCGACGATCTCCTCGAGCACGTCCTCGATCGTCAGGAGGCCCGCGGTGCTGCCGAACTCGTCGATGACGATCGCCAGGTGGTTGCGGTTCGAGCGGAAGTCGCGCAGCAGGTCGTTCAGCGCCTTCGACTCGGGCACGAACACCGCCGGCCTGAGCAAGGTGCGCAGGTGCAGGTCCGGCGAACGCTGCAGCTTCAGCAGGTCCTTGGCGAGCAGGATGCCGATGACGTTGTCGCGGCGCGCCTCGAACACCGGGAAGCGCGAGTGGCCGGTGCGGATGATCACGTGCAGCAGCTCGTCGTACGGGGCGTCGATGTCGAGCAGGTCCATGTGCGGCGTCGGCACCATCACGTCGCCGGCGGTCATGTCGGCCATGCGGATCACGCCCTCGAGCATCATCCGCGACTCGGGCTCGATCAGCTCCTTGTGCTCGGCGTCGGCGAGCGACTCCATCAGCTGGTCGCGCGAATCGGGGCCCGGAACGACGAGGTCCACGAGCTTCTGGAAGAGATTGCGCCGATCGGGAGCGGCGGCGGCCTTTTCGGCGCCGCGCGCTGTACGGGCGGCTGGAGGTACTGACATCTGGCGGATTGGGCGCCCGGCGAAAATCCGGGGCGGCAGCCAGCTTACCCGAAGCGCAAAACGTGCCCGCTTGACAAGTCTGCTACCTTGAACGGGGTAACGCCGGCCTCACTTGCCGCGCTCGGCCCCGGCCGCAGCGCCCTCGCGCCCCGTTTTTCCCCCGAACCCGAACCCTGGTGAAACCCATGAGCCTGATTCCCGCCACCATCCTGACCGGCTTCCTGGGCTCGGGCAAGACGACCCTGCTCAAGCGGGTGCTGACCGAGGCCCACGGCCAGAAGATCGCCGTCATCGAGAACGAGTTCGGCGACGAGAACATCGACAACGAGATCCTGGTCCAGGACTCGAAGGAGCAGATCATCCAGCTCAACAACGGCTGCGTCTGCTGCTCGATCCGTGAAGATCTGCGCACCACCCTTGCCGACCTGGCCGACAAGAAGAGGAAGGGCGAGCTCGATTTCGACCGCGTCGTGATCGAGACCACCGGCCTGGCCGACCCCGGCCCGGTGGCGCAGACCTTCTTCATGGACGACGAGATCGCCGAGAGCTACCTGCTCGATTCGATCCTTACGCTGGTCGACGCCAAGCACGGCGACCAGCAGCTCGACGACCGCCAGGAGGCGCGCCGTCAAGTGGGCTTCGCCGACCAGATCTTCATCAGCAAGACCGATCTGGTCGACGGCCAGACGGTCGAGGCCCTGATCCACCGGATCAAGCACATGAACCCGCGCGCGCCGCAGACGCGGGTGAACTTCGGCGAGGTGCCGATCAAGGACGTGTTCGACCTGAAGGGCTTCAACCTCAACGCCAAGCTCGACATCGACCCGGACTTCCTCAAGGCCGAGGAGCACGACCACGATCACGGCCACGAGCACCACGACCACGACCACGAGCACGGCGAGCACTGCGCCCATCCGCACCACCACGCCCACGACGACGACGTGAAGTCCTTCGTCTTCCGCGCCGACAAGGCCTTCGACCCCGGCAAGCTCGAGGATTTCCTCGGCGCGATCGTCCAGGTCTACGGCCCGAAGATGCTGCGCTACAAGGGCGTGCTGCACATGAAGGGGTCCGAGCGCAAGGTCATCTTCCAGGGCGTGCACCAGCTCATGGGCAGCGACCTCGGCCCGAAGTGGGTGGCCGGCGAGAAGAAGGGAAGCAAGATGGTGTTCATCGGCATCGACCTGCCCCAGGACATCCTGAAACAGGGTCTGGAGCAGTGCCTGGTCTGAGGCGCGGAGGCCGGCCGACCGCTCGTCACGGGGTCGCTGCGCGCGTCGACAGGGCGCCACTACAATCCGCGGCGGCCAAAACGGCTGCGCCCTTCGCCTCGCGGCACGCGACCCGGGCCGCGCTGCCGTTGCGAGGAGAACTCCGTGAGCAAACCAGCCGTCAAGAAAGCATCCGCCAAGGTCGCCGCGCCCGCCAGGCGACCGGCGTCGGCCAAGAAGGCGACGCCGAGCCGGGCAGCGCCTCCGAAGGCCAAGGCCAAGGCGGCGCCGCCGGCCAAGAAATCCGCGGCCAAGCCGGCTGCACCGAAGAAGACCACGGTCTCCAAGAAAGCATCAGTGCCCTCCAAATCAGCAGCAGTTCCTTCGAAGAAGACCCCGGCGCACGGCGCCGTCCCGGCCAAGAAGGCCGCCCCGGTCAAGAGCGCTCCCGTCAGGTCGATTGCTCCGGCGAAAAAGGCCGCCGCGGCGCCTGCGCCCGCGTCCGCCAGGGCGGCAGCCGCGCCGAAGCCGGTGGCGGTCGCGGCCGCTCCGACCGCCGCGACGGCGGTCGCCAAGGTCGCCG
>JANMCC010000356.1:0-1734 GCA_031360885.1 Burkholderiales bacterium | reverse complement strand
CCGTTCGTCGTCGCCCGCGTCGTGCTGCAGGACTTCACCGGCGTGCCGCTGCTGGCCGACCTCGCCGCGATGCGCAACGTGGCCGCCGCGATGGGCAAGAACCCGAAGACGATCGAGCCGCTGGTGCCGGTCGATCTGGTCGTCGACCACTCGATCATGATCGACCACTATGGCAAGAAAAATTCGCTCGACCTCAATATGAAGCTCGAGTTCAAGCGCAACGAGGAGCGCTACCAGTTCATGAAGTGGGGCATGCAGGCCTTCGACACCTTCGGCGTCGTGCCGCCGGGCTTCGGCATCGTGCACCAGGTCAACCTCGAGTACCTCGCGCGCGGCGTGCACAAGACGAAAGACAAGGCGACGAACGAGACCGTCTACTACCCCGATTCGCTGGTCGGCACCGACAGCCACACGACGATGATCAACGGCATCGGCGTGGTCGGCTGGGGCGTCGGCGGCATCGAGGCCGAGGCCGGCATGCTCGGCCAGCCGGTGTACTTCTTGACACCCGACGTGGTCGGCTTCGAGTTCACCGGGCGACTGCGCGAAGGCGTGACGGCGACCGACCTGGTGCTCACCGTCACCGAGATCCTGCGCAAGGAGAAGGTCGTCGGCAAGTTCGTCGAGTTCTTCGGCGAGGGCACGAGCCAGCTGCCGCTGCCCGATCGCGCGACGATCGGCAACATGGCGCCCGAATACGGCGCGACGATGGGCTTTTTTCCGGTCGACGAGAAGACGATCGAGTACTTCCGCGGCACCGGCCGCACGAGCGCCGAGATCGAGGCCTTCGAGGCCTACTTCAAGGCGCAAGGCCTGTTCGGCGCGCCGCGCAGCGGCGCGGTCGACTACACCAAGGTCGTGACGCTCGACCTCGGCACGGTCGCGCCGAGCCTGGCCGGCCCGAAGCGCCCGCAGGACCGGATCGAGCTCGGCAACGTCAAGTCGCAGTTCACTTCGCTGTTCAGCAAGCCGCCGACCGAGGCCGGCTTCAACCAGCCGGCGGCGCACCTGCACACGCGCCATTTGGTGCGCGCCGCGGATGCGGCCGAAGCGGTGCCGGCGGCCGCGCCAGCGAACGCGCCCGGCGCGCCGCGCATGGTGGTCGAGATGAGCGGCAACCGCCCGACGCTCGAAGCCGCGCAGGCCGAGGCGGCATCGAAGCAACCGAAGGTCGGCGACATTTCCATCGGCAACGGCGATGTGCTGATCGCCGCGATCACCTCGTGCACCAACACCTCCAACCCGAGCGTGCTGCTCGCCGCCGGCCTGCTCGCGAAGAAGGCCGTCGAGGCCGGGTTGAAGGTGCAGCCGCACATCAAGACCTCGCTCGCGCCGGGCTCGCGCATCGTCACCGAATACCTCGAGAAAGCCGGCCTGCTGCCCTACCTCGAGAAGCTCGGTTTCAATGTCGCCGCCTACGGCTGCACCACCTGCATCGGCAACGCCGGCGACCTGCGGCCCGAGTTCAACGAGGCGATTGCGCGCAACGACCTCGTCTGCGCGGCCGTGCTCTCGGGCAATCGCAACTTCGAGGCCCGCATCCACCCCAACATCAAGGCGAATTTTCTCGCCAGCCCGCCGCTGGTGGTCGCCTACGCGATCGCCGGCACGGTGCTGAAGGACGTGATGACCGAGCCGCTCGGCAAAGGCAAGGGCGGGCGCGATGTGTACCTGGGCGACATCTGGCCGAGCAGCGACGAGATCCATGCGGTGCTGAAGTACGCGATGAATGGC
>JANMCC010000282.1:0-8374 GCA_031360885.1 Burkholderiales bacterium | reverse complement strand
GCGAAGGTGCGCAGCGGAATCGAGCGGTTGCGGTCGTTCTTGTGATGCGCGTTGCCCGACCAGACCAGGCCGACGCGCGGCTTGTCCTTCGGCCCGAGGCGCGCCTGCCATGCGGCGAGCCGTGCGGCGAAGTGCGGACCGCTCGGACGAATGTAGGCACCATCCTTCGGAATCGTCTGCAGCGAGGTACCGAAGACGAGCGGTAGGCTGAGCAAAGGACAGTGATAGTCGAACGACGGAGGAATCTCCCCCGGGACGAGTATTTGCGCCACCCCTTCAAGATCCTGCAGCAAATGCTTGAGCGGAGCCTGCACGCCCAGCAAGACCTTGGCTCCCCTTTGGGACAAGACCTTGGCGTAACGGCAGAACTGAATGGTGTCTCCAAGCCCCTGTTCCGCGTACAGCCAGACTCTCTTGCCATTCAGCGGCGTACTCTCGGACAGCATCGGCTGGGAGAAGTGGTTCGCCGGCGGGGTCGCGGAACTGCTCTGCCAGCGCCACTCGTATTTCGGCCAGCCCCCAGGCAAGTCGCCGAGAACGAGGCGAGACAAGCTCTCGTTGAAGTAGATCGCCTCGTAGCCCGGTCGGATCTCCTGTGCCCGCCGGTACGCTTCGAGCGCTTCGGTGTGCCGATCCAGCTCCCGCAAGACATTGCCGCGATTGGCGTGCGCGTCGGCCATGTCAGCTTTGATCTGCAAGGCCCGGTCGTAGTCGGCCAATGCTTCCTCGGGTCGATCAACTTCCTGAAGGACGAGTCCCCGGTTGCTCCACGCTTCGGCGAATCCGGGATTGACCTGTAGTGCCCGGTCGAACGCATCTAGCGCCTTGGCGGGCCGCTTCAAGTCCCTCAGCAGCAGTCCGAGATTGTTAAGCAGGTCTGGGTTGTCGGCGTGTGACGAGAGAGCCTGTTCGAAACACGCGAGCGCTTGTTCGGGACGCTCCAGCTTGCGGAGGACCTTGGCCTGGTTGACCCATGCGGCACTCAGGCCGGGCTCAAGATGCACGGCACGCTCATAGCTTGCCAAGGCTTCCTCGAGCCGACCGAGCTGCGCTAGCGTCGCGCCTCGATCGTTGAGTACTTCGGCCAGCGCGGGATTGATGGCAAGCGCGCGGTCGAAGCTGGCCAGTGCTTCCGCATGACGTCCGAGTTGAAGCAGAAGACCCCCGCGGTGGCCGAGGGCCGCGGGGTAGCCGGGCTTCAACTGCAGTGCTGCATCCAAGCTCGCGAGAGCCTCGGCCTGTCGGTTGGCGCTGCGCAGCGCGATGCCGCAGTTGTAGTGCGCCTCCGCGTGCTCTGGCTGGATGGCCAGCGCGCGTTTGTAGGCGACGATTGCCTCCTCGAATTCGCCTCTATGCAGGCTCAGGTTTCCGCAAACATAGTGCAGGTCGGCGACTTCGGGATGCTGGGCAATCCCCTTTGCGACCGCGTCCGTCGCCGCGAGCATGTTTCCGGCATGCACGTGCGCCAAGCTCAGGCGTACCCAGGCGTCGGCGACGCTAGGGTCAAGCTCGAGAACCGTCTCGAGATGGCGAATTGCCTCTGCGGGCCGCCCCAGCTCCTGCAGGCAAAGAGCGAGAAGGTAGTGGCCGTCGATCGCTTGGGGGTCGAGCGACAGGCCCGTCCTGAGAACCTCCGCTGCGGCATCCGGTTGACCCTGCTCGCGCAGTGCATACCCAAGCGGGAGGTAGGCCTCGGCACCGCCGGGGTGGGATTCAATAGCCGAGCGGAACGAGCGGATCGCTTCGGGCAACTGGCTCGCGGCCAGAAACGCGTCTCCCTCTGCCTTGTCTGCGACGGCACGATCTCGCGCGATCCCGGGGGCGGCGTCGGCGCTGGCCGGCCGCAGAAAACTCCTTATCCGATCGAGCATCGCCTCTCACTTCGCCTTCTTGGCGGCGGTTCCCAGCTTGACCATGAGCCAATGCGTCACCTGATCCACGTACTCGACGTCGTAGCCGCTGTCGCGCAGGGTCCACTTGAATCGATTTCCGAGCTGGGCCTTCTTGTAAGCGTTCAGTTTGTGCTCTGCGTTGAAGCGAACCACATGCTGCTCGAGTTGATGCAGCATCGCCTCGTGCTTCTTCGTCACCATGCGCTTGCCCAGCTTGCCCTCCACCGGCGTCCGCTCGATAAGCATCTCCGCCAGAGTCGTGCCGAATTTGCTCGCATCGCGCGCATCGAACCAGCTCAATACCATTCAAACTCTCCTGTGGAACCTGACTTCATGCCACTATTCGTTCGAGCGGATGGCGGTTGACAATAACCTCATCCAGGCCGTTGACTGGAACCGCCAATTCACGTGGCAGGCAAAGCATGTTGATCGACACGACCTGCGGATAAACGTCTTTGGGATTCGTGAAGAAGTTGTCGGGATTGAACAGCGGCGGGGTATGCCACCAAAGCCGATACTGTTTGGACCAGAGCCATTCGATCAGTTCTTTCGATTTCTCGCTTCTGTCGTTCTCGACGTAAACGACAGGCCGGCAACGGTCAATGATGACTTCGGCGCCTTGCAAGACCAGCAGCTCGAAGCCCTCGACGTCGATCTTCATCAGGCCGACGGTCTCGCCGCCGAACACCTCGTCGAGCTCGATGCAGGGAATGGCCACGCCGCCGGCAATCGGCTCGGCGCTCATGGAGACCCCGCCGAAGTTGCCGCCGGCCGAGTAGTCGGGCGGTGAGAAGTACAGCGTCGACGCCCGATCGCCGCACGCGCTCGGCCAGGCGGAGACGTTGCCCAGGGCGTTGAGCGCGACGTTGGCGCACATGTTCTGGAAGATGACGGGCTGCGGCTCGAACGCCACCAGGCGCCGGTTCTGCTGCGCCAGTGCCTTGGCGAGCGGCACCGTATGGGTTCCGATGTTGGTGCCGACCTCCATCACCAGGCCGGGCCGAAGCGAGAGGATCTGCAGCAGGAACGCGACCTCGATCTCGCAGCACTCGCCGTACTCGAGGATCGCCTGGCCGAGATAGAGATCGTTCGGATTGACCAGCATCCAGCCGTGGCGCGAGCGGACCAGCTTGTAGGGCGGCGCGACGTCGATGCGGGTGGGCGGGGCGGGGACGGGGACAGCGACGGGAACGGGTTCCGGCGAGAGCACCGGGGTCTCGACCGGCAGGCCCTTGCGCGCCGCGCTCATCCGGACCACGACCAGCGTGACGATCACCGAGA
The DNA here is from genome assembly GCA_031360885.1 of Burkholderiales bacterium. Taxonomy (GTDB): domain Bacteria; phylum Pseudomonadota; class Gammaproteobacteria; order Burkholderiales; family Burkholderiaceae_C; genus Schlegelella_A. Next base: position 5,201 of record JANMCC010000282.1, on the reverse strand, counting down.
TCGCCACGGCAATCGGGACGGCGACCAGCGAGACGGTTTCCATTCTTGTGCTGCGACTTATAGTACAGGACACCCCCGGAGCAAACGCGCACGATGCCGCCTCTTGCCAACCTGCTCCGTGCGATTCGCCACCCTTTCGGCGACCAGCCCGGAGCCCCCGCGGACACCCTCTGCCCGGTGTGCCGCAGCATCTGCAAGCCGCTGGCTTCGGTCGACTTCAACAAGAGCTGCGAGGAAGCGCGCGGCCTGAAGCTGCCGCACAGCGGCGAGGCGATCGAATACTGCCTGTGCGATGCCTGCCGCTTCTGTTTCGCCCCGGAGTTCGCGTCCTGGACCTTCCAGGATTTCGAGCGGCGGATCTACAACGCCGATTACGAGAAGGTCGACCCCGACTACAGGCGGGCGCGTCCGGAGGCGAACGCGAACCTGCTGGAGCAATTGTTCGGCAGCACGAAGCCGGCGCACATCGACTACGGCGGCGGCTCGGGCGTGCTGAGCGCCGCGCTGCAGGCCAAGGGCTGGAGCTCGCGCACCTACGACCCGTTCGTCGATCGCGACGCCCGCGTCGGGGACCTCGGCAGCTTCGACCTCGTCACCGCCTTCGAGGTGTTCGAGCATGTTCCCGACATCAACGTGCTGTTCGCCGACCTGCACTCGCTGGTGAAGGCCGATGGCCTGATCCTGTTCTCGACCCTGCTCTCCGACGGCGAGATTGCCCGTGGCCGGGCGCTGAGCTGGTGGTACGCCGCGCCGCGCAACGGGCACATCAGCCTGTTTTCGGCGCAGAGCCTGCGCATGTGCCTGAACCAGCGCGGGTTCAATCTGGCGAGTGCGTCGGCGAACCTGCACCTCGCCTATCGGAGCGTTCCGGCCTGGGCCCGGCATCTGCTGCCGGCCGCGTGACCGCGCCCGCCGTCAGCGGCCCGCGGTTCGGCGATCGAGCTCGATCTGCCGGCGCTGCGCGTCGATGTCGCGCAGGCGCGAGTCGACGACCGAGGCGTCGATGAAGTCGATCGGTCCGCCGCTGCGGGCGAAGCGCTGCGCCGCGCGCAGCCGGTCGATGGCGCCGACCAGGTCGCCGAGCGCGTAGCGCGATTCCGCTTCGGCACGCAGCGAGCGCAGCGGCAGGCCGAGCCGGGCCCACGTCTGGCCGAGCGCTCCCCAGACGAGCGAATCGTCGGCGTGCAGGGCGGCCCAGGTCTGGAGCTCGCCGGCCCGGGCCTTGAGCTCGGCGTTGTCCGGGGACACCGCGGGGTTCTCGGCCAGGGCGACCTGCGCCGCCAGGAGAATCACCGGCCGCGAGCCCTCGCCGGCATACGGCCGTATCGCTTCGGCCGCCTTGGCCGGCGCGCCGCGGTCGAGCAGCGACTGCGCCTGCATCAGCACCACCGCCCGCTGGGCGCGGACGCTCGAGTTCGGGCTGCCGCGCGTGACCGCCAGCGCCTTGGCGAACGCGGCGTCGGCGCGCGCCCAGTCGCGCAGCAGCGCCGACGCCTGCGCGCTCTCGGCGGCGTTGAGCAGCCGATCGGCGGCCGAGCCGGTGTCCATGTCGGCGTCGCGGGCTTGCCAGCGGCGCAGCGCGTCGACGCGCGTGTCCATCAGCACCCGCGCGCGCGCCTGCGCGGCGACGTGTTCGAGCACGCTGACCCGCGGCGTGGCTGCGCGGTCGAGCGCCTCGGCGCGCGAACGCGCTTCGCCGATGCGCGCGACCGTCAGCGGGTGGCTGCGCAGGTAGGGAAAGCCGCCGAAGTCGTTGAGCCGCGACGAGACGTCCATCTTCTCGAACATCGACGCCATGCCGCCGGGCGCGAATCCGGCCGCGACCATGACCTGGAAGCCGATCCGGTCGGCCTCGCGCTCCATGTCGCGCGAGAAGTTGAGCTGGCTCTGGATCGAGGCGGCCTGCGTGCCGACGACGACGGCGTTGATCGCGTCGGGGCTGTTGCTGCGCGAAGCGGCGAGCAGGCCGATGATCAGCGCCGCCAGGCTGACCAGCGAGCGCTTCGAGGAGCCCGAGATGCTGCGCGCGATATGCCGCTGCGAAACGTGCGACATCTCGTGGCCGAGCACCGAAGCGAGCTCGTCGGGCGTGGCGGTGATCGCGATCAGGCCGAGATGCACGCCGACGAAGCCGCCCGGCAGGGCGAACGCGTTGACGCTCGGATCGTGCACGAGGAAAGGCTGCCAGGAGAAGCGCTGGTCGATGTCGGCGGTGATGTTGCCCAGGCGGCGCGCGGCCACCACGAGCGGCCCCCAGACCGACTGCAGGTACTCGAGCAGCAGCGGGTCGTCCATGTAGTCGGGATCGCCGTGGATCTCGCGCATGATCTCGTCGCCGATCTTGCGTTCGGCGCCGACGCTGAAGTCGGCCGAGTCGGAGTCGCCGAGCGCGGGCAGGTTGTTCTGGGCCAGCGCCGGCTGCAGCAGCGCGCCGAGCAGGAGCACGAACGCGCAGCTGCCGGCGGCGAGGCGGCGAAGCGCGTCGCGCAGGGCGGAGCGCGGGGAAGGGGGCGACGACACGGGCTGGGAAGAGGCAGAACGGGCGCTCGTGGAGAGCGCGTCGCTATCATGCATCGGAATCGTTTCCGCTTCGTTTCGTTCCCCACCCCTTGCCGATGAGCGAGCTCACCCACTTCGACGCCGACGGCCAGGCGCACATGGTCGACGTCTCGGCCAAGGGCGAGACGCACCGCGTGGCGCGGGCGAGCGGCGTGATCCGGATGCGGCCGGAGACGCTGATGCTGATCGAGTCGGGCAGCGCCAGGAAAGGCGACGTCATCGGCATCGCCCGCGTCGCCGCGATCCAGGGGGCCAAGCGCACCGCCGAGCTGGTGCCGCTCTGCCACCCGATCGCGATCACCCGCATCGCCGTCGACTTCGAGCTCGTGCGCGAGGCCAGCGCGCTGCGCTGCACCGCCCAGGTCGAGACGCTCGGCCGCACCGGCGTCGAGATGGAGGCCCTGACCGCCGTGCAGGTGGGCCTCCTGACCGTCTACGACATGTGCAAGGCGGTCGACCGCGGCATGGTCATCGGCGAGGTGCGCGTGCTCGAGAAGCGCGGCGGCAAGTCGGGCGACTGGCTGGCCGAAGGGGAGGACGCCGGGGCGCCGCCTACTTGAAGTCGCGGTAGCTGAGCGCCTTTGTCGGCGCCGTGCACTGGAACGGCAGTGGTGCAGGCGCCGAAGCAGACGACACGGCCGGTGCCGCGGCCCTCGCCGCCGCGATGTTCGCCGGGTCGCAGGCGGCGAAGAATTCGTCGGCCTGGTCGTTGTGGAATTCCTTGAGCCGCGCCGCGACGTAGCGCGCCTTCTCGGTCTCGCCGGCTTCGTCGAGCGCCTTCGCCCAGGCCAGCATCAGCCGGGCGTCGAGCAGGAAATGCGGCGCCCGCTCGAACGCCTTCATCACCTGGCTCGGATGCTCGATGACGGTGGCCGCGGCGTAGTCGGCATGGTGCGCGAACAGGATGCTGCGCCGGCCGTCGGCGATGCGCTTGTCGAGCGGCGCGGCGGTGGCCGGCGGGGCGAAGATGATGACGACCCGCATGTAGTCCCAGAGCGCGAGCGTGGCGCCGAGGATCAGCGCCATCGACGCGAGCACCCACGGCCGGGTGACGTTGCCGAGGTCGGCCGCGGCGAGCTCCCGGTCGCGCGGGTCGGGCCGCTCGAGGCAGAGGCCGAACGCGAACGCCGCGGGCAGCAGGAAGTACGAATACCAGAGCGGGTACTCGAGCAGGCTGTGCGTCGCCACCATCACCACCATGACGAAGGCGGCGCGCTGCATCGGCATCGGCATCTCCGGCGCCGCGTCCACGGCGGGCTCGGGCGAGCTGGCCGTCTTGCCATAGAGCGTGCTGAACCGCGCTCCGGGCTCGCGCCCTTCGGCGACGGCGCAGCGCATCGCCTGCCAGAGCGCGTAGCCCATCAGCCCGACGAGGAGCAGGGTCAGCGGAACGCCGAGCTCGACGGCGAACTGCAGCATCAGGTTGTGCGCATGGTCGAAGAACGCGACCGGGCGATCGGGAAAGGGCGTCAGCGTCCAGGCGAAGTTGAACTCGCCGAAGCCGACGCCGAACCACGGGTGCTGGGCGATCAGGGCGAGCGAGTTCCACCAGATCCTGTAGCGCGAGTAGGAGACGTAGAGGCCGCTGCCGCTGAGGCGCTGCTCGCCGCCGAAGGCCATGCCCGACTGGTGCGACCAGAGCGAGGTCAGGCCCCACAGCAGCAGGTAGGCGAGCGGCGAGGCGAGCAGCAGGATCCGGGTCGCGCGCGAGAGGCGCCGGTCGAACAGGCCCCAGCCCATCAGCGCGGCCATGCCGAGCAGGCCGGTGCGCGAGGCGCTGAGGACGATCACCTCGATGAACAGCAGGGCGAGCATCCAGGCGATCTCGCGATAGATGACGCGGGCCTCGCCGAGCCAGACCACGGCCACCACCGACCAGAGGAGAAGGCTGCTCAGGTGGTTGGGCTGACGCAGGTTGCCGGTGGCCCGGCCGGGGATCGAGGCGGGGGCGATCCAGTCGCCGTCGGGCAGCCCCGGCGCCATGACCTGCACCAGGCCGATGGCGCTGCTGGCGATGCCCGCGACGACCAGGCCGATGCAGAACGCGCGGAAGGCGGGCAGGCCGAGCCCGGCGCGGGCGACGCAGGCGCCGATCGCGACGACGAGGAAGGCGCTGAGCAGCGTGCCGGCCGAAGAGAGCGAGAGCGACCACGGCGCGGCGGCGAGGAGCGAAGCGCCTATCGCCGCGACCACCAGGATCAGGATCGAGGCGAGCAGGGCCAGCGCCCCCCGCGAGCGCGGCCGCGCCTGCTGCGCCAGGCCGGCGCCCAGCACCAGCAGGAAGCCGCCCCAGCCGATGAACGCCGCCGCCTGGTTGAAGAAGGTCGCCGACGGCGAGAGGTTGAAGGCGATCAGCGTCGGAAACGCGATCGCGAAAATGGCCAGTGCGGCCCCGGAGAGGTCGTAAAGATCCGGTAGGCGAGATTGAAGGCGTAGCGAATTCATGTCGCAATTGTCGGCCGACTCCTTCGGGGATCGCGACAAGCGCGCCCGTAGCAATCTTTGTCCGCCTTGTGTAGACTGCTGTGTAAGGAGTCACACATGGCCACCAATCTCGCTATCGATCCCGACCTCCTCGATCGCGCCGTGGAGGTCAGCGGTGAGCGAACCAAGAAGGCTGTCGTCACGAAGGCATTGCAAGA
>JANMCC010000275.1:0-1991 GCA_031360885.1 Burkholderiales bacterium | reverse complement strand
CGGTCCGCACTTCGCCGCACGGCTCGCCGCATGGCAGGCGCGCCTCGGGCCGAAGGACAAGCCGCGCGTCGGCCTGGTCTGGTCGGGCAACGCGCATCACAAGAACGACCGCAACCGCTCGATTCCGCTGCGCACCTTCGCCCGGATCGTCACGCCCAAGGTCCGCTTCGTGGCGCTGCAGAACGAAGCTCGCGAGGCCGACGCCGCGGTGCTCGGGCAACGCGGCGACATCGCCTGGTTCGGCGCCGAGCTGGTCGACTTCGCCGAGACCGCCGCGCTCGTCGCCCAACTCGATCTGGTGATCTCGGTCGACACCTCGGTCGCGCACCTCGCGGCGGCGATGGGCAAGCCGGTCTGGCTGCTGCTGCCGGTCAATCCCGACTGGCGCTGGCTGCTCGAGCGCGAAGACAGCCCGTGGTACCCGTCGATGCGGCTCTTCCGGCAAACGCGCAGGGGCGACTGGAGCGATGTCGTCGCGCGCATCGAGCAGGAGATCGCGCGCATCGCCTGACGCCGCGCCTCGGCCGGCGGGGTACCCGTCTCTTAGACTCGCGCGATTCCAACGGGGGCTCCCGAATGAGAACGCGCGACATCGCTGTCCTGTGCATGGGCCTCACCCTGGGGTTCGCGGCGCAGGCCGCCGCCATCGTCGCCGCCAGCCCGCAGGGCGAGGTCGCCCAGGTCCGCCAGGTGACGGTCAAGTTCTCCGAGGCGGTCGTCGCTTTCGGCGACCCGCGCCTCGCCGACCCCTTTGCCATCTCGTGCCAGGGTGCAACGCCCGGGGGCGCCGGCCGCTGGGCCAGCGACCGGGTCTGGCTCTACGACTTCCGCGAGCCGCTGCCGCCCGGCACGAAGTGCACTGCGAAGCTGCGCGCCGAATGGAAGCCGAGCGCGGCGGCGAGCGGCGCGGCGGCTGCGGCCTCGCTCGGCGGCCCGGGCGAATTCAGCTTCTCCACCGGCGGCCCGGCCATCGTCGCAATGCAGCCGGGCGAGGGCGCCGAGGTCGAGGAGGACCAGCACTTCCTGATCCGCCTCAACGGCCCGGTCGTCGAGGCGAGCGTGCTCGCCAACGCCTGGTGCGAGGTCGAAGGCATCGGCGAGCGGCTGCCGCTGCGGCTCGTCGGCGGCGACCTGCGCGCGCAGCTGCTGAAGGCGCGCCGCATTCCGCCCGCCCAGTGGCCGCGCCTGCTGATCGCGCGTTGCGACCGGCCGTTGCCGAACGCGGCCGCGGTCCGGCTGGTCTGGGGCAAGGGCATCGCGGCCGCGGCCAATCCGCAGGTCGTGACGACGATCGAGCAGCGCTTTCGCATGCGGGTTCGTCCCGCGTTCACGGCCGAGTTCAGCTGCGAGCGCGAGAAGGCGGCCGCGCCCTGCCTGCCGATCCGGCCGATGAGCGTGCGCTTCTCCGCGCCGGTGCCGCGCGAGCTCGCGGCGCAGGTGCGGCTTCAGCCGGCGAGCGGCGAGGCGCTGGCGCCGGTGTTCGACAAGGACGACAAGGCGACCGAGCTGACGGAGCTCGCCTTCCCCAAGCCGCTCGCCGAGAACGCGGCCTACGGCATCGTCATGCCGCGCGATCTGAAGGACAACGCCGGCCGGCCGCTGGCGAACGCGGCGAGCTTTCCGCTCAAGGTCACCACCGGCGCGGCGCCGCCGATCGCCAAGTTCGCCGCCGCGCCGTTCGGCGTGATCGAGCGCAACGCCGACGGGGTGCTGCCGGTGACGCTGCGCCATGTGCAGGCCGAGCTCCGCGGCGGCGCGGCCGCCGCGAGCGCGCCGGCCGTTGCGAGCGCCGGGCAGGTGCGGGTGAAGCGCCTGCAGAGCGACGCCGACATCCTCGCCTGGTACGCGAAGCTGCAGAAGTACCACGAGACGCAGATGACCGCCGAGGAGCTCGGCCTGCCGAAGAGCCAGTGGTTCACGACCGAGGACGACACCGACGCGAAAGGCCGGCCGATCAAGCGCAAGGTCGAGCGCCGGGTCGGCACGCGCGA
>JANMCC010000267.1:0-15529 GCA_031360885.1 Burkholderiales bacterium | reverse complement strand
CGACGTCGCCTTCCTGGATCAGGTCGTGCTTGACCTTGATCCCGGTGATCTCCTCGAACGCCTTGGCGAGCGTCTTCGACTCGTACTCGTGGGTGGTGATCGTCTCCGACACCACCGAGATCTCCTTGATCCCCTTGGCCTGCAGCTTCTTCGCCGCGTCGATGAACCACTTCATCTCGGCCGTCTGCTGCTCCTTGGTGAGCGTCGACGGCTGGAACTCGCTGTCTATCCATTTCTTGGCTTCGGCTTCGCCGGCCCACGCGCTTTGGCCGAGAGCCAAGGCGGCAGCGGCGAAGGCCACAGCATTCAAGCGCAACTTCATTTCAGTCTCCTCTTGTGGCTTCCCGTTGATCACACGAAGAACCGGCTGGGAAGAATGGCCGGCGCCTTTTGGAACAAATCAACCCTTTCTGAGGATCAGCCCGAGCACGAGCATCGAGACCACGAAGCTGATCCAGACCGAAGGCTCCTGCTCGAGGCCGAACCACACGACCATCTTTTCGCTGAGGGCGACGAACGCGAGGTTCAGCCAGGCGGCGGTCATCAGGCCGATGAAGAGCCGGTCGCCGCGCGTCGTCGCCATCGGCAGGACGCCCTTCCTCAGAACGGTCGGCGAGCGCAGCTCCCACAGCGTCATGGCGGCGAGCATGAGGACGATGGAGGTGAAGAACACCGCCACCGGCAAGGTCCAGGCCATCCACTCGAACATTGTCATTGCCTCCTAGACGCGGCCCATCGCGAAGCCCTTGGCGATGTAGTGGCGCACGAACCAGATGACGATCGCGCCCGGCACGATCGTCAGCACGCCGGCCGCGGCGAGCACGCCCCAGTCCATGCCCGAGGCCGAAACGGTGCGCGTCATCACCGCGACGATGGGCTTGGCGTTGACGCTGGTGAGCGTCCTCGCCATCAACAGCTCGACCCAGCTGAACATGAAGCAGAAGAACGCCGCCACGCCGACGCCGGCCTTGATCAGCGGAATGAAGATCGTGAGGAAGAAGCGCGGGAACGAGTAGCCGTCGATGTACGCGGTCTCGTCGATCTCGCGCGGGATGCCGCTCATGAAGCCCTCGAGGATCCAGACCGCGAGCGGCACGTTGAACACGAGGTGGGCGAGCGCCACCGCGATGTGCGTGTCCATCAGGCCGAGCGTCGTGTAGAGCTGGAAGAAGGGCAGCAGGAACACCGCCGGCGGCGTCATCCGGTTGGTGAGCAGCCAGAAGAAGACATGCTTGTCGCCGAGGAACTGGTAGCGCGAGAACGCGTAGGCGGCGGGCAGGGCGACGAGCAGCGAGACCACCGTGTTGATCGCCACGTAGATCATCGAGTTGATGTAGCCGGAATACCACGAGACGTCGGTGAAGATGACCTTGTAGTTGTCCCAGGTGAAGGCCTTGGGCCAGAACGAGAACAGGCTCAGGATCTCCTCGTTCGTCTTGAACGACATGTTGACCATCCAGTACACCGGCAGGATGGCGAACACGAGGTAGAAGACGAGGAAGATCGTCCGCTTGCGAAAGCGCCGGTCATCCATGGCCAGGCTCCTTGTCGGCGGTGCCCACGCGCTGCATCCAGTTGTAGAGAACGAAGCAGAGCAGCAGGATGATGAGGAAGTAGATCAGCGAGAACGCAGCTGCCGGCCCGAGGTCGAACTGGCCCACGGCCTTCTGCGTGAGGTACTGGCTGAGGAAGGTGGTGGCGTTGCCCGGGCCGCCGCCGGTCAGCACGAACGGCTCGGTGTAGATCATGAAGCTGTCCATGAAGCGCAGCAGCACGGCGATCACCAGCACGCCGCGCAGCTTGGGCAGCTGGATGAAGCGGAACACCGCGATCTTGGAGGCGCCGTCGATGCTCGCCGCCTGATAGTAGGCGTCGGGAATGGCGCGCAAGCCCGCGTAGCAGAGCAGGGCGACGAGGGGAGTCCAGTGCCACACGTCCATGATCAGCACCGTGAGCCAGGCGTCGCGGGCGCTTCCGGTGTAGCTGTAGTCGATGCCGAGCTTCGCCAGCGCCGCGCCGAACAGGCCGATGTCGGTGCGGCCGTAGATCTGCCAGATCGTGCCGACCACGTTCCACGGGATCAGCAGCGAGATGGCGACCAGCACCAGCACCGCCGATGCCTTCCAGCCCTGGGCCGGCATCGAGAGGGCGAGCAGGATGCCGAGCGGAATCTCGACCAGCAGCACCGAGACCGAAAAGCCGATCTGGCGCAGCAGCGCGCCCTGCAGGTCGTCGTCGCGCATCACCGACTTGAACCACTCGGTGCCGACGAAGACGCGGCGCTCGGGCGAGATGATGTCCTGCACCGAGTAGTTGACGACGGTCATCAAGGGCAGGATCGCGGAGAAGGCGACGCAGACGATCACCGGCAGGATCAGCAGCCACGCTTTCTGGTTCACCGGTTTCATGCTGCCGCTCCTTCGACCAGCTTCTGGTCGGCGCCGTAGAAGCAGCTGCGCGGGCCGACGATGCCCAGCCACACCGCCTCGCCGGCCTTCGGCACCGGGCCGTGCGAGCTGAGGCGGACGCGCACCACGCTCGCCGCGTCGTCGCCGACCTGCGCCGTCACCAGCCAGTAGGTGCCGATGTCCTGCGCCTTCGTCACCGTGCCGCGGACCGCGCCTTCGGCCTCGGCGGCGGCGAGCGTCACGTACTCGGGGCGCACGCCGAGCGTCACCGGGCCGTGGCCGCGCAGCGCGGGGGGGGCGGCGGCGACGCGGCGGCCGGCGACGCGCAGGCCGTCGGCGCCGGCTTCGGCGGCGAGGAAGTTCATGCCCGGCGAGCCGATGAAGTGGCCGACGAAGGTGTGCTGCGGCCGGTCGAACAGCTCCGAGGCGCTGCCGATCTGCTCCGCGCGGCCGCGCGTCATCACCACCACCTGCTCGGCGAAGGTGAGGGCCTCGACCTGGTCGTGGGTGACGTAGATCAGGGTCAGCCTGAGCTCGTGGTGGATCTGCTTGAGCTTCCTCCGCAGCTGCCACTTGAGGTGCGGGTCGATCACGGTCAGCGGCTCGTCGAACAGAACCGCCGAGACGTCTTCCCGCACCAGGCCGCGGCCGAGCGAGATCTTCTGCTTGGCGTCGGCGGCGAGGCCGGCGGCGCGCTGGTTGAGCTGGCCGCTCAGCTCGAGCATCTCGGCCACCTGGCCGACGCGTCGGGCGATCTTCTCCGCCGCGACGCCGCGGTTGCGCAGCGGGAAGGCCAGGTTCTCGGCCACCGTCATGGTGTCGTAGATGACCGGGAACTGGAACACCTGGGCGATGTTGCGCTGCTGCGGCGTGCGCGCGGTGACGTCGACGCCGTCGAAGCGCACGCTGCCCTGCGACGGCTTCACCAGCCCGGAGACGATGTTGAGCAGCGTCGTCTTGCCGCAGCCCGAAGGGCCGAGCAGCGCGTACGCCCCGCCGTCGGCGAAGCTCATCTTCAGCGGCAGCAGCGCGTAGTCCTCGTCGCTGCGTGGATTCGGCTTGTAGGCGTGCGCCAGGTCGAGCTCGATCTGCGCCATGGCTACTCCCGGAGCGGTGCGCGCAGCAGCGCGCCCGCGGCGTCGAACACGTAGGCCTGGCCCGGGTCGAGGTGCAGCGTCACCGGCTCGCCGAGGGTGAACTCGTGCACGCCCGTGAGCTGCGCCACGAGCTCGCCGATCGTCGTCTCGGCGTGGAGGAAGGTGTCGGAGCCCGAGATCTCGGCGAGCTCGACCTTGCCGGGCAGCACCAGGTCGCCTTCGCGCGGCTGCACCCGCAGGGCGCCGGCGCGGATGCCGATGGTGAGCGCTGGCGACTCCGCGCCCGGCAAGGCGAGCGCAAGCGCGATGCCGCCGGGAAGCGTCACGCCGGTCGCGCTCTTCTGCGCCGCCACCAGGTTCATGGGCGGGTCGCTGAACGCCCGGGCGACTCGGATCGAGGCCGGGCGATGGAACACCTCGGCGGTCGGCCCGTACTGCAGCAGCTCGCCGGCGTCGAGCACGGCGGTGTAGCCGCCGAGCAGCAGCGCCTCGGTCGGCTCGGTGGTGGCGTAGACGACGGTCGAGCCGCCGTGGGCGAAGAGCTGCGACAGCTCCTCGCGCAGCTCCTCGCGCAGCTTGTAGTCGAGATTCACCAGCGGCTCGTCGAGCAGCATCAGCGGCGCGTTCTTGGCCAGCGCCCTCGCCAGGGCGACGCGCTGCTGCTGGCCGCCCGAGAGCTCGGCCGGCAGCCGCTCGAGGAACGGCTCGATGTGCAGCCGGGCGGCGAGCTCGCGCACTCGCGCGTCGACGTTCTTCTCGCGCCGAAGGCGCAGCGGCGAGCCGATGTTGCCGGCGACGGTGAGCGAGGGATAGTTGATGAACTGCTGGTAGACCATGGCGACGTTGCGCTCGCGCACCGGGCGGCCGGTCACGTCCTCGCCGTCGGCGAGCACCTTGCCTTTCGAGGGCGCGTCGAGGCCGGCCATCACCCGCATCAGCGTCGTCTTGCCCGCCCGCGTCGCGCCGAGCAGCACCGTCACCGCGCGCGGCACCAGGGTCAGGTCGAGCGGATAGAGGTAGGCCTCGGCGCCCACCCGCTGCTCGACGCGCTCGAGCTTCAGCTCCACGACCGCTCCATCGCCTTGGTCGTGCTGCCCGCCGCGCCGCCCTGCCAGTGCGCGGCGCACCAGTCGGCGACCGCCGCGCGCTCGGCCACGCTCAGGTGCAGGCCGAGCTTGCTGCGCCGCCAGAGCACGTCGTCGGCGCTGCCCGCCCACTCGTGCTCGTGCAGGTAGCGCAGCTCGCCTTCATGCAGGCCGGGCACGACCTCCGGTCCGAGGCCGTCGCCGGCGAACAGCATCTCGATCCGCGCGCCGTAGGCCCGCGCCAGCCGGTGCAGCAAGGGCTGCTGAGTGTCGGGGTGGCGCAGCGAGAGCGCCTGCACGAAGCGCACGAAGTCGGTGTCGGGCCGCTGCGCGGGGCCGATCCAGGGCTCCAGGTCGCCACCCGGCAGCGACGCGCCAAGGGTCCAGGCGCCGCGCTCGAGGCCGAGCGGGCCGGCGAGCTCGTCGCCCGCTTCCTCGGCGAGCTTGCGGAAGGTCGTGATCTTGCCGCCCCAGACGGTGAGCAGCGGCGCCTCGATGCTGTCGAGGTCGAGCTGGTAGTCGCGGGTCACCGCCGCCGGATCGCCCGACTCGTCGTCGAGCAGCGGCCGCACGCCGGCATAGGTCCAGACGACCTCGGCCGGCGTGACCGGCCGCTCGAAGTAGCGGCTCGCCTGCTCGCACAGGTATGCGATCTCGGAAGCGTCGATCCGCGCCTCGCCGACCGGGCCGTGGTGCTCGACGTCGGTGGTGCCGATCAGGGTGAAGTCGCCCTCGTACGGAATGGCGAAGATGATCCGCTTGTCGGGGTTCTGGAAGATGTAGGCGTGGTCGTGCTCGAACAGCTTCGGCACGACGATGTGGCTGCCCTTGACCAGGCGCAGCGTCTTCGGCTGCTTCTGGTGAACCGCTTCGCCGAGGAACTGCGCCGCCCACGGGCCGGCGGCGTTGACCAGCGCCCGGGCACGCAGCGAGTGCCGCCGGTGGCCGGCGCCTTCGAGACGGATCCGCCAGTGGTCGGGGTGGCGGCGGGCGTCGACGCAGCGCGTGCGGGTGAGGATGGTCGCGCCGCGCTCGGCGGCGTCGATCGCGTTGAGGACGACGAGGCGGGCGTCGTCGACCCAGCCGTCGGAATAGACGAAGCCCTTCTTGAACGAAGCCTTGAGCGGCTGGCCAGCGGGGTGGGCGCGCAGGTCGACGGTGCGCGACGCCGGCAGCACCTCGCGCCGCGCCAGGTGGTCGTAGAGGAACAGGCCGATCCGGATCATCCACACCGGCCGCATCGAGGGGTCGTGCGGCATCACGAACCGCAGCGGCCACATGATGTGCGGGGCGCTCTTCAGCAGCACCTCGCGCTCGGCCAGCGCCTTGCGCACCAGCGAGAACTCGTAATATTCGAGGTAGCGCAGGCCGCCGTGGATCAGCTTGGTCGACGACGAGGAGGTGTGCGCCGCGAGGTCGTCCTTCTCGCACAGCACGACCTTGCAGCCGCGGCCGGCGAGCTCGCGGGCGATGCCGGCGCCGTTGATGCCGCCGCCGACGATGCAGACGTCGCAGTCCTGCCCGTCCTGGCCGCTCGCGGTCCTCGCGGGTCCTCCATCCATGAGTTCGTTTTCTTTCGTTTTCGCGCTTGTCTTTTCGTTTTAGCCGTCTATCGGACAAAGCGCAAGCGCGGATTCCCTTCATGACGGATGTCGCCGAGGCGACTAGCCTCGTGCCCCGGCCGCCGTCAGATCCGCATTCCGATGACTCCCAACCCGCGCCAGGCGCTGCTGCTCGACGAGGTGCGCGAGCGCGGCTCGGCCACCGTCGAGGCGCTCGCCGAGCAGTTCGGGGTGACGCTGCAGACGGTGCGGCGCGACGTCAAGCTGCTCGCCGACGCGGGCCTGCTGGCGCGCTTCCACGGCGGCGTGCGCTTGCTGAGCTCGACCACCGAGAACATCGCCTACCGGCAGCGCCAGCACCTCAACCGCAAGGCGAAGCGGCGGATCGCCCGCGCGGTGGCGGCGGCGGTGCCGCCGGGGTGCTCCCTGATCATCAACATCGGCACCACCGCGGAGGCGATCGCGCACGAGCTGCTGCATCACCAGGGGCTGCGCGTGATCACCAACAACCTGAACGTCGCCGCGATCCTGTCCGACAACCCGGACTGCGAGGTGATCGTCGCCGGCGGCATCGTCCGCTCGCGCGACCGCGGCATCGTCGGCGAGGCGACGATCGACTTCATCCGCCAGTTCAAGGTCGACATCGGCCTGATCGGCATCTCCGGCATCGAGGTCGATGGCAGCCTGCGCGACTTCGACTACCGCGAGGTGAAGGTGGCGCGCGCCATCATCGAGCGTGCGCGCCAGGTCTGGCTCGCCGCCGACCACAGCAAGTTCGGCCGGGCGGCGATGGTGGAGCTGGCGCGCCTCGACGAGATCGACATGCTGTTCACCGACTCGGCGCCACCCGCGCCGTTCCCGGCGCTGCTCGCCGAGGCGGGCGTCGCCTGCATCACCTGCGAGGACTCGCCATGAGCCCCGCGCGGCCGCCCGAAGGGGCTCACTCCCGCTTGGCGGGACCGGCCGAAGGCCCTACGGTGCACCCATGAACGCAAAGACCCACCTGCTCGCCCTCGACCAGGGCACCTCGAGCTCGCGCAGCATCGTCTTCGCCGCCGACGGCTCCATCGTCGCGATGGCGCAGCGCGAGTTCCGGCAGATCTTTCCGAAGCCGGGCTGGGTCGAGCACGATCCGCGCGAGATCTGGGAGACGCAGCTCGCCACGGCGCGCGAGGCGCTCGCCCGGTCGGGCCTGGCGGCGGGCGACATCGCCGCGATCGGCATCACCAACCAGCGCGAGACCACGCTGCTCTGGAACCGCGCCACCGGCGAGCCGCTCGCCAACGCCATCGTCTGGCAGGACCGGCGCACCGCTACAGCGTGCGAGGCGCTGAGGCAGCGCGGCCTCGAGCCGCTGTTCCGGCAGAAGACCGGGCTCGTGCTCGACGCCTACTTCTCCGGCACCAAGCTCGCCTGGCTGCTCGACAGCGTGCCGGGCGCACGCGCCGCCGCCGAGCGCGGCGAGCTCGCCTTCGGCACGGTCGACACCTGGCTGATGTGGATGCTCACCGGCGGCGCCGACGCCGCGACGCGCGCCCGGGCCGTGCACGCCACCGACGCGAGCAACGCCTCGCGCACGCTGCTGTTCGACATCCACGCGGGAGCCTGGAGCGACGAGCTGCTCGCCGCGCTGGCGATTCCGCGCGTGCTGCTGCCCGAGGTGCATCCGTCGAGCCACGTCTACGGTCGCACCGAGCCCGGCCTGCTCGGCGCCTCGATCGCGATCGGCGGCGTCGCCGGCGACCAGCAGAGCGCGCTCTTCGGCCAGGCGTGCTTCCGCCAGGGCCAGGTGAAGAACACCTACGGCACCGGCTGCTTCATGCTGATGAACACCGGCACCGTCGCAAAGACGTCGGGCCACGGCCTCATCACCACCCGCGCCGCGCAGCCGGCGGGGCCGGCGCAGTACGCCACCGAAGGCAGCGTCTTCATCGGCGGCGCGGTCGTGCAGTGGCTGCGCGACGGCCTGCGCGCCATCGCCAGCAGCGGCGAGGTCGGCAAGCTCGCCGAGAGCGTGCCCGACAACGGCGGCGTGATGTTCGTGCCGGCCTTCACCGGCCTCGGCGCGCCGTACTGGAACGCCGATGCCCGCGGCGCGATCGTCGGCCTGACGCGCGGCTCGACCATCGCCCACATCGCCCGCGCCGCGCTCGAATCGATCGCCTTCCAGAGCGCGGCGCTGCTCGACGCGATGGGCAAGGACGCGGTCGCGGCCGGCGCCGCGCCGGTGGCCGAGCTGCGCGTCGACGGCGGCGCTTCGGCCAACGACCTGCTGATGCAGTTCCAGGCCGACCTGCTCGGCATTCCGGTGCTGAGGCCGAAGGTCACCGAGACCACGGCGCTCGGCGCGGCCTACCTCGCCGGCCTGAGCTGCGGCGTCTACGCGGGCACCGACGAGCTCGCGGCGCAGTGGCGGATCGAACGCACCTTCCACCCGACGATGTCGCGGGGAAATGCGGCGGAGCTGATGCAGCGCTGGGAGCATGCGGTGAAGCAGGCGACGGCCTGAAGCGAGGCTCCTGACAGAACGTTGTCAGGAGCTGTCGCGCAGCATGCAGCCTCCTCAACTCGTTCGAAGCAAGATCATGGAAGCTACCCTCACCCACGCCATCGACTGGTTCGAGATTCCGGTCACCGACATGGCCCGCGCCCAGGCCTTCTACGAAACGCTGCTCGCGACCTCGATGCGCCGCGAATCGATCAGCGGGCAGACGCTCGCCGTCTTCGACTACGCCGAGACCGGCGTCGGCGGCTGCCTGATCGCCGGCCCCCGCTCGCCCGCGCCCGCCGAGGCCGGAACGATGGTCTACCTGAACGCCGGCGCGTCGCTCGACGCGGTGCTGGCCCGGGTGGAGGCGGCCGGCGGCCGGATCGCCACGCCGAAGACGCAGCTGCCCGGCGACATGGGCTGCTTCGCCCACGTTGCCGACAGCGAAGGCAACCGGGTCGGGCTGCACGCGCCGGCCTGAGCCTGGCGATGCGCCGCGCCGACCGCCTGTTTCAGCTGATCCAGCTGATCCGCGGCCGGCGCCTCAGCACCGCCCGCTTTCTCGCCGAGCGGCTCGAGGTCTCGGAACGAACCGTCTATCGCGATGTCGCCGACCTCACGGCGCAAGGCGTGCCGATCGAAGGCGAGGCCGGCGTCGGCTACCGGATGCGGGCCGGCTTCGACCTGCCGCCGCTGATGTTCACGCGCGAGGAAGCCCAGTCTCTGGTGGCCGCGGTGCGGGTCGCCCGCTCGCGTCTGGACGAGGCGCTGGCGGGTCATGCCGAGACGGCGCTGTCGAAGATCCTGGCCGTGCTGCCGGCCGCCTCGCGCGCGGCGGCCGAAAGCCTGACCGTGTTCGCGCCGCCGATGGCGCTCGATGCGGCCACGCGCGAGCGCCTGCGGCTGCTGCGTGAAGCGACCGAGCAGCGGCGCAAGGTGCGGCTCGCCTACCGCGACCTGAAGGACGTGGCGAGCGAGCGCACGCTGCGACCGCTCGGCTGCGTCTACTGGGGCGAGGTCTGGACGCTGGCCGCGTGGTGCGAGACGCGGACCGGGCTGCGCAACTTCCGCGTCGACCGCATCGCCGCGCTCGAGGTGCTGGACGAGCGCTTCCGCGACGAGCCCGGCAAGACGATGGCCGACCTGCTGCGGCAGGTCGAGTTCGACCGGCGCAGCCAATCCCGCTAGCGGCCGCGCGAGACAAGCTCAGTAGTTCGCCGCCGCCCGCACCGCGCTCGCAGGCTTGTCGAGGTCGGCGAGCAGCTCCGGGCCGACCACGGCGAAGGGCGTCGAGCCGTACGACAGCAGCCGGTCGTGGAAGTCGCGCAGCGACCCGTGCTCGCCGGTGCGAAGCTGGTATTCGGCGAGCAGCATCTGCAGCTGCAGGCGGCCCACCGTGTACGAGATGACGTAGCCCGGCCCGAGGGCGATGCCGTAGACCGCGGCTTGCGCCGCCGCCCGCGTGAAGCTCGAATGCTTCTCGTAGAAATCGACCGCCTGCTCGATGCTCCATTCACCCGAGGCGAGCTTGGGATCGACGATCGCCCGCGCCCCGCGCACCCGCTCCCAGCGCGCGGTGAAGAGGCGCGCGTCGAGGCCGTCGCCATAGAGGCCGAGGCGCACCAGCATCTCCTCGCCGTAGAAGGCCCAGCCTTCGGCGAAGGCCGAGTCGTGCTGGAGCTTTCGGATCAGGTCGGGATGGCGCCGGGCGATCGAGAGCTGCATGAAGTGCCCGGGCATCGCCTCGTGCGCCGCGGTCGACCAGATCCGGTCGCGGTCGAAGTCCTCGTTCATGTCGAGCCGCTTCGCCGCCTCCTCGAGCGACTTGGGCGGCGTGATGAAGTAGTAGCCGGTGCTCGACTTCGAGAACAGGCGCGGCGAGTACATCGAGGCGCCGGGCGACACCGGCTGCAGGAAGGCCGGCGTCTCGACGATCTGCATGGCGCCCAGCCACGCCGGCACCGTCACGACCTCGTGCTCGGTCATGAAGGCGGTGAGCTCGGCGATCCGGTCGCGGTAGTAGCCCACCAGCGGCGGACCGCCAGGCGCCATGCCGCCGCCGCTGGCCGGGCCGAACGGGAGCTTCCGCTTCTTCGAGACGGCCACCAGCCAGGCCTCCTCGGCCCAGCCGTGCGCCAGCTCGTCCCACGCCATGCGCTCGATGGCGGCGGAATCGAACGGCAGGAGCAGCTCGTCGCGCAGCATCTGCTCGTAGGCCGCCTTGCCGATGACGTGGTTCTGCGGCCACGACTTCGCGTTCGCCTCGAGATGGCGAAGCGTCTCGGCGATCGTCGCGAGAACGGCGTCGCGACCGGCGGCGAAGCGCGCGAACGCCGCCGGCCGGTCCGCCATCTGCGCCTTCGCCGCCTCGGTCAGCGCGCCGGAGAAGAAGTGCGGCACGCCCGCGAGCTGCTCGGCGCCGACCGTGCCCTGCAGCCGCCCGGGCCGGGTGACGAGCTGCTGGCCGGCGACGATGAAGGCGGGCCCCTGCTCGAGCCGCGACGCGAGATCGTCCCAGGCACGGTCGAGATCGGCCTGCAGCGCGCCGTCGCGACCGACGATCGGCAGGTGCAGGAACTGCGAGAAGAGCGTGCCCACCAGGCGCAGGCTCGGACCGGCGAAGTCCTTGCGATCGCTTTCCCGCACCTGCAGCTCGTTGAGCTGCGCATCGAAGCCAGCGCGCAGCAAGCGGATGTTGTTGGCGTCGACCAGGCTGGCGCCGCTTCCCGCGGCTTCGGCGATCGCGGCCAGCTCCTGCTTCCAGCCGTCCAGCCTGGCGAGGGTCGCGGCGCGCCGCGCCTCGCTCGGGATCGCGAGCCGGCCGTCGGCCTCGCTGAAGCCGAGCGTCGAGGCCGCGATCGGATCCTCGGCCCGCGTGGATGCGACCACGCGTTCGGCGAGATCGGCGAGCCGGGCGCGCGGCGATGAGGGCTGGGCCGGCGCCGCCAGGGAGAGGGTGGCGAGGACGGCGAGGGCCGCGAATCGGGCTGCGACACGGTTCAAGAAAGCATTCCTTCGGTCAGGCGGCATGATCGCGAGATGCGATCACTCTGCCGCTGGCTGCTGCGGGCCGTGCTCATTCTCGGCGCTCCGGCCTGGGCCGCGCCGGCCGCCTTGCCGGCGACCACGCCGGGCGCCCTGCCCAAGGACATCGTGCCGGTCGAGTACGCGCTCCATGTCGTGCCCGACGTCGAGGCGCGCACCTTTCGCGCCAGCGGCACGTACCGGATCGAGGTGCTGCGTGAAACGCGGCGGATCGTCATGCATGCGCTCGACATCGAGGTCGTGGCGGCATCGCTGCGCGGTCCCGGCCGGCGGAGCACGGTGCTCGCGCGGCCGAGCCGCGACGCCGGCCGCCAGCTGCTCGTGTTCGCCTTGCCGCGCGCGCTGCCGCGCGGCCCGTACACGCTCGCGCTCGCCTGGAAGGGCAGGATCAACAGCGCCGTGCAGGGCCTCTATGCCGACCGCTACCCGAGCGCGAAGGGCGAGCGCGTGCTGCTCGCCACCGACATGGAGCCGGCGAACGCGCGTCGGCTCCTGCCCTGCTGGGACGAGCCGTCGTTTCGCGCCCGCTTCCGCCTCTCGGTCGACCTGCCCGCAGGCTTCTCCGGCTACTCGAACATGCCGGTCGCCCGGCGAAGCCCGCTGCCCGGCGGAAAAGAGCGCGTCGCCTTCGCGGCCACGCCGAGCATGCCGAGCTACCTGCTCGCGCTCGTTGCCGGCGAGATGGAGCGGGTGGCGATCGAGGTCGAGGGCACGCAGCTCGGCGTCGTCGCCACCGCCGGCAAGCTCGGCCGGGCGCGCTACGCGCTCGAGGCGAGCGAACAGCTGCTGCGCTACTTCAACGACTACTTCGGCCTCCGCTACCCGCTGCCCAAGCTCGACCAGATCGCTCTGCCGGGCGGCTATCCCGGGGCGATGGAGAACTGGGGCGCGATCGTCTACAACGAGGCGACGCTGCTGGTCGACCCGGGGCGCTCGCCCGAGGCGACCCGGCAGCATGTCTTCGGCCTGGCGGCGCACGAGATCGCGCACCAGTGGTTCGGCAACCTCGTCACCATGGCCTGGTGGGACGACCTCTGGCTCAACGAGTCGTTCGCCGACTGGATGGCGGCCAAGGCCAGCGACCATTTCCATCCCGAATGGCGGGTCGCCCTGCAGGCCAACGAGGGCCGCGAGTTCGCGATGGATCTCGACGCGCGCGCCGGCACCCACCCGATCCACCAGCCGATCGCCAGCGAAAGCGAAGCCGAAAGCGCGTTCGACCGCATCACCTACGAGAAGGGCGGCGCGCTCCTGCGCATGCTCGAGGCGTGGCTGGGCGAGGAACCGTTTCGCCGCGGCATCCGCGCCTACGTGGCGACGCACCGCTACGCCAACACCACCGGCGCCGACTTGTGGGCGGCGCTGGCGGCGAGCTCGGGCCAGCCGGTCGCTGCGATCGCCGCCGACTGGACCGAGCAATCCGGCTTTCCGCTGCTTTCGGTCGACAGCCGCTGCGAGGCCGGCCGGCGCCAGGTGAGCCTCGGCCAGGAGCCGTTTCGCCTCGTCGCCGAGAGCGGCGTTGCCGCGGGTCCGCGCCTGTGGAGCGTTCCGGTCCAGCTCGGCAGCACGCGCGGCGGCCCGGGCGAGTACGCCCTGCTGCGCGAGCGCACGGCGACGCGAAGCCTCGCCGGCTGCGAGGGCGCGCTGCTCGTCGACGCCGGCAACGTCGGCTTCTACCGGGTGCGCTATGCCCAGGCGCCGTTCGACGAGTTGCTCGCCGGCTGGACCGGCCTGCCCGATGCGGCCCGCCTCAAGCTGCTTTCCGACACCGGCGCGCTGATGCGCGCCGACCGGGTGCCGCTCGCGAACTGGATCGCGCTCACGGCACGCCTGCGCGACGAGCCGCGGCTCGCGCTCTGGACCCGCCTCCTCGGCGAGCTGGCCACGCTCGACCGCCTGCTCGCCGGCGAGCAGGCGCGGCCCGCCTTGCACCGCTTCGCCCGCAGCCTGATCGCGCCGCGCTTCGCGCCGCTCGGCTGGGACGAGAAGCCCGGCGAGAGCGGCGAAGAGCGGCAGCTGCGCGGCCTGCTCGCCGATGCGCTCACCCGCTACGACGACGCGGCGGCCATCGCCGAGACGCGCGCCCGGTTCGCCCGTTTCGTCGCCGAGCGCGACAGCGTGCCGCCCGCCCTCGTCGACGCTGTGCTGCGCGGCGCCGCGCGCCACGCCGACGCGCCGACCTGGGAGCAGTTGCGACTCCTGGCCGAGACCGCGCCCGGCAGCGAAGAGAAGTTCCGCACCTTGCGTGCCCTGGCGCAGGTGCGCGACCCGGCGCTGGCCGAACGGACCCTGCGCCTCGCGCTCGCCGCCGACGTGCCGCAGATCATGCGCACCGAGATCGTGGGCAGCGTCGCGGCCCACGACCACTTGGCCCTGGCCTGGGCCTTTGCCCGCGCCAACCTCGAGGCCCTGCTCTCCGACCTGCCGCAGAACGCCGGCGGCCGCTACCTCGGCCGCATCGTCGACCCCTCGGCCTCGGCCGCCACCGCCGACGAGCTCGAGGCCTTCGTCGCGGCGCGCCTGCCGCCCTCGGCGCTCGCCGACGCGCGCCGCGCCGGCGACGAGATCCGCACCCGCGCCCGGCTGAAGGCGCGGCTGGTGCCGCAGCTCGAAGCCGCCTTGCCGGCGTCCTAGCCGCGGCGCCGGTGCAAGGCGCTACGATGCCTCGATCGCTTCGGAGACGACCATGTCCGCTTTCGCACGCCGTTCGCTTCACGTCGCTCTCTGCACCCTGCTCGCCGCAGGCTTCGTCGCCTGCGGCAAGCAGGAGCCCGCCCCGGCCGTCGCGCCCGGCGCCTCGGCCGCCGCGGCGCGGGTGCTCGTCGTCGGCACCGACGCGGCCTATGCGCCGTTCGAATCGCAGAACGAGAAAGGCGAGATCGTCGGCTTCGACATCGACATCGTGAAGGCGGTGGCGCAGAAGGCCGGCCTCGAGGTGAAGTTCGTCAACACGCCCTGGGAAGGCATCTTCAACGCGCTCAAGCAGGGCGACCGCGACCTGCTGGTCTCCTCGATCACGATCACCGACGAGCGCAGGCAGACGATGGACTTCACCGCTCCCTATTTCGACGCCCACCAGCTGATCGCGGTGCGCACCGATTCGAAGGTGACGCGCTTCGACGACCTGAAGACGCTCAAGGTCGGCGTGCAGACCGGCACCACCGGCGACGAGGCGATCTCGAAGCTGCAGGGCAAGACCAGCGCCAACATCAAGCGCTTCGAGGGCACGCCGCTCGCGCTCTCGGAGCTCGAGACCGGCGGCATCGACGCGGTCGTCGCCGACAACGGCGTGGTCGTCAACTACGTCAAGAACAACGGCGGCAACAAGTTCAGGACCGTCAACGACGCCGCGTTCACGCCCGAGCAGTACGGCATCGCGGTGAAGAAGGGCAATGCCGAGCTGCTCGGCAAGCTCAACCAGGGCCTGGCGGCCATCAAGGCCGACGGCAGCTACGACCGGATCCACGCGCAGTACCTCGGCGCGCCCGCGCCATCGGCGAGCGCGCCCGCCGCCGCGGCGTCGAAGTAGCCGGCCTTCGCCTTGGGCTTCGCCGACCTGCGCTGGAGCATCCTCTCCGGCTACGGGCCGCTGTTCCTGCAGGGCCTGCAGATGACGCTCGGCCTGACGGCGGTGTCGCTCGCCGGCGGCCTCGCCCTCGGCATCGTCCTCGGCCTGATCAGCAGCACCACCGACAGCCCGCGCCCGCGCACCATCACCGGGGTGGCGGGGTGGAAGCTGCTGCGCGGCGCGGCCCGCGCCTACGTCGGCTTCTTTCGCGGCACGCCGCTCTTCGTGCAGATCCTGCTGGTGCATTTCGCGCTGATGCCGATGCTGGTGCAGCCC
>JANMCC010000224.1:0-18646 GCA_031360885.1 Burkholderiales bacterium | reverse complement strand
CGAGCCCGGCGAAACCGCCGTGCGCAACTACAAGAAGGGGCAGGACGTGGAGGCGATCGTCCTGGCAGTCGACGTCGACCGCGAGCGCATCTCGCTCGGCATCAAGCAGCTCGGCGACGACCCGTGGCACGGCGTCTCGCGCCGCTACCCGCAGGGCACGCGCCTGTTCGGCAAGGTCACCAACATCGCCGACTACGGAGCGTTTGTCGAGATCGAGCCGGGCATCGAGGGCCTGGTCCACGTTTCGGAGATGGACTGGACCAACAAGAACGTCGCCCCGTCGAAGACGGTTTCGCTCGGCGAGGAAGTCGAGGTCATGGTCCTCGAGATCGACGAGGACAAGCGCCGCATCTCGCTCGGCATGAAGCAGTGCAAGGCCAATCCGTGGGAGGAGTTCTCCGCCACGGTGCAGCGCGGCGACCGGGTCAAGGGCCCCGTCAAGTCGATCACCGACTTCGGCGTGTTCGTCGGCCTGGCCGCGGGCATCGACGGCCTGGTGCACCTCTCCGACCTGTCGTGGAACGAGCCGGGCGAAACCGCGGTCCGCAACTACAAGAAGGGCCAGGACGTCGAGGCGATCGTGCTGGCGGTCGACGTCGACCGCGAGCGCATCTCGCTCGGCATCAAGCAGCTCGACAGCGATCCGTTCACCAGCTACAGCTCGGTCAACGACCGCGGCGCCCTGGTCACCGGCAAGGTGAAGACGGTCGACGCGCGCGGCGCCGAGATCCAGCTCAACGACGACATCACCGGCTACCTGCGCGCTTCCGAGATCAGCCGCGACCGCGTCGAAGACGCGCGCAACGTGCTGAAGGAAGGCGACGAAGTCAACGCCATGATCATCAACGTCGACCGCAAGGCGCGTTCGATCCAGCTCTCGATCAAGGCCAAGGACAACGCCGACCAGCAGGAGCAGATGCAGCGCCTGTCGCAGTCGAACGAGCGCGAGAACGCCGGCACGACGAGCCTGGGCGCCCTGCTGCGCGCCAAGCTCGACAACCAGAACCCGCCGAGCTGATCCGGAGCCGCCGGTGACGCGATCGGACCTGGTGGTCCAGCTGGCCGAGCGATTCGGCCAGCTCACCCATCGCGACACCGAGTTCGCGGTGAAGACGATCCTCGATGCGATGGCCTCCGCCCTGGCGCGCGGCCACCGCATCGAGATCCGCGGCTTCGGCAGCTTCTCGATCAACCGCCGGCCGCCGCGCGTCGGGCGCAACCCGCGCTCGGGCGAGCAGGTCGTCATCTCGGAAAAGCTGGTGCCGCACTTCAAGCCGGGCAAGGCGCTGCGCGAAGCGGTCGACGCGTGCGTCGGCGCCAAGCGCGGCGAGCCGGCCGAGGCCGCCGGGCAGCCGCCCCGCGTCGCCGCCGGCGACTAGGGCCCGGGACCGTTCCCGACGCCATGCGCACGCTCGTCTGGCTGTTCCGGGCCGCCGTCTTCTTCGTCCTGTTCGCGTTCGCGCTGAACAACACCGAGCCGGCCAGGATCAAGTGGTTCTTCGGCTACGAGTGGCAGGGACCGCTGATCTTCATCGTCCTCGCCGCCTTCGGCATCGGCTGCGCCTTCGGCATCGTCGCGATGGTGCCGAGCTGGTGGCGGCACCGGCGCCTGTCCCGCACCCAGATGCGAAGGGCCGAGGACAAGGTCGCGGTCGCCGGCCCGCCGGCTGCCGCCGAGGCGGCGGAGCTGCATCCGCCCCGCGATGGACTTTGAGCTGCAGTGGCTGCTGTGGGCCCTGCCGCTGGCGTTCGCGCTCGGCTGGGTCGCCTCGCGGCTCGACGTGCGGCAGTGGCGGCGTGACCAGAAGGACTCGCCCAAGGTCTACTACAAGGGCCTGAACTTCCTCCTCAACGAGGAGCACGACAAGGCGATCGACGCCTTCATCGAGGCGGTGCAGCAGGACCCCGACACCTCCGACCTGCATTTCGCCCTCGGCAACCTGTTCCGGCGCCGCGGCGAGTACGAGCGCGCGGTGCGCGTGCACCAGCACCTACTCGGCCGTGCCGACCTGCCCAAGGACGAGCGCGTTCGCGCCCAGCACGCGCTCGCCCAGGACTACATGAAGGCCGGCCTGTTCGACCGCGCCGAAGACGCGTACAAGGCGCTGGCCGGAACCGCCTTCGACACCGAGTCGCGGCTGGCCCTGCTCGACCTGCACGAGCGGGCGCGCGAGTGGGAATCGGCGGTCGAGATCGCGCGGCAGCTGGAGAACAGCGGCACCGGCTCGTTCGCCTCGCGGATCGCGCATTACCAGTGCGAGCTGGCGCTCGAGGCCGACGCGGCGCATCAGACCGAAGCCGCCGACGCCGCCGTCGCGGCCGCGCGCGAGGTCGCGCCGCGCGACGCCCGGCCGCTGCTCCTCGCCGGCGAGCGCGCCGCCGCCCGCGGCGATCATGCCGAGGCGCTGCGCCTGTGGAACACGCTGATGTCGGTGCAGCCGGCGGCTTTCAACCTCGTCGCCCGGCGCTACGCGGCGAGCGCGAAGGCCGCGGGCAAGATCGGATCGGCGCTGGAGCGCCTGCGCTCGCTGTACGAGAACGCGCCGACGATCGACCTGCTCGAGACGATCGCCTCGCTCGAATCCGACCCCGGGGCGCGCCAGGGGTTGCTGCTCTCGCACCTGCGCGAGCACCCGACCATGGCCGCGGCGCAAGCCCTGCTCGCCTCGCGCTCGGCGGCCAGCCCCGGCGCCGACGGCTCGACGCCGGCCATCGCCGCGCTGCCTGTCGAGGACGCCACGGCCCTGCGCCAGGCCGTGCGCCGCGCCGCCAGGCCCTTGCACCGCTATCGTTGTGCCGCCTGCGGTTTCGAGGCCGAGCACTACTTCTGGCAATGTCCCGGTTGCCTCGGCTGGGACACCTACCCGCCGCGCCGACTGGAAGACCAATGAACACGATGACGCTGCCCACACGCGAACGCCTGGCCGCGGCCCGCGTGCTCGTGGTCGGCGACGCGATGCTCGACCGCTACTGGTTCGGCTCGGTCGACCGAATCTCGCCCGAGGCGCCGGTGCCGGTGGTGCGCGTCAATCCGGCCAGGCAGCAGGAACGCCTCGGCGGCGCGGCGAACGTTGCCCTGAACGTCAAGGCGCTCGGGGTGGGCACCAGCCTCATCACGGCCATCGGCGACGACGAGCCCGGGCATCTCATCGAGCGAAAGCTGGAGGAGAGCGGCATCGAGTCGTTGTTCGAGCGCAGGCGCGACCTGACGACCATCGTCAAGCTGCGCGTGATCGGCCGCTCGCAGCAGCTCCTGCGCGTCGACTTCGAGGAGGAGCCGGGCTACGAGGTGCTCCAGGGCATGCTTCCCTTCTACGAGCAGGCACTCGGGCACACGAACGCCGTGCTGTTCTCCGACTACGGCAAGGGCGGCCTGACGCACATCACGAAGATGATCGAACTCGCCCGCGCCGCCGGCAAGCCCGTGCTCGTCGACCCCAAGGGCGACGACTACTCGCGCTACCAGGGCGCCACCGTGATCACGCCGAATCGCGCCGAGCTGGCCGAGGTCGTCGGGCGCTGGTCGAGCGAGGCGCAGCTTGCCGAGCGCGCCCAACGGCTGCGTACCGAACTGGGTCTCGAGGGCCTGCTCGTCACCCGCTCCGAAGACGGCATGTCGCTGTTCGACGCCGCCGGCCATGTCAGCGTCCCGGCCCAGGCGCGCGAGGTCTTCGATGTCACCGGCGCCGGCGACACCGTGATCGCGACGCTCGCCGCGATGCTCGCCGCGGGCTTGAGCCTGCGCGAGGCGCTGCCGATCGCCAACCGCGCCGGCGGCATCGTCGTCGGCAAGTTCGGCACGGCGAGCGTCTCCTACGACGAGCTGTTCGCCGCGGGAGCCGCCGCATGAGAGTGGTGGTGACCGGCGCCGCGGGGATGATCGGCGCGAACCTCGTGCACGGCCTGAACGCCATCGGCGTCGACGACGTGATCGCGGTCGACGACCTGAGCGACGGCGCCAAGTTCAGGAACCTGCTCGGCGCCTCGATCAGCGACTACTTCGACCGGCGCGACTTCTACGCCCGCTTCGCCGCGGGCGAGCTCGGCCGGGTCGACTGCGTGTTCCACGAAGGCGCCTGCTCAGACACGATGGAGCAGGACGGGCGACTGATGCTCGACCTCAACTACCGCGCCTCGAAGACGCTGCTCGACGCCTGCCAGGCGCAAGGCGTGCGCCTGCTGTACGCCTCCTCGGCCGCCACCTACGGCGGCTCGGCGTCGTTCCGCGAGGAGCCCGAGTTCGAGCGGCCGCTCAACGTCTATGGCTGGTCGAAGCTGCTGTTCGACCAGGTGGTGCGCCGCGCCCTGCCGGCCACGGGGACGCAGATCGCCGGCTTTCGCTACTTCAACGTCTACGGGCCGCGCGAGCAGCACAAGGGGCGGATGGCGTCGGTCGCGTTCCACCAGTTCAAAGAATGGAAGGCGACCGGGCGGGTGAAGCTGTTCGGCGAGTACGGCGGCTACGCGGCCGGCGAGCAGCGGCGCGACTTCGTCGCCGTGAGCGACGTGGTCGCGGTCAACCTCTGGTTCCTCGAGCATCCCGAGGCGAGCGGCATCTTCAACCTCGGCAGCGGCCGGGCCCAGCCGTTCAACGACGTCGCGGTCGCCGTGGTCAACGCCTGCCGTGCCGACGAGGGCCAGGCGCCGCTGCCGCTCGACGAGCTGGTGCGGGCCGGGATGGTCGACTACATCGACTTTCCTTCCGCCCTGGTCGGCAAGTACCGGTGCTTCACCGAAGCCGACCTGGGCCGGCTGCGGGCCGCGGGCTGCGATCACGCGTTCGCCGATGTGGCCGGCGGCGTGGCCGGCTACGTCGCCTGGCTGCAGGCCCAGGCCTGAGGCCATAAGCGTTCGCCGGTCAACGCGGGCGCTCCCGCGACCGTTGTCTCAGGGCGCGAGGCGGCCACGGCCCGCACGCCACCGGCGCCGCCTTTCGTTGCGGCGCCGTCATCACACCACCCCAGGAGCGCTCGCATGTTCAAGAAATTCATCGTCGCGCTCGCCGCGCTGATCGCGGCCACGGCCTTCGCGGCCGTCGACGTCAACAAGGCCACCCAGGCCGAGCTGCAATCGATCAAGGGCATCGGCCCGACCACGTCGTCGCTGATCCTCAGCGAGCGCAAGAAGGGTCACTTCAAGGACTGGAACGATTTCACCACCCGCGTCAAGGGCGTCGGCGACGTCAGCGCCAAGAAGATGTCGGACAGCGGCCTCACCCTCAACGGCACCCATTTCTCGGGTCCGACCGCGGGCGGCGCGCCGATCACGACCAAGGCGGTCGAAGGCACCAAGTCCGTGGCCTCGAAGTCGGCTTCGGCGGTCAAGGACGCGGGCCACGTCGTCGCCCAGGACGCGCGCGACGAAAAGGCCGCGTTCAAGGCGAACGTGAAGGAATCGCAGGACAAGAGCGCCGCGAAGAAGGCCGAAACGGCCGCCAGCGCGCCCGTGAAGAAGTAAGACCGGAAGGAGGGGCCCCGCGGAGGGGCCCCGCGGAGGGACAACGGCGGCTCGCGGGGCGTCGTTTTCAGAGGGCGCGACGCGGCATGGGCCGCGCGCCACCGGCGCAGCGGATCGTCGCTACGCCGTCAACCTCACCCTCAGGAGCATCCCATGTTCAAGCAATTCATCGTCGCGCTCGGCGCGCTCGTCGCCGCCACCGCGTTCGCCGCCGTCGACGTCAACAAGGCCGACCAGGCCGAGCTGGAATCGATCAAGGGCATCGGCCCGTCGCTTTCGACGCAGATCCTCGGCGAGCGCAAGAAGGCGCCCTTCAAGGACTGGCACGACCTCACCACCCGGGTCAAGGGCGTGGGCGATGCGAACGCCGCGAAGTTCTCGCAGAACGGCCTCACCCTCGACGGCAGGGCCTACGCCGGCCCGGCCCCGAGCGGCGCGGTCAAGGCCGGCCCGGCGGCGCCGGCGACGAAGAAGAAGGCGGCGGACGCGAGCGCGCCGATGAAGAAGTAGGTCGGGCTAGCCCGGCCGCGGGGCTTCTGCCTGCAGCGCCTGGCTGCCGTCCGGAGCCCCGCTTTCGCCGGCGCTGCCCTCGCCTTCCTGCGAAGCCTCGGCGCCCCAGCCGAAGAAGGCGAGAACCTCGTCGCGCCGCGCCATCGTGTCGCGCACGCCGAGCGCCATCAGCTCGCGCGTGTAGGGCGCTTCGAACAGCAGGTAGCTCGCCAGCGCCGCGCCGCGCGCGTCGTCGCCCTGGCCCGAGACGCCGAGGCCGCGCAGCATCGCGCGGATCGGCAGCGGCAGGCTCGAGAGGTGCTTGGAGGCGATGTCGTCGAGCCGCTCGCTCGGTGCGATCACCAGCACCTCGATCGGCTTGAGCGACGTGTCGGCGCGCGAGCGCGGCGGCAGCAGCGCCAGGGTCGTGTTGATCCGGCGCAGCCGCTCGACGTCGGCCGCGAGGGCATCGAGAAAGATGTTCGAGAGCGCGTGGCCGGCGATCTGCGCCAGGTTCGGATACTCGGTGCTGGGCGCGCGCTCGCCCGGCGGCTCGTGCATGCGGCCCGCGCCGACGACCAGGATCCTCTCCGCGCCCAGGTGCACCGCCGGCGAGATCGGCGCCGCCTGGCGCATCGAGCCGTCGCCGCAGTACTCGTGGCTGCCGTTGATGTCGAGCGCGACCGCGGGAAAGACGAACGGGATCGCCGAGGAGGCGAGCAGGTGCGGGATCTTGATCTCGGCGCGCACGGCGAGGCGTTGCGAGCGCGTCCACGGCACGATGTCGTCGAGCGCGTCGTAGAACGTGACGTGCAGGCCCGAGCCGTAGCTCGACGCCGTGACCGCCAGGCCGTGCAGGTGGCCTTCGCGCATCACCTTGTGCAGCCGCTCGGTGCTGACGAGCTTGCCGAGCAAGGCCTCGAGCGGCTTGTTGTCGAGCAGCGAGCGCGGCCGGGCGCGGCGCCAGCGGGCGATCACCCAGCCGATCGACATCATCGTCAGCCAGCGCGCGCCGGTGCGGATCACGCCGAGCGAGTCGGAGCGGTAGACCTGCTCGGCGCGAAAGTTCTCCCAGACCTCGCAGATGCCGGCGATCGCGCCGTCGAAGTCGTCGGCGCGGCAGGCGAGCGCAGCGGCGTTGATCGCGCCGGCGGAGGTGCCGGCGATCACCGGGAACGGATTGCCGCTGTCGATCGCGCCGGCCTCGCGACGGATCTGCGCGATCGCCTTCAGCACACCGACCTGGTAGGCGGCCCGCGCGCCGCCGCCGGTGAGGACGAGGCCGGTGTACGAGGCGCCGGAGCGTGTCATCGCGTGGCGCGCCGGCGCTTCACTCGTACACCACGACGGCGCGGCCGTGCGCCGCGGCCGCGTTCCAGCGCGCGAGCGCCGCTTCCGAAGGATAGAAGCGGGCCGAATCGCCGAGGTCGATCTCGCCGCTGGCGTGCTCGCGCAGCAGCGCGAGCCGGACCGCGAGCCCCTGCGGCACGTCGCCGTGCTCGGTCGCGAGGCGCCGCGACGGGAACTCACGCAGCACCTCGGCCACCGGCGGCACGCTGCCGTTGACCTCGACCCGCAGGTACTTGCCGAAGCGGCAGCGCGCCGCGGCGAGGTCCCAGACGCTCTGCACGTTGAGGCGCACGCCGCCCGAGAACCGGTCGGGCTGGACCTTGCCCTGCACGATCACCAGCTCGTCGTCCTTGAGCAGGTGGCGGTTGGCGTTGAGCAGGTCCTCGCTGGCCACCGCCTCCATCGCCTCGCTGCCGTCGTCGAGCTTGAAGATCGCGGCCCGGCCGCGCTGGCCGTTGACGACGCGCAGGTCGCAAACGATGCCGGCGAGCAGCATCGGCTCGCGCCGGTCGATCACGTCGGCCAGCCTGACCTTGGCGAAGCGGCGGACTTCGGCCGCGCTCTGGTCGAAGAGGTGGCCCGAGAGGTAGAAGCCGAGCGCCGCCTTCTCCAGCGTCAGCCGCTCCTTGATGCTCCACGGCGCCGCCGCCACCAGCGCCGGCTCCTGCGTGCTGGCGCCGTGCATGTCGCCGCTGTCGGCGCCGAAGTCGAAGAGGCCGCCCTGGTCGGCGTGCGCCGCCTGCGTGTCGGCCCAGTCGAGCGCCAGGCCGACGCTGGCGAGCAGCATCGAGCGCTCGCCGTGCAGCGCGTCGAACGCACCGGCCTTGATCAGCGCCTCGACGACACGGCGGTTGATGCGGCCGCGGTCGACCCGGGCGCAGAAATCGAACAGGCTGGTGAACGCACCGCCCTCGCGCGCCGCGACGATCGCCTCGATCGCGCCCTGCCCCGTGCCCTTGACCGCGCCCAGGCCGTAGCGCACGACCTTGGGCGAGACCGGCTCGAAGCGGTAGGTGCCGCTGTTGATGTCGGGCGTGGCGATGGTCACGCCGAAGCTGCGCGCGTCGACCAGCAGCGACTTCAGCTTGTCGCTGTTGTCGAGCTCGACCGTCATGTTCGCGGCGAAGAACTCGGCCGGGAAGTGGACCTTGATCCACGCCGTGTGATACGCGAGCAGCGAGTACGCGGCGGCATGCGACTTGTTGAAGCCGTAGCCGGCGAACTTCTCCATCAGCGAGAAGACCTCGTCGGCCACCCCCGCCGCGATCTCCTTCTTCGCCGCGCCCTCACGGAAGACCGCACGGTGCTTGGCCATCTCCTCGGGCTTCTTCTTGCCCATGGCCCGGCGCAACAGGTCGGCGCCGCCGAGCGAGTAGCCGCCCATCACCTGGGCCGCCTCCATCACCTGCTCCTGGTAGACCATGATCCCGTAGGTCTCGCCGAGCACGCGCTCGAGCAGCGGATGCGGATAGCTCACCGTCTCCTTGCCGTTCTTGCGCAGGCAAAAGCTCGGAATGTTCTCCATCGGGCCCGGCCGGAACATCGCGTTCAGCGCGATCAGGTCCTCCAGCCGCGTCGGCCTGGCCTCGCGCAGCATGCGCTGCATGCCGCCGCTTTCGAACTGGAACACCGATTCGGTCCGGCCTTCGGTGAAGAGGGCGTAGACCTTCGGATCGTCGAGCGGCAGGGCGTCGTAGTCGAAGCCGGCGCGCTCGGGATGGCGGGCGACGATGAAGTCCTTGGCGAGCTCGAGGATGGTGAGCGTGGCCAGGCCGAGGAAGTCGAACTTCACCAGGCCGATCGCCTCGACGTCGTCCTTGTCGAACTGGCTGACCGCGCTTTCGCTGCCCGGCTGCATGTAGAGCGGGCAGAAGTCGGTGATCCGGCCCGGCGCGATCAGCACGCCGCCGGCGTGCATGCCGACGTTGCGCACGATTCCCTCCACCCGCTCGGCCAGCGCCAGCAGCTCGGCGACCTCTTCCTCGTTCTTCTCGCGCTGCTCGATCTCGGGCGCCTCGCGGCGCGCGTAGATCACGCCGCCGTCGTCGGGCCGCTCGCCGTCTTCGCCGCGCGGCGGCGGCCGGCGCAGGGTGACGCTCTTGCCCGGCGGGGCCGGCACGAGCTTTGCCACCGAGTCGACATGGCCGTAGCTCATGC
Source organism: Burkholderiales bacterium (assembly GCA_031360885.1). Classification (GTDB taxonomy): domain Bacteria; phylum Pseudomonadota; class Gammaproteobacteria; order Burkholderiales; family Burkholderiaceae_C; genus Schlegelella_A. Next base: position 9,193 of record JANMCC010000224.1, on the reverse strand, counting down.
CCAGGACCCGGCCGATGTCGCGCAGCGCCGCCTTCGCCGCCATCGTGCCGAAGGTCGCGATCTGGCTGACCGCGTCCCTGCCGTACTTGTGCTTGACGTAGTCGATGACGCGGTCGCGATTGGCCTGGCAGAAGTCGATGTTGAAGTCGGGCATCGACACCCGCTCCGGGTTGAGGAAGCGCTCGAACAGCAGGCCGTAGCGCAAGGGATCGAGGCCGGTGATGTTGAGCGAGTAGGCGACCAGCGAGCCCGCGCCCGAGCCACGCCCCGGCCCGACCGGGCAGCCGTTGTTGCGGGCCCAGTTGATGAAGTCGGCGACGATCAGGAAGTAGCCCGGGAAGCCCATCTTCAGGATCGTCTCGATCTCGAAGTCGAGCCGGGTGACGTAGCGCGGGCGCTCCTTCTCGCGCGCCGCCGGGTCGGCATAGAGCTGGGCGAGGCGGACCTCGAGGCCTTCGTGCGAGGCGATCCGGAAGTACTCGGCCATCGGCACCGGCACATCGCCGACCCGCGGCGTGGCGAAGTCCGGCAATTGCGGCTTGCCGAGCACCAGGCCGAGGTTGCAGCGCTTGGCGATCTCGACCGTGTTGGCGAGCGCGCTCGGCAGGTCGGCGAACAGCGCCTCCATCTGCGCCTGCGACTTGAAGTACTGCTCGCGGCTGAAGCGCTTGACGCGCTTCGGGTTGGCCAGCATCTCGCCCTCGGCGACGCAGACGCGGGCGTCGTGCGCCTCGTGGTCGTCGGGGCCGAGGAACTGCACGCCGTGCGTGGCGACCACGGGAAGGCGCTGCTCCGACGCGAGCTGCACCGCCGCGCGCAGGTGCGACTCGCAGCCCGGCATGGCGTTGCGCTGCACCTCGATGTAGAAGCGGTTGCCGAAGACGCGCTGCGCGCGCTCGGTCAGCGCGCGGGCGCGCGGGTCGTCGCCGGCCGCGAGGGCCTGGCCGATTGCGCCGCTTTCCGCGCCCGAGAGAACGATCAGGCCGGCATTGCGCTCGGCCAGCCATTGCCACTTGATCAGGGCGTGGCCGCGTTCGGCGTGCTCCAGCCAGCCGCGCGAGAGCAGATCGCAGCAGTTGAGGTAGCCCTCGCGGTTCTGCACCAGCACGACCAGGCGGCTCGGCTGCCGCTCGCTGCCTTCGGGCTCGAGGCAGAGCTCGACGCCGACGATCGGCTTCACGCCGGCGGCGCGCGCGGCGCTGTAGAACTTGACCGCGCCGAACAGGTTGCTCAGGTCGGTGATCGCGAGCGCGCCCTGGCCGTCGCCCGCCGCCGCCGCCACCGCCTCGTCGACGCGCAGCGTCCCGTCGACGACCGAGTATTCGGTGTGCACGCGCAGATGAACGAAAGCCATGTCCGGCATTTTAGGGATCGGCTGCCGCCGTCCCCAGGGGCGCGACCCTGCTTTGGCGCAGAAACGCGTCTTCCGGTAGGCTAGGCGCGCTCGGAGAAAGAAATCATGAGCAAAGCGACAGAGAAGCGCCACCCGGCGCCCCGTCCGAGCATGCTGGCCGATCGTTACGCGTCGGTCCGGCAGGCGAGCCTGGCGCTGGCCGCGCCGCTCTCGGCCGAGGACTGCCAGGTCCAGTCGATGCCCGACGCGAGCCCGACCAAGTGGCACCTCGCGCACATCACCTGGTTCTTCGAGACCTTCGTGCTCGAGCGCTTCGAGCCCGGGTTCCGGCCTTTCGACCCGCGCTATCGCGTTCTCTTCAACAGCTACTACAAGGGCATCGGCGAGCAGTACCCGCGCGCCAGCCGAGGCCTGGTGACCCGGCCGACGCTGGCCGAGGTGAAGCGCTTTCGCGCCGACGTCGACGAACGCATGCTGGCGCTGATCGAATCGCGTCCCGGCGATGCGGCGATCGAGTCGCTGGTCGAGCTCGGTCTGCAGCACGAGCAGCAGCACCAGGAGCTGCTGCTCACCGACATCAAGCATGCACTGAGCTTCAACCCCGGGACGTGGGGCTATGCGAAGCGCTGGCCGATGGCGCAGGTGCAGCCGCAGACCCTGCGCTGGTTCGGCCATGAAGGCGGCCTGATCGAGCTCGGCCACGACCCGGCGCGCGACGGCACGTTCTGCTTCGACAACGAGACGCCGCGCCACCTCGCGCATGCGGTGCCGTTCGAGATCGCGTCGCGGCCCGCGACCTACGGCGACTTCCTCGCCTTCGTCGACGACGACGCCTATTCCCGCCCCGAGCTCTGGCTCTCGATGGGCTGGGACTGGGTGCAGGCCGGTCGACGCAGCGCGCCGCTGTACTGGATGCGCGACGGCGACCGCTGGCTCAACCACACGCTGCAGGGCACGGTCGAGATCGATCCGCACACGCCGGTCTGCCACCTCAGCTTCTTCGAGGCCGAGGCGTTCGCGCGCTGGTCCGGTGCGCGCTTGCCGACCGAGCTCGAGTGGGAGCATGCGGCGAGGTCGCTGCGCACGCCGATCGCCGGCAACATCGCCGACCGCGGCGCCTTCCATCCGATGCCGCAGACCGCGCCGATCGGCGACGAGCCGGTGCAGATGTTCGGCGACGTGTGGGAGTGGACCCAGTCGGCCTACCTGCCGTACCCGCGCTTCAGGCCGCTCGAAGGCGCGGTCGGCGAGTACAACGGCAAGTTCATGTGCAACCAGTTCGTCCTGCGCGGCGGCTCGTGCGCCACGCCGCCGGGTCACGTGCGCGCGAGCTACCGCAACTTCTTCCCGCCGGAAGCGCAGTGGCAGTTCAGCGGCGTGCGCCTCGCCCGCGACCTCTGACCGATCCGGCCTACGAGGCGGTCAGCACCCCGAGCACGTCCGAGCCGAACTCGCGCTGGTAGAGGATGTAGACCACACCGACCGTCGCCGCGATGAAGGCGATGGGCGAGAAGAACCAGCCGATCGCGGCGAACGCGAAGTAGTAGCCGCGCAGGCCGTCGTTGAAGGTCTCGGCGGCCATGCCGACGATGCGGCCGGCCTTGTCGGCGAAGGCCTCGCGCGACAGGTTCTGCTCGGTGAACATCTTCGCCTCGGGCGCCGCGGCGATCAGCAGCGCGCCGAAGGTGTACTGCCGCATCGACCAGGTGAAGCGGAAGAACGCGTAGACGAAGATCGCGAGCAGGAGCAGCAGCTTCAGGTCGAACACCAGGCCCGAGGTGCGGGCCGCGAACGGCAGCTCGCGCGCCAGCTCGCTCGCCTTGTCGGCGGTGCCGAGCACGGCGAGCAGGCCGCCGATGATCAGGATCGTGGTCGAGGCGAAGAACGACGGGCTGGTCGAGAGGTTCTGGATGACGACGCCGTCGATCACCCGCACCTCGCGGTACGTCGTCTGCAGCATCCACTGCCGGCGGACCCGGTTCGTCGTCGCGAGCAGCGACGGCTGCTTGCCGACCCGGCGCTTGGCGAACAGGGCATACCCCGCCCAGGCCGGAAAGAACAACCCGACGGCGACCCAATCCAGCCAGGGCAGGACCGCCATTGCGCGCAGTGCGAGATCCACCGGCGCACTGTACCAAGCGCGAGGCGCCAGCCCGAGGGGGTTGGCGCCTGGATCGCGGCCCGCCTCAGGCGGCGTTGCGCCGGGCGTCGAGACTGATCGAGCCGGGACCGAAGGCGGCGAGGACCAGCATGCCGCCGGCGATCGTCACGTTCTTCCAGAAGTTGAGGTACTGGCCGAACTTCTCGGCTTCGGGAGCGGCCCAGAAGCCGTGGAACAGCACCGCAGCAGCAAGCGTGAACGCGGCCAGCGCGAAGGCGGCCCAGCGGGTGTAGAGGCCGAACACGAGCAGCAGGCCGCCGCCGAGCTCGACCAGGATGGCGAGCGCCGCGCCGACCTGCGGCAGCGGCAGGCCGGCGCTGGCGATGTAGCCCACCGTGCCCTGGAAGCCGGTGATCTTCTCGAAGCCCGACATGACGAAGAAGACGCCGAGCAGGATGCGGCCGACCAGGGCCGTCTGGTTCTGGAAGCTGGATTGCATGAGATGGCCCTGTGCCGTGCCTGGGAAGGAAGCGGGGTTGCGAAGCGTGGTTTGCATGGAATTCTCCTCGGGTAGTGGTGAAAGGAAAGGAATGGGTTCAGGCGGCGAGATCGAAGACCAGCACTTCGGCATTGCTGCCGTCGCCGATCTTCAGCGCCGTCTCGCCTTCGAGGCCGACGGCGTCGCCCGTGCCGAGCGGCTGGCCGTTGACGGCGACCCGGCCGCGCACGACCTGGACCCAGGTCTTGCGCTTCGGGTCGAGCGCGAGCTCGGCCGATTCGGCGCCGTCGAACAGGCCGGCAGAGATCGACGCGTCGGCGTGCAGGGTGAGCGAGTCGTCGCGGCCGTCGGGCGAGGCGACCAGTCGAAGCTTGCCGCGCTTGGCGGCGGCGTCGAAGTGCTTCTGCTCGTACTCGGCCGGGATGCCGCTCACGCTGGGCAGGATCCAGATCTGCAGGAAGTGGGTGGTCCGGTCCTTGGCGTGGTTGAACTCGCTGTGCCGCACGCCGCTGCCCGCGCTCATGCGCTGCACGTCGCCGGGACGGATCACGCCCGAGGGCGCGTCCTTCGCGCTGCCGGTGCCCATGCTGTCCTTGTGCGCGAGCTCGCCGTCGAGCACGTAGCTGACGATCTCCATGTCGCGGTGGCCGTGCGTGCCGAAGCCGCTGCCCGGCGTGATGCGGTCCTCGTTGATGACGCGCAGGTTGCCGAAGCCCATGTGCCGCGGGTCGTGGTAATCGGCGAACGAGAAGGTGTGCGCGCTCTTCAGCCAGCCGTGGTCGGCATAGCCGCGGTCGGAGGATTTGCGAACGGTGATCACGGAAGGTCTCCTTGGTTCTTCGATGGGTTCAATGTAGGGACGGCGACCGGCGGCGCGGCGGAGCCGCATTGACGGCGTCATTCAAATAAGATGAACGCCCCTCTCTGGCCGACCTCATGAGCGAATCCCGCAGCGCCCTGACCCCCGACGCCCTGGCGATGATGGACGCCATCGCCCGCAGCGGCAGCTTCGCCGCGGCTGCGCGTCAGCTCGGCAAGGTGCCCTCCGCGCTGACCTACAGCGTGCGCCAGCTCGAGGATGCGCTCGACGTGCTGCTGTTCGACCGGCGCTCGCGCCAGGCCACGCTCACCGCCGCCGGCCAGGAGCTGCTCGACGAGGGTCGGCGGCTGCTCGAGCAGATCGACGCGGTCGCGAACCGGGTCAAGCGCGTCGCCACCGGCTGGGAGACGCAGCTCACGATCGCGGTCGACGACGTGATCTCGCGCACCACCCTGCTCGAGCTGTGCGAATCGTTCTACGGTTGCTCGGCGGCGCTGGCGAAATCGGGCTCGGGAGCGCGAGGCACGAGCGCGCCGGTGCCGACGCCGCCGGCCACGCGCCTGCGCCTGCGCACCGAGGTGCTCGCCGGCACCTGGGAAGCGCTGGTCACCGGCCAGGCCGACCTGGCCATTGGCGTGGGCACCCACCGCGAGCTGCCGACCGGCGTGACGATGAAGGACCTCGGACCGATGCAATTCGTGTTTGCGGTCGCGCCGCACCATCCGCTGGCCGCGGCGACCGAGCCGATCGACGACGGCGAGCTGATCCACCCACGCGCCGTCGCCGTCGCCGACTCGGCGCAGCGGCTGACGCCGATCACCCTCAACCTGCTCGCCGGCCAGGACGTGCTGACGGTGAGCGACATGCACGCCAAGATCGACGCCTTGCTGCGCGGGGTCGGCTGCGGCTTCGTGCCCGAGCCGATGGCGCGCGACCACCTCGCCGCCGGCCGCCTGGTGGTCAAGCGGGTGCAGCGCAACCAGCTTGAAGGCCGGCTCGGCTACGCCTGGCGCACGCCCGTCGGCGCGCGCCGCGGCGCGGCGAAGAAGCCGCCGCTCGGCCTGGCCCTGCGCTGGTGGCTGGAGCAGCTCGAGAGCGAGACGACGCGCAAGGCCCTGCTCGAGCGGCATGGCAGCCGGGTCGGCGACCGGATCAAGTGACGCCCTACATCGGCCGCTTCGCGCCCTCGCCCACCGGCCTGCTGCACGCCGGCTCGCTGGTCGCGGCGCTGGCCTCGTGGCTCGACGCCCGCGCGAACCAGGGCCGCTGGCTGGTGCGCATCGAAGACCTCGACCGGCCGCGCAACGTCGCCGGCGCCGCCGAGGGCATCCTCGAGCAGCTCGCCCGCTGCGGCCTCGTCGCCGACGAGCCGCCGCTGCGCCAGTCGGCGCGCACCGCCCTCTACGACGCCGCCCTCGCGCGCCTGCGCGCCAGCGGGCTCGCCTATGCCTGCGGCTGCAGCCGGCGCGACCTCGAGCTCGCGGTGGCGCCGGAAGCCGGCCGCGCCCGCCATGCCGAGCTCGTCTATCCCGGCACCTGCCGCGACGGGCTGAACGGCAAGGCCGAGCGCTCATTCCGGCTGCGCACCGACCTCGTGCAGGCAGGCGCTCCCGGCGAGCCGATCCTCTGGACCGACCGACGCCTCGGACCGAGAAGCGAGGACGTCGCCACCAGCGTCGGCGACTTCGTGCTGCGCCGCGCCGACGGCGTCTGGGCGTACCAGCTCGCCGTCGTCGTCGACGATGCCGCCCAGGGCATCAGCGACGTCGTGCGCGGCGAAGACCTGGCCGGCAACACCGCGCGGCAAATCCTGCTGCAGCACGCCCTCGGCTTGCCGACGCCGCGCTACCTGCACACGCCGCTGGTGCTCGCCGCCAGCGGCGAGAAGCTGTCGAAGCAGACCGGCGCACGACCGCTCGAGCTCTCCCGGCCGCTCGACGCCCTGCGCGCCGCGGGCGGCGTGCTCGGCGTGCGGGCCGAGGGCACGACCCTTGCTGAGTGGCTCGCCTCCGGCGTGGCCGCCTGGCGTGAGCGCTGGCCGCTCGGGTAGCACCGCCCGCGGCCGAAGCGGCCGGCTGGCATCATTCGAGATTCCGCCGCTCCGAAAGACCCCTCCCCATGCAAACCACCGCCTCCGGACTCCAGTACGACGACACCACTGCCGGCACGGGCAAGCGCGCCGAAGCCGGCGTGCCCGTCTCCGTTCACTACACCGGCTGGCTGTACGAGAACGGCGTCAAGGGCGCCAAGTTCGACTCGAGCAAGGACCGCAACGACCCGTTCGAGTTCGATCTCGGCGCCGGCCACGTCATCAAGGGCTGGGACGAGGGCGTGCAAGGGATGCTGGAAGGCGGCACGCGCGTGCTCGTGATCCCGCCCGAGCTCGGCTACGGCGCGCGCGGCGCCGGCGGCGTGATCCCGCCGAACGCGACCCTGCTGTTCGAGGTCGAGCTGCTGCGCGCCTGAACCCGCCGAGCTCCAGGTCATGCCCGTCCGCTACGACATCGTCCACACGACGGTCTACCGCTATCGCCAGCCGGTGACCTTCGGCGAGCACCGGGTGATGTTTCGCCCGCGCGACAGCCACGACCTGCGCGTGCTCGCGACCGATCTCGACGTCAGCCCCGATGCCGACGTGCGCATGATCCAGGACCCGCTCTCCAACTCGGTGGCGCTGGTCCAGCCCCTGGAGAAGGCCGACACCCTGCAGATCGTCTGCAGCTTCACGATCGAGCATGCGCACTCGATGAACCTCGAGCTGCCGCTCTCGCCCGGCGCCGAGCTGTTCCCGTTCTCCTACACCATCGACGAGCGCTACGACCTCGAGCACTACCTGCGCCCGTACCACGAGGATCCCGAGGGCGAGCTGACGGCCTGGGCGCGCCAGTTCATCCGCACCGACGGGCCGACCGGCACGCGCGACCTGCTGATCGCGATGAACCAGAACATCCGCGAGAAATTCATGTACCTGGCGCGCGACGAGGAAGGCACGCAGCAGCCGCTGGAGACGTTGAAGCTCGGCAGCGGCTCGTGCCGCGACTTCGCGCTGCTGATGATGGAAGCGGCGCGCCGGCTCGGCGTGGCGACGCGCTTCGTCTCGGGCTACCTCTACGACCCCGCGCTCGACGGCGGCGACGACGACGGCAGCACGGTCGGCGCCGGCTACACCCACGCCTGGCTCCAGGCCTACCTGCCCGGCGCGGGCTGGGTGCCGTTCGATCCGACCAACAACCTGCTCGGCGGCACGCAGCTGATCCGCGTCGGTGTGGCCCGCGACCCGTCGCAGGCGGCGCCGGTATCGGGCAGCTGGTTCGGCGAGACCGGCGACTACCTCGGCATGGACGTCAGCGTCACGGTGCAGCGACGCTAGGACCGACCGGTCGACTATGCAATGAAAAACGCCGCCCGAGGGCGGCGTTTTCACGTCGGTCGAGGCGCGCTTCAGCGCGCGAAGCCGCCCGGACGCGGGCGCGGCGCGGGCTTGCCGCCGCGCGCCTTGAACGGCGCCGGACCCGGCCGCGCCGGAGCGCGGCGATCGTCGCGCGCCGGCAGGGCGCGGTCGAACGGGTTGCCGCGGGCGGCGGCGCGGTTCGGCGCATCGCCGCTGCCGCGATGCTCGACCGGACGGCGGGCATCGGCGCGACGCGGCGCATGGTGGCCCGGCGCTGCGTGGCCCATCGGGCGCGAGCCTGGCGCGCTGGCGTACATCTTCGGCGCCTGCACCTTCGGCTCGAGGCCGGCGATCGTCGTCACCGGCATCGACTGGGTCGTGAACTGCTGGATGCGGCGGATCATGCCGCTGTCCATGCGCTCGGCCAGCGTGATCGCCAGGCCGTTGACGCCGGCGCGGCCGGTGCGGCCGATGCGGTGCACGTAGTCTTCCGGCTTCATCGGCAGGCCGTAGTTGATGACGTGGCTGATCGTGCGCACGTCGATGCCGCGGGCAGCGACATCGGTGGCGACCAGGATCTTGAGGCGCCCGTCGCGCAAGCCCTGCAGGACGCGGTTGCGCCGGCCCTGCGGATGGCCGCCGTGCAGCGAGGCGACGTGGTGGCCCATGTCGGCCAGGCGGTCGGCGAGCCAGTCGGCGTCGCGCTGCGTGCTCGTGAAGACGAGCGCCTGCTCCATCTCCCGCTGCGTCAGGATGTGGTCGAGCAGCGCGTTCTTGTGCGAGCCGTTGTCGGCCCAGTGCAGGCGTTGCTCGATGTTGGCGTGGGTGTCGGTGTGGGTCGCGACCTCGACCATCTTCGGATCGCGCAGCAGGCTGCGCGCCAGGCCGCCGACGTTGCCGAGGAAGGTGGCGCTGTACATCACCGTCTGGCGCGTCGCCGGCACGTGGTCGGCGATGGTGCGGATGTCGTCGATGAAGCCCATGTCCAGCATGCGGTCGGCCTCGTCGAGCACGAACATCTCGACGTT
>JANMCC010000317.1:0-2589 GCA_031360885.1 Burkholderiales bacterium | reverse complement strand
GTGGAACGCAATCCCGCCCTTCGCGTGCTGAGCCATGTGGTGATGGTGCTCGGCATCTCGATCGTCGCCTTCCCGCTCTACCTCGCCTTCGTCGCTGCCTCGCACACCGCGCAGGACATCGTGCAGGCGCCGATGCCGATGCTGCCTGGCGGCCACCTGATCGAGACCTTCCGCACGGCCCTCTTCGGCGGCGGCGACGGCGCCGGCTCCACCGCGCCGGTGGCGCGGATGATGTGGGTGAGCCTGGTATCGGCGCTTGTCATTGCGATCGGCAAGATCGTGATCTCGCTGCTGTCGGCGTTCGCGATCGTTTATTTCCGCTTCCCGCTGCGCAACGTCTTCTTCTGGGCGATCTTCATCACGCTGATGCTGCCGGTGGAGGTGCGCATTCTGCCGACCTACAAGGTGGTGTCGGACCTCGGCATGCTCAACACCTATGCCGGGCTGACGATTCCCTTGATCGCCTCGGCCACCGCGACCTTCCTGTTCCGCCAGTTCTTCCTCACGGTGCCCGACGAACTCGTCGAGGCGGCGCGCATCGACGGCGCGGGGCCGATGCGCTTTTTCAAGGACATCCTGCTGCCGCTGTCCAAGACCTCGATCGCGGCGCTGTTCGTGATCCAGTTCATCTACGGCTGGAACCAGTACCTGTGGCCGCTGCTCGCGACGACGAGCGAGGACATGTACCCGGTCGTGATCGGCATCAAGCGGATGATCGCCGGCGGTGACGCCGCGAACGAGTGGAACGTGGTGATGGCGACCGCCATCCTCGCGATGCTGCCGCCGGCCATCGTCGTTGTGCTGATGCAGCGCTGGTTCGTCAAGGGCCTGGTCGATACCGAAAAATGATCGAATGAAGCTCCTAACGTCATACGCGGCGAGCCCGAGCGCCGGGCCGCCCCAAGCCGGGCTCATCCCCTCGGGGGGTCGGTCGCGGTACTCCGCGACCGGGGGGCTCCACTAGTGGCAAGCATCTCGATCCGCAAGGTAGTCAAGCGCTACGGCACCGGCCCGAAAGCGGTGCAGGTCATCCACGGTGTCGACGCCGATATCGCCGACCGCGAGTTCGTCGTCATCGTCGGGCCGTCGGGCTGCGGCAAGTCGACGCTGCTGCGCATGGTGGCCGGGCTGGAGGAGGTCAGCGAAGGCGAGATCGCGATCGGTGAACGCGTCGTCAACGATGTCGAGCCTGCCGAGCGCGATATCGCGATGGTGTTCCAGAACTACGCGCTCTATCCGCACATGAGCGTGTTCGACAACATGGCCTACGGCTTGAAGATCGCCAAGGTGCCGCTGGCAGATATCAAGACCCGGGTCGACAAGGCGGCGGCCATCCTGCAGCTCGCGCCCTACCTGGCGCGCAAGCCGCGCGAGCTGTCGGGCGGGCAGCGCCAGCGCGTCGCGATGGGCCGCGCCATCGTGCGTCAGCCGGCTGTCTTCCTGTTCGACGAGCCGCTGTCCAACCTGGACGCCAAGCTGCGCGCGCAGACGCGCCTGGAGATCCAGAAGCTGCACCGGGAACTCGGCGTCACCTCGCTCTTCGTCACGCACGACCAGGTCGAGGCGATGACGCTCGCGCAACGCATGATCGTGATGAACGCCGGGCGCATCGAACAGATCGGCACGCCCGATGCCGTGTACCACCGGCCGGCCACCACCTTTGTCGCCGGCTTCATCGGCTCGCCGCCGATGAACCTGGTGCCCGGGCGCGCCGAAGGCTTGCGCTTCGTCGTCGGCACGCAGGCGCTGCCGCTGCCGGCGGCGGCGCCACGCGAAGGCGATCTGGTCCTCGGCGTGCGGCCCGAGCATGCGAGCCTGGCCGCGTCGGGCGGGCCGGGCTGGCAATTGCAGGTCGAGGTCGTCGAGATGCTCGGCGCCGAGCGGCTGGTGTACTGCCGCGCCGGCGACGTGCTGTTCACGGTTCGGATCGACGCGACGCTGGCGGCACCGCAGGCCGGCGAGACGGCGACGCTGCAGGTCTCGCCCGACAAGCTGCACTGGTTCGACGCCGCCTCCCAGCAGCGCATCGCCTGACATGCAGCCCTGGCCGTATCCGTTGTGGATCGCCCACCGCGGCGCGGGCAAGCTGGCGCCCGAGAACACGCTGGCGGCATTTCGGGTCGGCGCGTCGCACGGCCAACGCGCCTTCGAGTGCGACGTGAAGCTGAGCGCCGATGGCGTGCCGTTCCTGTTGCACGACGCCACGCTGGAACGCACGGCCGGTGTTGCAGGCAACGCGGGCGCGCGCGACTGGGCAGAACTGTCTCGCCTGGACGCGGGCGCCTGGCACAGCCCGGCGTATGCCGGCGAGCCCATTCCCACACTCGATGCGATCGCGCGCTATTGCCTCGCCAACGGCCATGCCCTGAATATCGAGATCAAGCCGACCCCGGGCGACGAGACGCGCACCGGGCGCCTCGTCGGCGAGACCGCGGCGCGGCTGTGGGCCGGCGCCGCGCTTGCGCCGCTGCTCAGCTCGTTTCGCCCCGAAGCGCTGGCAGGGGCGCGCGAAACGGCGCCGGCGCTGCCGCGCGCGCTGCTGGTCGATACGCTGTGGGCCGGCTGGTTCGAGGTCGCTTCCGAACTCGG
>JANMCC010000218.1:0-32239 GCA_031360885.1 Burkholderiales bacterium | reverse complement strand
GGCTGGCGCTTGATGGCCCAACGAAACATCTGGCGCATCTCAGTGAGCATTCGTTCTGCAGTCCGTGCACGTCCTCGAGTACGTCCAACCTGCCGGAGAACCTGGAGCACGTGCGAGTCCGTGATCTCACGGACCGGCTTGGCGCCGATGGTGTGCAAGACGTCCTTCTCGAAAGTCCGACGCAGCTCGGCATTGCCGTCTTTGCGGCTGACCCCGTCGGCCATCCATGCATCAAACAGATCACGCAATGGAGTAAGGGAAGTCCTCAACACCTCTCTCGCTTCCGCGGCAGCGTGTGCCGCGTCTTCACGTTGCACCTGGAAGTCAACACCATCGCGCGCGAGCGCCTGGATGCGAGCGTTTTCGGCGATTGCTTTCGCGAGCGAGAGGTGGCCGTCGTCGCCGCTGCTTCCATATGGCCGGGACAGCCGGGCTTGCAATTGGCGCTCGCCGACCCGGTAGCGAACGAACCATGTCTTGGTGCCGTCGGTTGCCACACGGAGGTACAGCCCTCGGTCGATGGTGACCCTGTAGTTGCCAGACTCCTTCGGCTTCAGGGCCTCGATACCTCTCACCGTCATCTTGGCCATTTCGTGCCCTCAGCGTGCCCTCAAAATCGGCGGATTCCACTGTATCTAGGCGGACGATGTTGGACAACAAATTGCGATAACCTATTGCTGTGTATGGATATTTTCCGTCCGCGAACGTCCGCAGACGTCCGGCGTTGATGGCCTGTCACGCCGGGGGTCGCGGGTTCGAGCCCCGTCCACTCCGCCAAAGATCAGTTGCACAAGATCCCACAGAGGACTAGAAATTGCACTACGCCCGGTAAATCCGGGCGTTTTTGTTCCTGGGTCTCGGGCAGTCCGTTGACATCCGCGCAAATTCGGAAGGGCCAAACCTGGCGCCCGACCGTTGAATTTATTTGATGAACGCGAAGCCGAGTGCACTGGCTCCGACGGCCGGGTTCAGCGTCGTCATGGACGACGCAGACGTGGTGTAGAGGTCGAGCGCGCCCGAGCGCACTTGCGCGAGCATGTCGGTGTCGCCGCCCAGCTGCTGGACGGGAAGTACTTGATCGCGACGCGGCCCTTCGATTCCGCGTTGGTCGACGCGCGGATCTTCGTTGAAGGCATTGTCGAGACGGCCTCTTGATCGATGCCCTTGCGAACAGCTTCCTGTTCGCCGCGCGGCGGTCGTGACATGTTGCCTTACGACCCAGACTACCGCAAGCAACGTGCTCGTTGCCGACGCTTCTGGGCGGCTGTGAGGGTCGCCCTCGCGATGGGGAAGAACACCAAGGGGAGAGCAAGGGTCGACACGGCGTGGCGACGTCATCCGTGACGTGGTCCAATGAATCAGGCTCCTCAATCTGATTCCCATCGTCCTCGCGATGGTCGCCTACAGTGCCGACATCTACTTCGGCTCGTGGTATCCGACCGTCTGGGCGGTGTTCGGCGCGATCGTCGTGTCACCGCTCATTCCAGGACCAAGGACCGGGCGATCCAGGACGGGTACTGAACCCACACTCGCGGAGGCTGCGATGACGTACGAGTCTTTCAAGTTCAGCGTCGACGAAGGCATCGCGCACATCACGCTCGACCAACCCGAGCGCGGCAATCCGATCGATCTGCGCTTCAACGACGAGTTCACCCGGATCGCCACGGAGTGCGATGAGAACCCCGCCGTGCGCTGCGTGCTGATCGACGCGGTCGGCAAATTCTTCGGCGTCGGTGCCGACCTGAAGACGATGAACCGGGACCGCGCCGCGCTGCCGATCTTCGTCAAGAACGCGACAGTCGGCTCGCACTCGGCCTTGTCGAGGTTCGCGCGGATGAATGCACCGGTCGTCGTCGCGGTGCACGCGCTGGCGGTGGGTGGATTCGTGGCGTTGTGCGCCGCCGCCGATTTCTGCATCGCGGCGAAGAGCGCGAAGTTTTACGCCGCCTACACGGGCATCGGCTTGCTGCCCGACGCCGGCGGCACGACCTTCATCCCACGCCGGATCGGCGTTCGCCGCGCCGCTGAATTCTTCATGCGCAACCAGATGTGGGACGCTGCGACTGCGCTCGAGGCCGGCTTGCTGAGCCACGTGGTCGACGACGAAAGGCTGGCGGACGAGGCGTGGGCGTTGGCGCGCGAACTCGCGGCCGGCCCGACGCTGGCCTTCGGCGAGATCAAGAATCTGCTGCTTTCGACCTGGTCGTTGCCGATCGAAGCGCAGATGGAACAGGAGGCCCGCGCCATTGCCCGCGTGACGCGCAGCGAAGATGCCTGGAACGGCATCTGCGAAGTGGCCGCGCGCCGCAAACCGGGTTTCGCGGGCCGCTGAGAACGATCGACTTTCTCGAATGCGGACCGGCCTGCCTCCCTCGGCGGGCCTGATCCCAAAGGCGGCCAGGCCGGCGCGCCGATTCAGCGCCCGCGCACTGTCTTGAGGTCGTCGTTGATGGCGGCCATCATGTCTGCGCCGATCGTCGGGATCGCCTTCTCGTGGATCGGCTTGACGACCTCGCGCATCCGCCCCAGCTCGGCCGGGCTGAGCTCGTTGACGATCATGCCCTTGGCCTTCAGGCGCCCGATGCCTTCTTCCGACTGCTGGCGGTTGAGTCGGCGCTCCTCGACGCGAGCGCCCTGCGCGCAGTCGCGCAACGCCGCCTGCTCGGCCGGCGACAGCTTGTCGAAGAGCTGCTTCGAGTAGACGACGACCCCCGGGTTGTAGATGTGCCGGGTCATGCTGAGGTACTTCTGCACCTCGTAGAACTTCGCCGACTCGATGATCGGCACCGGGTTCTCCTGGCCGTCGACGGTCTTGGTCTCCAGCGCCGAATAGACCTCGGTGAAGGGCATGGGGACGGCGAATCCGCCCATCGCCTTGAAGGTCTCGACGACGATCGGGTTCTGCAGTGCCCGCATCTTCAGGCCGGCGAGATCCTCCATCCGTGTGATCGGGTGCTTGGAGTTGGTCATGTTGCGAAAGCCGTTTTCCATGTACGCCAGGGAAACGAGGCCGACGCCGGCGAGCTTTTGCGTCAGCAGCTCGCCGGCCTTGCCGTCGAGCGCGGCGTCGGCTTCCTTCTCGTTGGCGAACAGAAACGGCAGGTCGAAAATTGCCGCCGACGGCACCATGGTCGACATGAAGGACGTGGCGGTCATGGCCATGTCGAGCGTGCCGGTTCGAAGCTGCTGGATCGTCGGCACGTCGGCGCCCAGCGAGCCGTCGAAGAAGGTCTGGATCTTCATCTTGCCGCCCGACTTCTGGGCGACGCACTCCTGTACCTTCGTCAGCGCGACGCCGAGCGGATGGTCTTTCGAGGCGGACAGCGTCGCGCGGATCGCGCGCTCCTGGAACTGGGCCTGGCTGGGGCCTGCCGCGAGCAGGCCGGCGGCGGCGATCGCCGGGACGAGGGTGCGAAGGGGTTTGCGCAAGATGAGTCTCCTGGGAAAAAAGGGGGTCGCCTCTACGTCAGCCACCGATACGGGATCATGACGAGCGCGGGGAAGAACACGAGCAGGAAGAGCACGATCGTCTCGGCGATCAGGAAAGGCCAGCAGCCCTTGACGATGTCTGCCATCGAGATCTTGGAGACGCCGCTCAGCACGTTCAGCACGATGCCTACGGGCGGTGTGATCAGGCCGATGGCGTTGTTCATGATGAACAGCACGCCGAAGTAGACCGGGTCGATGCCGGCGATCTTGACGATCGGCATCAGCACCGGCGTCAGGATCAGGAGGGTCGGCGCGAAATCGAGCGCGGTGCCGATGATGACCACCAGCATCATCATCACGAACATCAGGGTGCGCGGGCTGTCCATGAACGGGGTCAGCATGGACGCGATCTGCTGCGGCACCGACGAGGTGGTGATGAGCCAGGCCGAGACCAGCGCCGATGCGATCAGGAACACGACGACCGCCGTGGTCTTGGCCGCGATGACCAGCAACGGATAGACGTCGCGCCACTGGAGCTCGCGGTAGACGAACATGCCGACGAGGAAGGCGTAGGCGCAGGCGACGACGGCCGCTTCGGTGGGCGTGAACAGGCCGAACTTCATGCCGCCGACAATGGCGAACGGCATGATCAGCGCCCATACCGCCTGGCGCGACGCCGCCACCACTTCGCGCATCGACTTGCGCGGCAGCGCCACGATCTTGTCCTTGCGGACCACCCACAGCCAGGCGATGACGAGCGAGGCGCCCATCAGCAGGCCGGGGAAGATCGTGGCCATGAACAGCTTGCCGATCGACACGTTGGCGACGACGCCGAAGATGATCAAGGCGACCGATGGCGGCATGCACGGCGCGATGATGCTGCCGGCGGCGATCTGGCCGGCGGAGCGCGGATCGTCGTAGCCCGCGCTGCGCATCATCGGGATGAGCAGGGTGCCGAGCGCCGCCGCATCGGCCGCCGCCGAGCCGGAAATGGCGGCCATGACGATCGCCGCGAAGACCGCGACCAGTCCCAGCCCGCCGCGAACGTGGCCGACGACCGCGAGCGCGAAATCGACGATGCGCCGCGACATGCCGCCCTTGTTCATCAACTCGCCGGCGAAGATGAAGAACGGAATCGCCAGCAGCGGATAGCTGTCGGCGCCTTCGATCAGCTTCTGCGACAGGAGGGTGCTGTCGAAGGAGCCCTGCGCGACCATCAGCGCCAGGGCGCAGACGAGCAGCGCGAAGGCGATCGGCATGCCCAACGCCATCGCGCCGAGCAGCGAGACGAGGAAGACGGTGACCGTCACAGCGGCGCCCCTTCGCCCTTGGCCAGCGCTTCGGCGGAGGCTTCCGCCGAAGCGGCATCGAACAGCTCGCTGTCGGCGATGGTGCCGTTGGCGATGCGCCAGAGCTTGTGGATCGCGAGGACGCCGATCCCCACGCTCATGACGTAGCCGACGCCGAACACCCAGATCAGGGGCATGCCGGTCACGAGGGACGCCGTCGTCGCGTTCACCTCGTGCTGGCGCCAGGTGCCCCAGAAGACCAGCACGCAGCAGCCGAGAATGATGAGCTCGCTCAAGGCAGCGCAGACGATCTTGCCGCGACGCGGCAGGTGCGCGACCACCGAGTCGACGCCCAGGTGCGTGCCTTCGCGGCTGGCGACCACGGCGCCGACGAAGGTGATCCAGACGAACATCGTGCGCGAGAGCTCTTCGGAGACGGTGATGCCGGTGCCGAAACCGTAGCGCAGGATCACGTTCCCCAGGACCATGGCGAGCATGATCACGAGCAGGGCGGCGAGGCCGCCCTCGACGGCCTTGAAGAAGATGTCCGCGTGGGAGCGTGGTGGTGCGGACCCTGGAGTGGGAGTGCTCATGGCTGGGTGCCCTTGGTCGGTCCTTCGGGACACGGCGCCGCGATGGTGCGCCCCGGGCCCCCCGGTCTCCAAGAGGGTTAGTACGCATTAATTACCATGCACTAACGAAGTAGATTGATTGCCTTGCGGAACCTTCCCCGAAGCCGAGAGACCGGATTCCCGAATGATCACCGCCCAGGACCTCGAGTACCACACCCCCGCCGGCGCGGACTACAAGTGGGCCGAGACCTACATCTTTCCGATCGCCATCCCCGAGGAACATCTGCTCGTGATGGTCTACGTCGCGGCGCGGCCGGTGCTCGGGGTGATGCTCAACGACATCTACGTCTACGGCACCCTGACCGACAACCGCGCCGAGTTGCTGTACATCGACAGCCAGGTGCACCTGCCGGCGCCGAAGCGCTTCTCCGACATCGACTCGCCCTCCGGCCTGCGCATCCGCGCCATGAAGCCGCCGCGCGAGTTCCGGATCGACTACGTCGGCTACGACGACACCGAGATCCACGTCGACTGGAACGGCATCATGGATCCGTTCGACGTCCACGACCCGAAGCACACCCCCCACGCCGTCGGCACGCATGAAGAAAAGATGGCCAGGGCGGGCCTGTCGCGCGCCTGGAAGGGGCATTTCGACATGACCGGGCGGGTGACGGGGACGGTGAAGGTCCGCGGCCAGGAATTCGCTGTCGATTCCCTGGAGCGCATGGACCATAGCTGGGGCGAGCGCGGCGAGCTCGCGCTGCCGGCGATGGACTCGATCTCTGCGCAGTTCGACGAGAACCTCTGCTTTCACATCATCACCCACGTCGACCTCGACGCGCCGAGCGGGCGCGACCAGAAGCTCGCGCACGGCTACGTGCTCGAGGACAAGGTGCAGTACGGCATCTCCGAGATGGACCTCACCTGCGTCCGTCTCGGCGTGACGATGGTGTCGATGCAGATCAAGGTCACCGACGTCCGCGGCAAGGTCTTCAACCTGAACGCGATGGCCGACGTCGGCGCGCCCTGGAACATCTACGCCACCACCTGCTACACCGCGCTGATGCGCTGGACCCTCGGCGAGCGGGTCGGCTACGGCGTCGTGATGGAGGTGCTGCCCATCGCTGCCCTGACGAAGAAGCGCGGGCGCCGGCTGTCCGACTGGCCCGCGTCGATCACGACCGGCTGACGCGCGCCATGAACGACATCCCCGCCGACCCTGGCATCCGCCACCTCGCCGACGTCCTCGACGTCGGCCACGCGCTTCGCGACGCGCCCGACGAAGCCTTCATCGCCAGGATGAGGAGCCGGTTCCCGACCGAGCGCGAGTTCGACCACATGCTGACGCGCAAGGCGCGCCAGCGCAGCCTGCCGCGTCGCGTCGCGACGACGCTCAAGGACTTCGGGCTTTGCCTCGACGCCTTCTTGCGCGACCACGTGAAGGGCGAGTTCACGGTGTCGCGGCTGCGCTGGATGTCCGGCGGCGGCTCCAAGATCCAGCTGGCCTTCGCGCTCGACTGGAACGATCCCGAGACCGGCCGCACGACCACCGACATGGTGATCCGCATGGAGCCGCAGGAGTCGCTGAACGCGACCAGTCGCCTGCGCGAATCGCAGTTGCTGCGCGCCTTCGTCGGAACGCTGCCGGTGCCGCGCGTCTACTGGGTCGACAACGAAGGCCGCTGGTTTCCCGAGCCCTCCCTCATCTATGCGTTCGCGACCGGCGTGAGCAAGCCGACCGCGATCGAAGGCCGCGTGGCCGGTGTGGGGAGCGATTTCGGCAGCCGGCTCCGGCCGCTGCTCGGCCCGCAGTTCGTCGATGCCCTCGCCGCGATCCACAGCTTCGACTTCGGCAAGTCCGACCTCGGCGCTTTCGACGTGCCGAAGGTCGGCACCACCGAAAGCGCCCTGTGGCAGCTCAACCGGGCGCGCCGCGTCTGGGAGGAAGACCGGGGCGAGGAGTTCCCCCTCCTCGAAATCGCCGCCAACTGGCTCGAGCGCAACCTACCCACGCTCGACCACGTGAGCGTGCTGCACGGCGATTACCGTGCCGGCAACTTCCTGTTCGACGAGCCGACCGGCAAGATCACCGCCTGGCTCGACTGGGAGCGCGGCTACCTCGGCGATCGGCACCGCGACCTGGCCTGGGTCACGATCCCGCAGTTCGGCCACTACGCCGAAGACGGCAAGACCTACCTGGTGTCGGGTCTCGTCCCGCTGGACGAGTTCTACGCCCGCTACGAGAAGATGTCCGGGTTGAAGGTCGATCCGGTCAAGCTGCGCTACTACCGGGTCATGAACAACTACCAGCTGGTCGCCTCGTCGCTGGGCACGGCCTACCGGGTGGCCCGGCTCGGCCGCTCGCACCAGGACGTGCTGCTGACCTGGATCGAAGGCGTGGTGTATTCGGTGGCCGACGACCTTCGTGTCGCGCTTATGGAGGAGGGCGCCTGATATGGCCGATCACACGATCAACGCCTTGAGCGCGGCGGCCCGGGCCCTGGACGACGTGATCTTCGATGCAATCGATCCGGGCCATCCGCTGGCGCGCGAGCAGACGCGGCTGGTGTCGAAGTACCTGAGGCTGCTGCAGAGCCGCCTCGAATACGCCTATGACCGGAACCGCTTCGAGCTGAGCCACTACACCGATCTCGCCGAAGCGCTGCTGGCCGACGCCGGCATCCTCTCGCCGGCCATCGCGACGGCTCTCGGCTCGGCGATCGCGGAGGGCCGCGGGCTGCGCGACCTCGCCGGCGCCCGCGCGCCGGATCTGCAAGCCGCCGCGCAACGCACGGCGGCGATCGTCACCGCGTTGATCCGGACGGCAGCCGGCGCCGAGCCGGCGCTGCGGCAGCGTGTCGAGTCCGCGGTGCTGCGCGCATCCAGGTCGCTGCTCGATGCGCAGCGCGCCTGGTTCCTGCCGCAAGGCTGGGAGCCCGATCCGAGCGTGGTGCCTCCGATCGAAAGCGCCTTCGTCCTGCCGCGCCGTGTCTAGCCGGGCCGATGGCGCGGCTGCGATGAAGCAATTGCTCGTGATCCGTCATGGCCTGCCGCATGAAGGCCATCCGACCCGCCTGGGCGACCCACCGCTGCATCCCGACGGCCGGCGCCAGGCGCAGCGCCTGGCGCGTCGGCTCGAACGCGAAGGCATCGACCGCATCGTCTCCAGCCCGCAGCAGCGCGCCCTCGACACGGCCGCGCCTCTGGCCCGCCTGCTGGGCATGGTTCCGGAGGTGTTCGAGGGACTGGCCGAAGTCGATCGCCACACCGACCGCTACCGCTCGGTGGAGACCATGCGCGCCGAAGAGCCGGAACGCTGGGACGAGTTCGTCGCATCGCCACCGCGCTTCTTCGGACGCGACCCCGACGCCTACCGGGCCGGGGTCGTCGACGCCTACCGCGCGATCATCGAACGATCGGGCGGGACGCGTATCGCCGTGTTCACCCACGGCATGGCGACCAAGACGATGCTCTCGGCGGTGCTGGGCATCGCCCATGTCCGCTACTCCCAGTTCGCGATCGCGCACGGCTCGGTGACTCGCCTGTCGGGCGCCACGCTCGCGACGATGAGAATCGACAGCCTGAACGAAGACTTGGCCGGCTCGAGCTTGCGAAGCCGTTAACCCCTCTCGAGGAGACCTGCCCCATGTGGCTTCACGCAGACATCAAGAACCTCCCGGACATCATCCGCCACCGTGCCCGCGTCGACCCCGACAAGGCGGCGCTCGTCGAAGGCAGCCGGCGCCTCAGCTTCCGCGAGCTCGACCTCGCCACGAATCGCGTGGCCCATGCGCTCGCGCGCGACGGTGCCGGGCCCGACGCGGTGGTCGCGTTCGTGGGAAAGAACTCGATCCCGTTCTTCGAGATCATGTTCGGTGCGGGCAAGGCCGGTTGCACCATGCTGCCCCTCAACTGGCGGCTCGCGGCCGCCGAGCTGATCGGCATCGTCGACGATGCCGCGCCGGCCCTGGTCGTCGTCGAGAAGGACTTCCAGCCGCTGATGGACAAGGTCCGCGAGGGCGTGGCGAAGCCCTTCAAGACGGTCGCCTTCGACACCGCGGCGCCCGGCGAGAGCGCGCTCGTCGCGTGGACGGCCGGAGTGCCCGAAAGCGATCCCGCAGTCGCGATCGATCCGCTCGCGATCGCGCTCCTGATGTACACCTCGGGCACCACGGGCCGCGCCAAGGGCGTGCAGATGTCGCACCAGGGCCTCGACCGGATGCGCCTGTGCGAGAGCCTGGAGCCCGAGTTCCAGTGGCGCCCCGACGACGTGCTGCTGATGGTGATGCCGAACTTCCACCTGCTCGGCGCCAGCCTGCCGATCCAGTCGCTCTACAACGGCTCGACGGTGTCGATCCTGCCGATGCTCGAGCCCGGCAAGCTGCTCGGCCTGATCCAGACCGACAAGCCGACGATCCTGGTGCTGGCGCCGACGGTGATCCAGATGATCCTCGACCACCCGGCCGCCAAGACCACCGACTTCTCCTCGGTGCGCCTGACGATGTATGCCGGCTCGCCGATCAACGCCGAGCTGCTGAAGCGAGCGATGCGCGAAATGAAATGCGAGTTCATGCAGTTCTACGGCGCGACCGAGAGCCTGGGCGCGATCACGATCCTGCGCCCGGCGCAGCACGACCTGCAGGACGAGTCGAAGTTGAAGGCCTGCGGCACGCCGCTGCCGCTGATCGAGCTCAAGATCACCGACGAGAAGGGCAACGAAGTCCCCGACGGCGAGATCGGCGAGTTCAGGATGCGCTCGCCGGCGACCTTCACCAGCTACCGCAACCAGCCGGAGGCGACCGCCGCGGTGCTGCAAAACGGCTGGTACCGCACCGGCGACGCCGGCTACCGCGCCAAGGACGGCCTGCTCTACATCGTCGACCGGGTCAAGGACATGATCGTCAGCGGCGGCGAGAACGTCTATTCGTCGGAGGTCGAGCAGGCGCTGCAGAAGCATCCGGCGGTGGCGATGTCGGCGGTGGTCGGCGCGCCCGATCCGAAGTGGGGCGAGAAGGTGGTCGCGATCGTCGTCCTGAAGAAGGGCGAGAGCGTTTCCGCCGAGGAGCTGAACAAGCATTGCCGCTCGCTGATCGGCGGCTTCAAGGTGCCCAAGGAGATCACCTTCGCCGAGTCGCTGCCGATCAGCCCGACCGGCAAGATCCTGAAGCGCGTGCTGCGCGACAAGCTGTGGGAAGGCCACACCCGGACGATCGGCTGAGGCCTCGCGCGAGGACAGCACCGTGATCACGATCCATCACCTCGCCGTGTCGCAGTCGGAGCGCATCGTCTGGCTCATGGAAGAGCTGGGCCTGCCCTATCGCCTGAAGTGGTACGAACGCAAGCCGAACAAGGCCGCGCCGGACGAATACCTCGCGCTGCATCCGACCGCGATGGCGCCGGTGATCGAGGACGGCGACAAAGCGCTCACCGAGTCCGCCGTCATTGCCGAGTACGTCTGTCACCGCTATGCGGGTGGCAGGTTGACCATCGGCCCGGCGCAGGCCGAGTACTACGACTACCTGTACTGGATGCAGTTCAACAACAACGCCTCCGGACTCCGCTTCACCAAGTCGGTTCTCGGTGCAGGCGCATCCGGGCCGGTCGCCGACACGATGCGCGAGATCGTGAACCGGCGCGAAGATCAGTACTACGGCTACCTCGACAGACGTCTCGGAGAGGTTGCGTACCTGGCCGGGCCGGATCTGACTTGCGCCGACATCCTGGTGGTGTACCGACTCACGACGGGCTTGCTCTTCGGCGCCCGCCCCATCAACGACTTGCCGAACGTAGTCGCCTACGTGAAGCGCATCGAGGCGCGGCCGGCGTATCGGAAGGCGATGGAGATCGCGGGGCCGAAGGCGGTGGCGCCGTAAGCGGGTCGGGAGAGATACGACGCGGGAAAGCCGATAGGTTCTGCAAGTCTGAAGCTGTGGTTCAGCTTGCCGGACGGCGGGCGGGAATGGAGCGAGAGCGGCGGTCGGTCGATCATTGCCACGAGGCGCCGCTATCGGCCAGTCCCTGCCGTTCGTCGCGTACCGTCAGCGATCGCCGCACCTGAAGTACCGCCTCGTCTCCGCGTTCAGCCGGTCGTCACCGCCTGCGGCCAGTCCTCGAACCAGCGCCCGCGCCGCAGGTGCAGCGCCGGCAGCGCGATGGTCTCCATCACGCAGCCATAGCCCACCTGGCCGCCGAGCAGCCACTTCATCTGCGCGGTCCAAGTCACGGTGGCGGCATAGGCGTTCCAGGGAGCACCCACGTCGGCCACCGCATGCATGTGAAACACCTTGCCGCGCACGTCGGTGACTTTCATGTCCATGCCCACCACGGCGATGCCCATGCGCGTATTGGTCAGCTCCATGTCGGTGAGGCCGTAGACCTGCCCCTCGTCCAGCACGTAGCCGTGCGCCAGCGTGTGGTCCTTGCCCACGGGTGCGTCGAGATCCAGCAGCGTGATCACGTGGAACGCCGGCCCGCCCTCGAACGCCGCGGAGATCGAGTTCTGAGCGTTGAACTTGATCGCGTTGCGGTCGCCCCAGCTGTGGTCCATGCGTTCGATGCAGTTCACCTTGAACTCGCGGCCGCGAATCTTTATCGTGCCCGTGACCCGCCCGCTCATGTCGAAGTGGCCGCCCCAGGCCGCGCCCAGGCCCGAGCCGGCGTGCTGTGCGTCCTTGCCGGGTGCGGCCTTCGGGCTGTGCGTCGGGTCGTGGATGTCGAAGGGCTCCATCAGCCCGATCCAGTCGACGTGGATCTCGGTATCGTTGAAGCCCATGTAGTCGATGCGGTAGTCGCGCGGCGGCTTCACCGCCTTGACTTTCAGCCCGGTGGGCGAGTCGATGTCGGCCCAGGCCTTCGGCGCGGGTAGGTGGTGCTGCGCGTCGAGGTACAGCAGGTCCGAGCGGTTGTCGGTCAGGCTGCCGTAGACGGCGATGTCGTTGACCATCACGCCGATGCCCGGGCGCACCACCACGTACACCGTGATCAGCAGGTGCTCCTCCGGCAGGGCGATCGGAAAGAAGTAGGTCTCGGCCCAGGTGTGGCCGGCGTCGGGCGGGGTGTGGTACTCGAGGTCCTTGGCGGTGATCATGGGTGCCGTCCTGTCGTGGTTAGCCCGTCGAGCGGATGCGCAGCGCGACCTCCAGCGGCGGCAGCGCGTCGGGATCGGGCTCGATGCCTTGCGGCAGGAACCAGGCGCGCTGGGCGTCGAGCAGGGTCTTCGCGTCGCGCACGACGATGCGCTCGATGCTGCGCCGTGCTGCTTCGTCGAACTCGGCGGACCGGCGCACGACCGCGCTGATCTCGTCCTCCAGCCGCGCCGTGACTGCGCGCACCTCCACCAGCCGCGGGCCGAGGCCGGCGTGCACCGGGGCGGCTGCCTCGATCGCCGCGCGCAGCAGCGCGCTGCCGGCCTCGGGCGCCGCGTTCGCAATCGCACGCGCGGTCTCCAGCTGCACCGCGAGCTCGAGGCGCTCGCGGTCCTGGTTGTAGGGCAGCCGGCTGCGATAGAAATCGAGCCAGTCGACGACCAGCTTCAGCTGCTGGCGGGCGAGCGGGTTCTGCGGGTCGATCGCCGGCGCGACCACGTCGAGCAGGGCCTTGGCGGCGGCGCGGAAATCGTTGTCGGCATGGTTGGCCATCAGACCACCTCCTCGAGCGCGCTGCGCAGCTCTTCGGCGAGCAGGTAGGCGGCGGTCTGGAGCCGCGCGACGACGATGTTCTGGTGCGACTTGCCGAGCCGCACCACCCGATAGGCAGTACCCAGGACGGTCGTCACCTGCTGGTAGCGGTTGAGCACCTCGTAGAAGTGCAGCTTGACCGGGTCGATCTTCAGCCCCGACGCCTCCTGGTAGCGATCGTGGAACTCCTCGATCGGCATCAGGCCGCAGATCAGGTAGGTCTTGCCGTCCTCGGCCATGTGACCGATCACGCGCGCGGTCGACCAGGCGAGGTCGCGATGCCGATCGCCGATGTAGGCGCGCTCCCAGTCGAGGATCGCGGTCACCTTGCCGCTCGCCTCGTCGAACAGGAAGTTGCCGGCCCGGTAGTCGCCGTGGATGACGCTCGCCTTGTCGAGCAGCGGAACGTTGCGCGCCAGCCAGTTGGCGGCCACGTCCATCAGCGCGAACTCCTCGCCGCGATCTTCTTCCCAGACGCGCAACGTCCGGTTGATCTGCATCTGGGCGCTTTCGGGGCTGTCGATCGGCGGGCGGCTGAAGGAGCCGAGGCTCGCGTGCTCGTGATCGAAGGTGTGGATCTTCGCCAGGTCGTCGACGAACTGCGGCGCCAGCAGCTTGCGCAGGCGCGGCCCGAAATTCGTGCCGATGCCGGAGACGCTGCCGCTGATCACGGTCGTCGGCTTGGCGACGCCATGCGCGTAGGCGTAGACCAGGGCGGGTTCTGGGAACCACTGGCCGTCCGGGTCGACCCAGTAGACCTGGGGCACCGGCACGACTCCTTGCAGGGCGCGCAGCAGCTCGAACTCGCGCAGCCGGCTCGACGCGTTGATCGACTCCGACGGCTCCATCCTCACCACCAGGTCGGAGGTGGTCGGCCCGGCGGAGGGGTCGTTCCAGCGCAGCGTGAACCGCATCTGCAGCTTGGAGGCGCCGCCGGCCAGCCAGCACTGATCGGAAATCTCGAACGGTTCGCGCAGGTTGTCCTTCAGCAGCGCCGACAGCGATTCCGACAACGCCGCAAGGCTCACCATCGAATAGGTCGGGCCGCCGCGGCGCTCCATCTTTCGTGTAAGGAGCCGGTCGATCTCGGGCTCGATCGGATAGCGGCGACGCAGCGAAGCGATGAATTCGGGCGTCGGCGCGTCGCGCATGTCGGGGCGGCTGATCACGGACATGGGTTAAGGCCGGAGGTGACTCGAATTGATCGTACACAGGGGTACGATGTGCTAGTGCCCGGGTTTACCCCCCCGGCGCTTCCGTCCGGTCGCTCGGTGGCGCTGCGCAGCGCGGCGAAATCCTCTTCCCAATATTCGAGCGCGCCACGCTGGCCCGCCGCCCGGCGTTCCACCTCCTGCGCCCGCAGTTGCACCCGGCGGATCTTTCCGGAGATCGTCTTCGGCAGCTCGGTGACGAACTCGATCCGGCGCACCCGCTTGTAGGGCGCCAGCTGGCGCCGCGCGAAGGCGAAGATCGCCTCGGCCTGCGCCGGGCCGGCGACGGCGCCCGCGACCAGGATCAGGTAGGCCTTCGGCACGGCGAGGCGCAGCGGGTCCGGGCTCGGCACGACGGCGACCTCGGCGACCGCCTCGTGCTCGATCAATGCGCTTTCCAGCTCGAACGGGCTGATGCGGTAGTCGGAGGCCTTGAACACGTCGTCGGCGCGGCCGACGAAGGTGATGTAGCCAGCGGCGTCGCGCGCGGCGACGTCGCCGGTGCGGTAGTAGCCGCCGCGCATTGCCTCGCCTGTCTTCTCGGCGCTGTCTTCGTACCCGGCCATCAGTCCGACCGGGCGATGCGCCAGATCGAGCGACACCTCGCCTTCGTCGGCGGGCACGCCGTCGACATCGAGGAGGGCGATCCGGTAGCCGGGCAGGGGGCGGCCCATCGATCCGGGCTTGAGGAGCTGGCCGGGCGAGTTGCCGATCTGCGCGCTGGTTTCGGTCTGGCCGTAGCCGTCGCGCAGCACCATGCCCCAGGCGCTTCGCACCTGCTCGATGACCTCCGGATTGAGCGGTTCGCCGGCGCCGATGACTTCGCGCAGGCTGAGCCGCCCCTTGAACGACGCGAGGTCCTCCTGGATCAGCATGCGCCAGACGGTCGGCGGCGCGCACAGGCTCGTGACGCGATGCCGGACGAGCGCGTCGAGCAGCGGCGGCGCGTGGAAGCGGGCGGTGTTGTAGATGAAGATGCAGGCGGCCGCGTTCCACGGCGCGAAGAAGCAGCTCCATGCGTGCTTGGCCCAGCCGGGCGACGAGATGTTCAGATGCACGTCGCCCGGCTTCAGGCCGATCCAGTACATCGTCGACAGGTGACCGACCGGATAGCTCTGCTGCGTATGCAGCACGAGCTTCGGCTTCGACGTCGTGCCGGAGGTGAAGTAGAGCAGCATCGGATCATCGGCTCGGGTCTCGCCGTCGGCTTCGAAGGCGGTCGGGGCGGTCGCCGCGTCTTCGAAGCGCCGCCATCCGGCGACCGGCTCGCCGATGCCGATGCGCGTGTAGTCGCCGGGCAGCGTGTCGAACTTGGCCGCCTGCGCGCTGGCCGTGACGACATGGCGAACGCGGCCGCGATCGAGCCGGTCGCGCAGGTCCTCGGTCGTCAGCAGCGACGTCGCCGGGATCAGCACGGCGCCGAGCTTGATCGAGGCGAGCATCACCTCCCAGAGCGGCAGCTCGTTGCCCAGCATCAGCAGGACGCGATCGCCACGCCGCACGCCGAGCCCGCGCAGGAAGTTGGCGACTTGCGACGAGCGCCGCGACATCTCCTCGAACGAGCGCTTCGTCTCGCTGCCGTCTTCGCCGACGATGTGCAGCGCCGGGGCCGTGTTGCCGCGCGCCATGACGTCGAAGTAGTCGAGCGCCCAGTTGAATCGCTCGAGCTTCGGCCAGGCGAAGTCGCGGTAGGCGGTGTCGTAGTCGTCGCGGTGGCGAAGCAGGAAGTCGCGCGCTTCGGTGAACGAGGGCAGGGCAGAGGTCATGTTGGTGGTCGTCGGTTCGCGGTCGTTGGCCGAGGCTCAGCCCATCCGGCACGACACCGTGCCGAGCGCGCCGATCCGGGCATCGATCAGGTCGCCGGCCTTGACCACGACCATCGGCCCGAGCGCACCCGAGAGGATCACCTCGCCGGTGCGAAGACCTTGTCCGCGCGCGGCCATCGTCCGCGCCAGCCAGTACGCTGCGCGCAGCGGATGGCCGAGGCAGGCTGCGCCGGTGCCGATCGAGGCGACCTGGCCGTTCTTCGTCATCTGCATGCCGACCTCGCCGAGCGAGACGGCGCCGAGCGCGACCGGTTGATCGCCGAGCACGTACAGGCCGGCTGAGGCGTTGTCGGCCACGGTGTCGACGAGGCTGATCTTCCAGTCCGTGATGGCGCTGTCGACGATCTCGATCGCCGGCAACGCGTAGGCGATGCAGGCCAGGAACTCGGCCCAGCTCGGCGTCTTGCCGGCCAGGTCGCGGCCCATGACGAAAGCGACCTCGGCTTCCACCTTGGGCTGGATCAAACGCGACATGCTGGCGTCCTCGCCGCTCAGGATCTCCATGTCGTCGAACAGCATGCCGAAGTCCGGCTGGTCGACACCGAGCTGGGCCTGCACCGCCTTCGAGGTGATGCCGACCTTCTTGCCGACGACCCGGGCGCCGGCGTCGATGCGCGCCAGCGTGTTGACTTCGGCCACCGCGTAGGCGGCCTCGAGGCCGGCGATGCCGTGGCTGATCGAGATCGGGGAGATGGTTCGGCGGCTGGCGCGGGCTTCGCGCAAGGCGAAGGCCGCCTCCTGCGTCGCATCGGCGGTGGCGGGGGGTGGGCTCATGTCGGCTCCTGGTCTGATGCAATGAAGACAGCGCCGTCCCGTACGGTGGCGGGGTAGACGCGGATCGGCGTGACCGCCGGGAAGTTCAGCGCTTCGCCGCTGCGCAGGCAGAACTTGCCGCTGTGCCACGGGCACTCGATCTCGGCGCCATCGACCGTCCCTTCGGAGAGCGAGGCCTCGCCGTGCGTGCAGGTGTCGTCGCTGACGAAGAACTCGCCGTCGACGTGGTAGACCGCGAGCGGGGCGCGGCCTTCGATGCGCACCTGCAGGGCCTCGCCGTCGTCGACCTCGTCGACGCGGCAGAGCCGCACGTCGGGGCTCGAATCGGAAGCGGTCGGTTGTGCCAGAAATCCTCCGGGGCTCAAAAGAAGCGGTCGTAGTGGATCTGCGCTGCCGGCACCTTGTGCTCGACCATCAGCATCCGGACGGCGGTCTCGATCATCGGCGGCGGCCCGGCGAGGTAGTAGCGGTGCGCCGCCAGGTCGCCCTTCAGCGTGCGCCCGACCAGCTCGTGCACGAAGCCGCGCTCGCCGGTCCACGCCGCGGCATCGGCCAGCTCGGGCGCCGACACGGCGGCGCGCACACGAACCTTGGCGGCATCGTGCAGCCACTCGTCGAAGGCGGGCAGGTCGGCCGGTCCGCGGCCTCCGTAGAACAGCCAGATCGGCCGCCCGGTCGAGGCCGGCATCGTCGTCGCGGCGTTGGCGATCGACACGATCGGCGCCAGGCCCGAGCCGCCGGCGATGCAGACGACATCGCGGCTGTCGTCGTCGCGCCAGTGGGCCAGGCCGAGCGGTCCATCGATGGCGATCCGGTCGCCCGGGCGCAGCGCATCGAAGAGCATGCCCGAGACGCGCCCGGTAGGCACCTTGCGCACCATGAAGTCCCAATCGCCTTCGTCGTTGGCCAGGTTGGACATCGAATAGGCACGCAGCTGTCCGGCACCGGGGAGTCCGAGCAGCGCGTATTGGCCGGGCAGGAAGCACGCCGGAGCGGGACCGCGAAAGCGCAGCTCGCGCATGTCGGGCGTGACGTTGCGGTGGCCCACGTACTCGGCGTCGAAGATGCGCGGCGCCGTCGGCGTCAGGAACGATTCGGCCGGCCTGATCCTGATCTCGCAGTCGGAGAGCGGCTGGCACTGGCAGGCGAGACGCCGGCCGCGGGCGCGGTCCTTGGCAGTGAGGCCCGGAGCCTCGACCCAGCGCTCTTCGATCTCGCCGCTGATCAATTCGAACTTGCACGAGCCGCAGCCGCCGGCATTGCACTCGTAGGGCAGGCCGATGCCGGCGCGCAGGCCGGCGCGCAGCAGGTTGTCGCCTTCGGCCGCGGCATAGGCGATGTCGGTTCCGGCGATGCCGATGCGGTGCGTGCGGCCGGTCATGCGGCGTCCATGCCGAGCCAGCGCCGGGCATTGCCCGAGCGCAGCATCGCCAGGGTTTCGTCGTCGACGCCCAACGATTCGATGCGGCCCGCGGGATCCTTGTCCATGATCGAAAACGGATAGTCGGAGCCGGCCATGACCTGGCTACGGCCGAAGACGTCGATCAACCGGTGGATCGTCGCCGCGTCGTAGACGAGATCGTCGAAGTACATGCGCCGGGCGACGCGGGTCGGGTCGGCGGCGATGGCATCGCGCACCGGCGGCATCGCCTGCCACGCGTGCTGCAGGCGCGGCAGCAAGGCGCTCAAGGTGCCGCCGCCATGGCTGAAGGCGATGCGCAGTCCGGGGACGCGGTCCAGCGTGCCGCCGGTGATCAGCGATGCCGCGGCCAGGCCGGTCTCGCTGGGGAAGGCGAGCACCTGTTCCAGCGCTGCCGGTCCGACCAGCCGTTCCATGCCGGCCGGCCGCAACGGATGGACGAACACTGCCGCGCCCCAGCGCGCCGCGGCTTCGAAGAACGGAGCGAAGCTGGGCTCGCCGATGACCCGGCCATCGACGCTGCCGGCGATCTCGACCCCCGCCAGGCCCATGTCGTTGACGATCGCATCCAGCTCGTCGATCGCCAGGGCCACGTCCTGCAGCGGCACCGCGCCCAGGCCGAAAAATCGTCCCGGTGCCTGCGCGACCATCGTCGCAATCACCTCGTTCAGATAACGGCACATCGCCGCACCGTCTTCCGGTGCCATCCAGTACGAGAGCAGCTCGGGCATCGGCGAAAGCACCTGCCGGCCGACCCGCGTGGCGTCCATGTCGGCGAGGCGAACCGTGCAGTCCCAGCATTGATGCGAGACGGTGCGATAGACCGAGCCCGACACCATCACGTGCCGATGGCAGGCCTGCGCGCTTGCCATCGAAGGCCACGGCGCGTTCGCCTGCGTGCCCAGGTAGGCCGGAAACGACTCCGGGACGACGTGCGTATGAACGTCGATCAGCTCCGCTTCCCGGGACGCCACTCGATCAACTCCGCGCTGCGGACGGCAACTTGCCGGTCGAGAAGAAGGTCGCCGCCACCTCGTTGAACTCGGCCGGCGCTTCGTACTGCGGCCAGTGCGCGGCGTCGCCTTGCATCAGGTAGAACACGCTGCCCGGCACCTTGGCCGCCGCCGCATGCGCCGCCTCGAGGTCGTGGATCGGGTTGTCCTGGGTCCACAGGAAAAGCGTCTCGCAACGCAGCGACTCGAGCGGGATCAGGAACTCGTCGTGGCGCTGGATCACGGCGTTGATCTTCGGTGCCACCCGGCGCGTGTCGGGGGCGAGATAGATCTTCAGGCGCAGGTCGACCAGCTCTTCGACGAGCATGCCGTGGTTGTTCGGATGCAGCAGCCACTGCATGCGCGCCAGCACCGTGGCGCGGCTCGGCACCGAGTCGACGTTCGCCTTGTTCAGCGCCATGAAGTTCGCCATGTCCTGCTTGCCCTTGACCGACACGACCGGGATGCCGCCGGCCGTGTTCAGCATCAGCCGCTTCACCCGATGCGGATACTTCGCCGCGAAGATGCCGGAGACCCATCCGCCGAGCGATTCGCCCGAAAGGTGCGCCGCGTCGATCTTCAGGACGTCCATCAATTCGCGCAGCTGCTCGGCGAAAATGGCCGGGTTGTAGTCGTCGATCTTCTTGTCGGACAGGCCATGGCCGATGTAATCGAAGGCAATGACGTGGAATTGCTCCGACAGCGCGATCAGGTTCTTCGCGTAGGCCTCGAGGTGGCCGTTCAGGCCGTGCTGGAACAGGATCGTTTCCCGGTTGCCACGGCCGGCTTCGGCGATGCGGATGCGGCCGTAGGTCGGCGTGTCGATGTAGCGGATCTCGGTGCCTAGAAAATCGAGCCAGAGACTCATGGAAATTCCTTCGCTGTCGGTGTGTCGGTGATCGCGGGCTCAGCCGGCGTGCCGGGGCGGGCCGAGCGTCACCAGGTACTGCGCCACCATCTGGCGCCAGAGCGTGAACAGGCGATTGAAGCGCGGTGCGTCGTGCTGCCAGAGGCGGCGCACCGCCAGGCCGCGGACGATGCTGAGAGTCAGCCAGAGCAGGTCCTCGGCGACGGCCTCGGGAACGCCGGCCTCGATCAGTGCGGCGAGCCAGCTCGCCTCGACCGGCAGGCGCGAGGCCGCCGAGATCTGCACCAGCGGGCTGCCGGTGACATGGTTCATGCGGCCCTGGATGGCCAGGTCCATGGCGATGAGGAACAGCTCGCTGAAGAAGAACTCCTGGCTGTCGGCGAGCAGCACCTTGATCGCCTCGTCGGCCGACCTTACGCGGCGGGCGCGCTTGCGCCCGAGCTCGCCGGCGCGCGCGAACACATGGGCGACGACCGCGACGACGAGATCGTCCTTGGACGGAAAGTGGTGCGTCTGCGCGCCCCGCGACACGCCCGCGACCTTGGCGACGTCTGCGGTGCGAAAGCCGGCGTAGCCCTTCTGGGCGAGCAGGTCGACGGCCGCATCGAGGATGCGACGCCGCATCTCTTCGCTGCGCTCGCCCTGCGTGCGCCGCGCCTTCGGTGCCGCGGCCGGTGCGTCGAGCTCGAGCCGGTCGCGGGCGCGGGCGGGTCTGCGGGGCGCACTCACAGCATCGTGCTTCCGCCGTTGACGCTGATCACCTGACCCGTGACGAACGCGGCCTCGCGCGAGGCGAGGTAGGTGACCATCGAGGTGACCTCGTCGACGGCGGCGGCGCGGCCCATCGGGATGACGCTCAAAAAACGCTGTGCCAGCTCGGGCTTCTCGCGAACGAAGCGGCGCATAGACTCGCCGTCGACGGCACACGGTGCGACGGTGTTGACCGTGATGCCTGACGTGGCGAACTCGCGCGCCAGGCCAGTCGTCAGGCCGTGCACGCCGCCCTTCGCGGCGTTGTACGCCGCGTGGTCGGCCAGCCCGTTGCGCACCGAGTCGGCGCCGAGGTTGACGATCCGGCCGTAGCGCTGCGCGAGCATCCCGGGCAGGAAGGCGCGGGTGCACCAGAGCGTCGTCCAGAGGTTGCGGTCGATGGTCGCGCGCAAGGTGTCCGGCGTGTGCGAGAGAAAAGGCAGGATGACGCCGCCGCCGGCGTTGTTCACGAGCACCGAGGCAGGACCGAAGGCGATCCGGGTTCGCTCCTGCAGCGCCGCGGCGCCGGCTTCGGTCGACAGGTCGCCGGCGACACCTTCGACGCGTGCAGCGAAGGTCTCGCGAAGGCGCCGTATCTCGGGTTCGAGATCGGCCTCGGCGACGTCGGCGAGGACGACGGCCGCGCCCTCGCGAAGGAAGGCCTCGGCGATCGCCAGGCCGATGCTGCGCGCCGCCCCGGTGACGACGACGACCTGGTCGGCGAAGCGTGCAGGGCCCGCAACGGCGGTCGTCATGGCGAAAGTCCTGCGCTCACCGCGGTCACAGAAGAATGCTGACCCGGCCGTGCGGGCGCAGCGCATCCATGTCGAGCATCGAACGCTTTTCGCGGATGCGTAGCCCGCCGTCCGTGATCGCGAGGCGATACCGGTAGCTGCCGACGTAGACGTCGGCCGCCGCGTTCTTGAAGCGGTGCACCGCGAAGGCGGCCGAGACCTGGAGCTCGTTCTCGTCGCGCTCGTCGATCAGCACGTTGGTCACCATGTGCCGGGTCCGCGAGCGCGGCCACTCGACGTGGGCGCCTTTCTTCTGCAGCCGGAGGACGCGCTCGCGCAGCCGCGCCCGGTCGTCGGCGATGTAGAAAAGCGTGTTCTCCGGGCCCGTCTCCGCGGCCGTACCGATGGTCGGCACGTGATAGATGGCGTCGTCGGTGAACAGCGCGAGCCATTCCTCGAGCTGCCAGCGGTCG
Source organism: Burkholderiales bacterium (assembly GCA_031360885.1). Taxonomy (GTDB): domain Bacteria; phylum Pseudomonadota; class Gammaproteobacteria; order Burkholderiales; family Burkholderiaceae_C; genus Schlegelella_A. The sequence continues at coordinate 10,225 of JANMCC010000218.1, read as the reverse complement.
AGCATCGCCGCCTCGCGATACAGGAACTCCTCGACCTCGTTGCGCGTGATCATGCGGGCTCCTGCTCGACCGCGCCGGTCTTGCCGAAGTTCGGCGCCGGCACGCCGCCCCAGCTGTCGAGGATCTCGGGGCGCATCGGCAACTGGCGCGGCTCGCGCGCTGCCTGTTCCGGAAACTCTTCCATGCCGAAGCTGTATTCGGCGGTCATCCGGTCCGGATCGAGGTAGTAGAGAAAGATCGAGTTCGAGATGTCGTGCCGGCCGGGCCCGTAGACGATCGGCACGTCGTTGTTGCGCATGCGGTTGTTCGCACGGCCGACGTCGTCGACGTCGGTGACCATGAAGTTGACGTGGTGCAGCCCGTCCTTCACGCCGCGGCTGACGCCGAAGCTGTGATGGAAGGGATTCGGAAAGCAGCGCAGGAAGGCGACCTGCTCGCCGAAGTGGTCGGAGACGCGGAAGTTGAGCTTCTCGGTCAGGGTGCGCAGGAAGGCGTCGCGGTTCGCGCAGTGCACGACGACGTGGCCGAGGCGCTGGATCTTCGCGACCGTGGGAACGAACGGTCCGGCGCCTTTTTCCATGTGCGCGTAGAACTCGAAGGCGAGCGAATGTTCGGGAACGCGGAAGCGAAAGGTCGGCCCTTGCCTGAGCTGGCGAGCGTCTTCCACCGAGAGATCGCGCACCGACCAGCCTTGTGCCTCGACATAGGCGCGCGCCTGGGCCAGGTCGTGCGGCGTCTCGAGCTCGAACGCCATGCGCTTGATGCCCGGTTCCGTGGAGCGGCAGAGCACGACGTTGTGGTGGTCGTCGCTGCAGCGCAGGAAGGCCGTCTCCTCGGTCCGTTCCTCGAGCTGCAGGCCGACCAGGTCGCGATAGAAATGGATCGACCGCTCGAGGTCGCTGACGTTGAGGGCGACGTAGCCGGGCTTGCGGTAGCGAAAGGGCGCCATGGGTGGTTCCGGTGCGTGTTCGGAAGGGTCAGGCGGCCATGAGCGGCATGACACGCGGCTTGTCGGCGAGCAGCGAATTCCATCGCTTCCAGAACACCCGGATCTGGAACTCGTCCACCGTCGCCGGCTCGGCCTTCTTCATGCCACGCGAGACGTCGTTCCAGCCGGCTTCGCGCGCGTTCGCATAGCCGCGCTGGCAAGACTCGAGCATCTCCACGTCGTCGGGCGTGGCGAAGCCGCCCGGGCCGAGGAATTCGAGGAAGCTGTGCAGCCGGTTCTGGCGCAGCCAGCCTTCTTCTTCCGAGGGGCCGACCGCCCACGCCGTGACCTCCATGTAGTCGGGAGTCTTCGGGAAAAAGGTCCGAAACGTCAGCGCCATGACGTCGACGATGACGAGGTTCGGAAAGATCAGCAGGTTGCGGCTGTTCTTCGCGATCCGGGTGGCGCGCTCGCTGCCATGCTTGTCGACGAGACGCTGGAACACCGCGTCGATGTCGGCCTTGCGCTCCTCGCCCCAGGCCGGCACCCAGTTGGCGACCGGGCGCCCCCATGGCGCGCTGTACTCGACCGCGGCATGGCCGTTGCCGAGGTCCTTGGCGAAGCCGACGACGTTGCTCTGCGAAAGCACGCCGTTCATGTTCTTCAGGTAGTCGAAGTAGGTGGCATGGGTCGAGACGGCGTGGTAGCCGTCGAAGCTGTTCTCGACCAGGAGCTTCCAGTTGGCGCGGATCGAATATTCCTGCCGGCCGGCGACGATCTCGAGCCCTGCCTCGGACTGGTCGCAGATCAGGTCGAGATATTCGGTCGCGCCCGCCAGGTACTCGACGAGCGAGACGGCGGCGACGTCGAAGCAGACGAACCACAGTCCCCGGTATTGCTCGAGGCGCGGCACCGGGACGAGGTTGGCGCGGCCGTCGTCGTTGAAGCCTTCGGCGTACGACTCGATGCCGGGCAGGTCGCGCAGATGGCCGTCGGCGCCGAAGACCCAGCCGTGGTAGCTGCAGGTGAAGTTCTTCGTCGTGCCGGATGCCTCGCGGCAGACCATCGAGCCGCGATGCGGGCACGAGTTGAGAAAGGCATGGAATTCGCCGCCCGCATCGCGATTGAAGATGACGTTGCGGCCGCCGACCGGGCGGGTCACGAACGAACCCTTCTTCGGCAGCTCGGAGGCATGGCCGAGGTACAGCCAGCAGCGATCGAAGATGCGCGCGCGCTCGGCCTCGAAAACGGCCGGTTCGACGAACGCATTGCGCGCGACGCGGAACACGCCGGCGTTCTGGTCGACGTGCAGCAGCTTGGAAAAATCGACGTGGCTCATGCGTGCTCCGTAGAGCCGGTCGCGGCATGCGTGATCAAACAAACCGACCGGGCTGTTTGTAAGCTTAGTCGCCGATTCGGCATCGGCAACAGGGAATACCCGTCCCGGCGAGCCCCACGGAACGCTTGCAGGCCGAACTTGGCGAGAGTAATAATGCTTATAGTCCACTAGCACACGACACCGCACGGCTCGTTGCGACGCATCACGAGCCGGCAAGGAGACATCGCACATGACGCATGCGTCCAGCGGCCGGATGGCCGGACGGATATGCGTGGTCACCGGCGCGGCGCGCGGCATCGGCCTGGCGATCGCGACCCGCTTCGCGGCCGAGGGCGGGCGGATCGCCTGCGTCGACCTCAGCGCGCGCCGGCTCGAGCCCGCCGTCGCCGGCATCGCGGCCACGGGCGCCGATGCGCGCGGCTATGACGTCGACGTCGGCCGGCGCAGCGACGTGCAGGGTCTCTTCCAGCGCATCGAGTCCGACTTTGCGGCGCCTGTGGCCGTGCTGGTCAACAACGCCGTCTGGGCGCGCTTCCAGCCGCTCGCCGAGATCGACGAGGAGACGGTGGGCAAGATGTTCGCGGTCGGCCTCGCAGCCCTGATCTGGACGACGCAGGCGGCAGCGCCGCAGATGCGTCGTGGCGGCGGCGGTGCGATCGTCAACCTCTGCTCGACCTCGGCCTTGCAGGCCTTGCCGAACTCGGTCACCTACGCGGCGCTGAAGGCCGGCGTGCTCGGCCTGACCCGGGCGGCGGCGGTCGAGCTGAGCGCCGACCGGATCCGCGTCAATGCCATCGTGCCGGGAATGATCGGCACGCCGGCCTCGGTCGGCATGTTCGACGACGCGACGATCACGGCTCGGCGCTCGCGCATGCCGCTCGGCCGCTTCGGCGAGCCGGAGGAGATCGCCGCTGTCGCCGCCTTTCTGGCCAGCGACGACAGCAGCTACGTGCAGGGCGCCGCCCTGGTCGCCGACGGCGGCTGGACCGTCGCCGCGATCTGACCCTTGCACGGAGCGCGAGCATGCAAAGACTGGCCGGAAGGCGCTGCGTCATCACCGGAGCCGGCAGCGGCATCGGTCGCGCCAGCGCGCTGCGTTTCGCGGCCGAGGGCGCGCAGGTCTTCGTCGTCGGGCGGCGTGCCGAAAACACCGAGGAGACGGTCGCGCTGGTTCGCGCCGCCGGCGGCGTTGCGCTGGCGCATGTGACCGATGCCTCGGTCGAAGCCAACGTCGAGGCGATCGTCGCGCGCTGCGTCGCCGAGCTCGGCGGCCTCGACGTCTTCTTCGCCAACATCGCCGTCCCCGGCACGAACACGCCGCTGCTCGAGCAGAGCCTCGTCGAATGGGACGAGGTCATGCGCGCCAACCTCTTCAGCAGCTTTCTCGCCGTCAAGTACGCGGGCCGGCACATGACGGCGCAAGGGCGAGGCTCGATCATCCTGACCTCGTCGGCGGCGTCGCTGCGTGCCAATGCCGGCGCGATCTCGTACAGCGCGAGCAAGGCGGCCGTGAACAGCCTGGCGCAGACCGCGGCCAACGCGTTCGCCGGCACCGGTGTGCGCGTCAACGCCATCCTGCCCGGCCTGGTCGAGACGCAAATGACGAAGAAGGTCTTCGAGCAGGCGCGCGAGCGCGGCGTCGAAAGCCGGATCGGCCACATGACGCCGCTCAAGCGCGCAGGCCGTCCCGAGGAGATCGCCGCGATGGCGGCCTTCCTCGCCAGCGACGACAGCTCCTTCGTCACCGGCCAGCTCTACGCGGTCGACGGCGGCGTCAGCAGTACCCATCCGCACGGGCGCATCGCGCTCTGAACGCATCAACACTTCAAGCGAGCGCATCTACCATGGACTTTCAACTGCCCGAAGAAATCACCGCCAAGCTCGCCGAGCTCGACGCCTTCATCGAAGATCAGATCAAGCCGCTCGAGCGCGAGCACATGCAGTTCTTCGACCATCGCCGCGAGAACGCGCGCACCGACTGGGAAAACGACGGCCGGCCGCAGCCGGCCTGGCGCGCCCTGATCGAGGAGATGGAGCGGCGCGCCGATAAGGCCGGCCACCTTCGCCTGGGCCTGCCGAAGAGCTGCGGCGGCCAGGCGGCCTCCAACCTGATGATCGCGGCCATCCGCGAGCACCTCGCCGGCAAGGGCCTCGGCCTGCACAACGACCTGCAGGACGAATCGTCGATCGTCGGCAACTTCCCGATCATCCCCGTGCTCGACGCCTACGGCACGCCGGAGCAGAAGCTCTACATCGATGGCATGATCAGCGGCAAGCGACACCTCTCGTTCGCCCTCACCGAGCCCGGCCACGGCAGCGACGCGACCTGGCTGGAAACGACCGGCCGGCGTGTCCACGACAAAGCGGGCGACCACTGGGTCATCGACGGCATGAAGCGCTGGAACAGCCAGGTCGCGCGGGCCCACGGCAACCTCGTCTTCGCGCGCACGTCGGGCCAGCCCGGCGACGGCCGCGGCATCACTGCCTTCATCGTGCCGACCGACGCGCCCGGGCACGAGATCCTCTACAACCACTGGACCTTCAACATGCCGAGCGACCACGCGGAGGTCGCGTTGAAAGGCGTGCGCGTTCCCGACAGCGCCATCCTGCACAAGGAAGGCGAGGGCCTGATGGTGGCGCAGCGCTTCGTGCACGAAAACCGGATCCGCCAGGCGGCGGCGAGTGCCGGCGCGGCGCGCTACTGCATCGCCGAGGCGGCGAAATACGCAGGGTCGCGCATCGTCTTCGGCGAGCCGCTGTCGAAGAAGCAAGCGATCCAGTTCCCGCTCGTCGAGCTCTACGCCGAATGCGAGATGGTGCGCAACTTCATCTTCAAGACGGCGTGGCAGATGGACCGCCAGGATCCGCTCGAGATCAGCGACTGGGTCTCGATCTGCAACTTTCGCGCGAACCGCCTCTGTTGCGAGGCGGCCGACCGCGCGATGCAGGTCCACGGCGGCATGGGCTACAGCCGCGCCCTGCCGTTCGAGCACATCTACCGCCACCACCGGCGCTACCGCATCACCGAGGGCTCGGAAGAAGTGCAGATCCGGCGCGTCGCCCAGCACCTGTTCGGCTTTTCGGGCAAGCGCGCGACGGCATGAATGCGCGGGCCGCGACGGCTGCCCGCGTCGCCCCTCGCGGGCAAAGCGACGATGCGTCCCGTGCGGCGCGAATCGGTCGAAAGCTCGCCTTGGCCCATGGGCAGCCCGGCGCGCGGCCGATCCAGGGGCGGCGATGACGGCGCGCACGCCGGGCGTGGCGATGTCGGTCGATGCCGCGATCCGCGAACGCCGCTCGGTGCGCGGCTTTCTCGACCGCGAGGTTCCGGCGGGTTTGCTGGATGAGATCTTCGAGCTCGCGCAGCGGGCGCCTTCGAACTGCAACGTGCAGCCCTGGGTGCCGCACGTCGTCTCGGGTGAGGCGCTGCATCGCTTGCGCGACGATCTGGTGAAGGCTGGTCGCGACCATGTGCCGCACGCCCCCGACTGGCCGGCCGACAGCCGCTATCCCGGTGTCTACCGGGCGCGCCAGGTGGACGCTGCGGCCAGGCTCTACGGCGCGATGGGCGTCGAGCGCATGGACATGGTCGGCCGCCACGCCGCCTACGTGCGTAACCACGCCTTCTTCGACGCGCCCCATGTCGTCTTCATCTTCATGCACCAGCCCTTCGACACGCGCGAGGCGACCGACCTCGGCATGTACGCGCAGACGCTGATGCTCCTCTTCACCTCGCGCGGCATTGCCTCGTGTGCCCAGGGCGCGCTCGGCCTGTACCCGGACATCGTGCGTCGCCACCTCGGCATTGCCGCCGACTACCGCCTGCTGTTCGGCATCTCGTTCGGCTATGAGGACCCGACGGTGGCGGCGAACTCGGCCCGGGTCGGCCGCGCCGGGCTCGGCGAAGCGGTGCGGTTTCACCGATGAGCGTCGCCATGCGACGCATCGCCGTCGTCGGGCCGGGCCTGATGGGGCTCGGCATCGCCCAGGTCACTGCCGCCGCCGGAATCGAGGTGATGCTGGTCGGCCGCGATGCTTCGTCGGCCGTCGCCGGCCATGCGCGCCTGGTGGGGCAGCTCGAGCGGCAGGTGGCTCGTGGCCGGCTCGATGCCGACGCGGCGGCGGCGATCGCCGGCGCGGTCCGGCCCATCGAAAGAGATGCCGACCTCGCGTCCTGCGATCTCGCGGTCGAAAGCGTACCGGAGGATCGCGCGCTGAAGGAGACGCTGCTGCGCAGGGTCGAGGCGGCGCTGCCCGCCGACGCCTGGCTCGCGAGCAATACCTCGGGCCTGCCGATCGGCGGCCTGGCCGGCGCACTGCGCCGCCCGGAACGCTTTCTCGGCCTCCATTTCTTCTCGCCGGTCGAGCGCATGAAGCTGGTCGAGGTCGTGCGCGGCGCGAAAACCTCGCTGGCTACCCTCGACGCGGCGCTCGCCTTCGTCGCCGCCCTGGGCCAGCGTCCCATCGTCGTTCGCGACGGCCCCGGCTTCTTCACGACACGCGTGTTCGCGGCCTACCTCGACGAGGCGCTGGCGCTGCTCGGCGAAGGGGTGGCCGCTTCCGCCATCGAAGCGGCGGCGCTGGCCAACGGACGCAGCGTCGGGCCGCTGGCGGTGCTCGACGAAGTCTCGCTCGGCCTCAACCTGCAGCAGGCCGACCAGGCCCGCGCCGACGGTCTCGACGAGCGCTTCTGCCGCCCGCTCGCGAGACCGGTGCTCGAACGAATGACGGCGCTGGGCCGCGGCGGCCGACGCCACGGCGGCGGCTTCTACGACCATCCCGCCGGCGCGACCCGGCAACTCTGGCCCGGCCTCGACGCGCTGTTCGCGCGCGCGTCCGCGCAGCCGTCAGCCGCCGTGATCGCGGTGCGGCTGCGCGCCGCCGAAGCGCTCGAGGCGTTGCGTTGCATCGAGGAGGGCGTGCTCGCCAGCGCCGACGATGCCGACACGGGCTCGCTGCTCGGGCTCGGCCAGCCAGCGGCCAGCGGCGGCATCCTGCGCAGCGTCGAGAGCCAGGGCATCGACCGCTTCGTCCTCGCCTGCGACGACCTCGCGGCAACCTCGGGCGCCCGCTTCCGACCATCGCCCTGGCTGCGCCAGGTCGCCTCGACCGGACGCGGTCTCGACCCATGGCGACGGCCTCGACATGCCGAAGGAGAAGCCGCATGAGTGGACCGCTCGCGGGCCTTTGCATCGTCGAGCTCGCCGCGATCGGGCCGGCACCCTTCGCCGGCGCCTTGCTCGCCGACTTCGGGGCCGACGTCATCCGCATCGACCGTATTCCGGCGCCGGGCGCGGTGGCTGATCCGCCGGCGCGCTTCGATTTCTACAACCGGAACAAGCGCTCGCTCGCCGTCGACCTGAAGCGACCCGAGGGCGTGGCGACGGTGCTGCGCCTGCTCGCGCGCGCCGATGCGCTGACCGAAGGCTTTCGCCCCGGCGTGGCCGAGCGGCTCGGCCTCGGCCCGGCCGTGTGCCTGGCCGCCAACCCGCGCCTGATCTACGGCCGCATGACCGGCTGGGGCCAGGACGGACCGCTCGCGCGCGAGGCCGGCCACGACATCGACTACCTGGCCCTGACCGGCGCGCTGCACAGCATCGGCACCGAGGAGCGCCCGGTGCCGCCGCTCAACCTCGTCGCCGACCTCGGCGGCGGCGCGATGTACCTCGCGGTCGGCGTGCTCGCGGCGATGCTTTCGGCACAGCGGACAGGGCGTGGCCAGATCGTCGACGCGGCGATGGTCGACGGCGTCGCCAACCTGATGTCGGCGTTCCAGGCGTTCCGGCAGCGCGGCCTGTGGACCGAGGGACGCGGCGAGAACATCGTCGACGGCGGCGCGCCGTACTACAACACCTATGCGACGCGCGACGGCCGCTGGCTCGCGGTCGGCGCCATAGAGCCGCAGTTCTACGCGGCCCTTCTGAAGCTGCTCGCGCTCGATCGCGAGCCGCTGCCAGCGCAGGACGATCGAAGCGCCTGGCCCGCCCTGCGCGCGCGTTTCGCCGCCGTGTTCGCGACGCGCAGCCGGGACGAATGGGTCCAGGCCGCCGCCGGCCGCGAAGCCTGCATCGCGCCGGTGCTGTCGATCGACGAGGCCCCGGAGCATCCGCAGATGCAGGCGCGCGCCAGCTTCACGCAGTTCGACGGCGTGCTGCATCCGACCCCGGCGCCGCGCTTCTCGCAGACGCCGGCAGCCCTGCGCCGGCGCGCACCCTCGCCGGGCGAGCACAGCCGCGAGCTGCTCGCGCAGTTCGGCTTCGACCCGGCCGAGATCGACGCGCTGCAGGCAGCGGGTGTCTGCCACACGATTCAACACTAGAGGAGGAACGCCATGCCCTATCGATCCGAGTTCCGGCCCGGCCTGTTCGCCGGCCAGACCGTCATCGTCACCGGCGGCGGCAGCGGCATCGGCCGCTGCACGGCGCACGAGCTCGCCTCGCTCGGCGCCCACGTCGCCCTTGTCGGCCGCAAGATAGAAAAGCTCGAGCAGGTGAAGGGCGAGATCCTGGAAGACGGCGGCGCCGTCAGCATCTACGCCTGCGACATCCGCGACGAAGAGGGCGTGGTCGCGACGGTCACGAGCGTGCTCGAGGGGACCGGCCGCATCGACGGCCTCGTCAACAACGCCGGCGGCCAGGACCGCGCCGGCCGGGAGACGATCTCGACGAAGGGCTTCGAAGCGGTGGTGAAGAACAACCTCACCGGCGGCTTCATCTTCATGCGCGAGGTCTTCAACCGCTGGATGCAGGCGAACGGCGGCGCGATCGTCAACATCATCGCCGACATCTCGAACGGCTGGCCGATGTTCGGCCATTCGGCCGCGGCGCGCGGCGGCATGCTCACGCTCTCGGAAAGCGCGGCCTGCGAATGGGCGTCGTCGGGGGTCCGCGTCAATGCCCTGGCGCCCGGCGGCATCGCGACCAGCGGCTTCGACGTCTACACGCCCGAGAACTGGGCCGAGGTGAAGAAGGTCGCGGCCAAGGTGCCGATGCAGCGCTTCGGCAACGAGGCCGAGATCTCGGCCGGCATCGTCTTCCTGCTATCGCCGGCGGCCTCGTACATTACCGGCACGTGCCTGCGCATCGACGGCGGCAGCCCGAACGCGCGCGCCACCTTCGAGCTGAAGCCGCACGATCGTAGCCCGCCGCCATTCGACGGCTTTCATCGCGCGAAGGCGACGCGAACCTGATGCCGCGGCGTGGCGCCGCCGGTTCGTCGTCGAACGGATCGCTTCAGAACGCGACCTTGGCCACGCCCTTGAGCTGAAGGATCTGGCGCGCCTCGGCCGGCGTGGCGACCTCGAGACCCAGTCCTTCGAGGATGCGGCGAACCTGGCGCACCTGCTCGGCGTTCGACTGCGCGAGCTTGCCTCGGCCGATCCAGAGGCTGTCTTCGAGGCCGACCCGCACGTTGCCGCCCATCGACGCGGCCATCGCCGCTACCTGCATCTGGCTGCGGCCGGCGCCGAGCACCGACCAGCGGTAGTCGTCGCCGAACAGGCGATCGGCGGTGCGCTTCATGTGCATCACGTCGTCGGGGTGGCTGCCGATGCCGCCGAGGATGCCGAACACCGTCTGCACGAAGAACGGCGCCTTGACCAGGCCGCGCTCGACGAAGTGCGCGAGGTTGTAGAGATGCGAGGTGTCGTAGCACTCGAACTCGTAGCGCGTCTCGTTGGCCGAAAGCTCGGTCAGCACGGTCTCGAGGTCGCCGTAGGTGTTGCGAAAGATCAGGTCCTTGCTGCCCTCGAGATACGGGCGCTCCCAGTCGAACTTGAATTCCTTGAAGCGCTGCAGCATCGGGAACAGGCCGAAGTTCATCGTCCCCATGTTCATCGACGCCACCTCGGGCTTGAGCACCTTGGCCGGCTGCATGCGCTCGTGCACGGTCATGTAGGGCGAGCCGCCGGTGGTCAGGTTGACGACCGCGTCGCAGCGCTGCTTGATCGCCTTGAGGAA
>JANMCC010000207.1:0-2236 GCA_031360885.1 Burkholderiales bacterium | reverse complement strand
CGCGCGCTCGCGCCGTCGTCGCCGCAGCCGCCGGCCCCGGACTAGACACGGGCTAGGGCCTGTTAACGCTATGGGAAGCCACGCGCCGGGGCGGCGCAAGGCGCTGGGCAAGGCGCGTCGCGCGGCCCGGGCGGGCCGCCCGGGCAAGCGGCGCAACGCCGCCCAGCGCCTTGCGCCACCCCGGCCCGAAGGGTGATCTCAGCGTGGCTTCCCATAGCGTTAACAGGCCCTAGTCGATGAACAGGGTCGCCGGCGCCTCGAGGAAACCGCGCAGGGTCTGCACGAAGCGGGCGGCGTCGATGCCGTCGACGATGCGGTGGTCGAAAGACGACGACAGGTTCATGAGCAGGCGCGGCACCACCGCGCCCGAGCGGTACATCGGCCGCTCGACGATGCGGTTGACGCCGACGATCGCGACCTCGGGGTGGTTGATCACCGGCGTGGTGACGATGCCGCCGAGCGCGCCCAGGCTGGTGATGGTGATCGTCGAGCCGATCAGCTCGTCGCGGCTCATCTTGCCGCCGCGCGCGCCTTCGGCCAGGCGCGAGACCTCGGCCGCGCTCGCCCACAGGTCCAGCGCCTCGGCATGGCGCAGCACCGGCACCATCAGGCCGACGTCGGTCTGCGTGGCGATGCCGAGGTGCACCGAGCGGTAGCGAGTGACGATGCCGGCGTCGTCGTCGAAGCGGGCGTTGACCTGCGGAAAGGAGCGCACGCCGCGAACGACGGCGCGGATCAGGAAAGGCAGGAGCGTGAGCTTGGGCCGCTGCCCGGCCCATTGCGTGTTCAGCCGGGCGCGCAGCTCCTCCAGCTCGGTGACGTCGACTTCCTCGACATAGGTGAAGTGCGGGATCCGGCGCTTGGACTCCTGCATCTTCTGCGCGATCTTGCGGCGCACGCCGATGATCGGAATCGCCTGCTCGTCCTCGCCCGCGGGGGCCGGTGCCGGCGGTCGCGGCGCGGGGGCCGGCGCCGGTGCGCGCTTCGCCGCCGCGGCCGCCGCGAGGTCGGCGTGGACGATGCGGCCGCCCGGGCCGCTGCCGGCGACGGCCCGCAGGTCCACGCCGAGCTCCGTCGCCTGGCGGCGAACCGAGGGCGAAGCACGCGGCCGCTCGGTCGAATGCCCGGCCGGCGCATGCATTGGCATGGCGGCCGCGATCGGCGGCGGTGCCGACAAGGGCTCGCCGGCCGCGGCGGGCGGCGGCGCCGACGACTTTCCTGCCGAGGCGCCCTGCCCCGCTCCCGTCTCGATGCGGATCAGCTCGGAGCCCACCGCGAGCGTCTGCCCCACCTCGCCGCCGAGCGCGACCACGGTGCCCGCCACCGGCGACGGGATCTCGACGCTGGCCTTGTCGGTCATCACGTCGGCCAGCGGCTGGTCCTCGACGACCGCGTCGCCCGGCTTGACGTGCCAGGCGACGAGCTCGACCTCGGCGATTCCCTCGCCGATGTCGGGCATCTTGATCACGTGCTCGCCCATCAGGTCTTCTCCATCGCCCGACGCATCGCCGCGCCGACCCGGTCGGGACCGGGGAAGTAGGCCCATTCGAGCGAATGCGGGTACGGCGTGTCCCAGCCGGTGACGCGCTCGACGGGCACCTCGAGGTCGTAGAAGCAGTGCTCCTGCACCAGCGCCACCAGCTCGGCGCCGAAGCCGCTGGTGCGCGTGGCCTCGTGCACGACGATGCAGCGGCCGGTCTTCTTCACCGAGGCGACGATCGTCGGCAGGTCGAGCGGCCAGAGGGTGCGCAGGTCGATGATCTCGGCGTCGGTGCCGGTCTCCTGCGCGGCCGCCTCGGCGACGAACACCATCGTGCCCCAGGTCAGCACCGTCAGCTCGCTGCCCGGGCGGAACACCGAGGCGGTGTCGAGCGGCACCGTGTAGTGGCCCTCGGGCACCTCGCCCAGCGGATGCTTCGACCAGGCGACGATCGGCCGGTCGTGGTGGCCGTCGAAGGGTCCGTTGTAGAGCCGCTTGGGCTCGAGAAAGATCACAGGGTCGTCGTTCTCGATCGAGGCGATGAGCAGGCCCTTGGCGTCGTAAGGGTTCGACGGCATCACCGTGCGGATGCCGCAGACGTGGGTGAACAGCGCTTCGGGGCTCTGGCTGTGCGTCTGCCCGCCGTAGATGCCGCCGCCGCAGGGCATGCGCACCGTGATCGGCGCGCTGAAGTCGCCGGCCGAGCGGTAGCGCAGGCGCGCCGCCTCGGAGACGATCTGGTCGGAGGCGGGATAG
>JANMCC010000195.1:0-4018 GCA_031360885.1 Burkholderiales bacterium | reverse complement strand
AAGGTCGAGTGGCTGTCGAGCGAATCGATGTCGCGCAGGATCTGCCGCGCCTCCTCGAACTGCTCGGCGTTGAGCATGCGGCTGCGCATCATGAAGCTGACCGCGCGGCGCGTGTCCATGACGTTGCGCCGGACGCGCCCGTTCAGGTCTTCCTCGCGGGCGATCGCCGAGAGCGCCTCGCCCGCGGCCTGGTCGTTCACGTCCTGGCGCAGCACGCGCGCGCTCACCGCCTCGAGGTGGTCGTAGATGCCTTCGAGCGCGTCGGCCGAGTACTCGGCGTCGGCATCGTAGAGCTTGAGCAGCACGTCCTTGGCGTCGTCGATCAGCGCCGGGATGCGGCGCGCGCGCAGGCGCAGCAGGCGGAACACGGGCAGGTCCTCGGCATGGACCGAGAACAGGATGTTGCGATGGAGGATGAAGGCGACGCGCACGTTGCGCGGCGTCTCGCCGTCGTCGATCAGGAAGTCGGAGCGGATGTGCAGCTCGCCGTTGTCTTCCTCGTAGAAGCGGGCCGACTCCTCGAGATCGTCGTCGACCGCATCGCTCGGGATGGTGAGGCCGAAGTGCTCGACGATCCAGCCTTTCTCCTCCTCGGTCGGCGCGTCGAGGTCGACCCAGACCGGCTTGACGTGCGCCAGCGCCGCGTGGCTCTCGATCTCTTCCTGAAAGAGCCGGCCGTTGGCCAGCGTGAACACGTTCAGCATGTGCGCTCCGGCGAGCAGGATCCGCTGCCGGAGCGGATGGTCACCAAGGGAAGAGGATGTCCAAGGACAGGTGCGAGAGATGCGGTGAAGAAATTATCGCATCGGCCCCTCGAGGCTCCGAACGGCGCGCTGAACGGTCAAGTCCCGGGACTAGACTGGATTCGCGTCCCGGCAACGACCCTTTTCCCTATGCAGGCTTGGACGCCTCTGCTACCGTGTTCTGCCGCACCCCGAAAGGATCCCTTCATGAATCTGACGATCAGCGGTCATCACCTCGAAGTCACGCCCGCGCTCAGGGAGTATGTGCTCACCAAGCTGGAGCGGGTCACGCGCCACTTCGATCAGGTCGTCGACATCACAGTCCTGTTGTGTGTCGAGAAGCTGAGCGAAAAGGAACGGCGGCAAAAGGCCGAGGTCACGCTGCACGTCAAGGGGAAGGACATCTTCGCGGAGTGCTCGTCGGAAGACCTGTACGCGGCGATCGACCAGCTGATGGACAAGCTCGATCGCCAGGTCGTCCGCCACAAGGACAAGGTCCAGAACCACCACCACGAGTCGCCCAAGCGGGCCGACGCGACGCTCAACTGAGGCTGCTCCCGGCGGCGGTGTTGCCGCGACGCAGCAAAGTTCGTCTCGTCCGTCACGGCAAACGCCCCCGGCCCGGCATGGCGGGGGCGAGCGGCCCATAATTCATCGCATCGTCATTTCGGCCGGGCGCGGATTCGCGGTCGCCGTCGTCCCCATGAACCGTCTCGCTGCCATCCTGCCCGCCGGCGACGTGCTGGTCGATGTCGACGCCACCAGCAAGAAGCGCGTGTTCGAGCATGCCGGGCTGCTGTTCGAGAACCAGCACGCCATCGCCCGGGCCACCGTCAGCGACAACCTGTTCGCCCGGGAGCGACTCGGCTCCACCGGCCTCGGACACGGCGTGGCGATCCCGCACGGCCGGATCAAGGGCCTGAAGAACCCGCTTGCCGCGGTGCTGCGCGTCAAGGATCCGATCGCCTTCGACGCGCCCGACGACGAGCCCGTTGCCCTGCTGATCTTCCTGCTGGTGCCCGAGGCGGCGACCCAGCGTCACCTCGAGATCCTGTCCGAGATCGCCGAAATGCTCTCGGACCGCGACCTGCGCGAGCGCCTGAAGACCGAGGCCGACGCCGCCACGGTGCACCGGCTGATCTCCGCCTGGGAGCCTCTGCGCTCGGTCGCTTGACGCTGGCCCGGCGTCAGCGGCACTCGCGGATCGGCCGGCGATGAAGCCCACGGTCATCAGCGCGGAGGCGATGTTCGAGGAATTCCGCCCCGCCCTGCATTGGGAGTGGATCGCCGGCCACGCCCATCCGGAGCGCCATTTTGACGAGGCCGCGGTCCGCGACGCGCGCTCCGCCGCCGACCTGGTCGGCTACCTGAACTACATCCACCCGAAGCGGGTGCAGATCGTCGGCCGCCACGAGGTCGCCTACCTGAAGAACGCCTCGGACGAGGTCACCGAAAAGCGGATCTCCCGGATCGTCACCCTCGACCCGCCGGTGCTGATCTGCGCCGACGCCCAGGTGCCGCCGGATCGGCTCGTCGCCCTCTGCGACCGGGCCGACATCCCGCTCTTCGTCACCAGCGAGTCGGCCGGCCACGTGATCGACGTCGTCCGCGGCTACCTCGCCCAGCACTTCGCCGAGCGGACGACCCGCCACGGCGTCTTCATGGACATCCTCGGCCTCGGCGTCCTGCTCACCGGCGAGTCGGGCCTGGGCAAGAGCGAGCTCGGGCTGGAGCTGATCTCGCGCGGCCACGGCCTGGTCGCCGACGATGCGGTCGATCTCTACCGGGTCTCGCAAACAGCCCTCGAGGGCCGTTGCCCCGAGCTGCTGATGAACCTGCTCGAGGTGCGCGGCATCGGCCTGCTCGACATCAAGGCGATCTTCGGCGAGACCGCGGTGCGGCGCAAGATGCGGCTGAAGCTGATCGTCCACCTGGTGCGCCAGGCGACCATGGACCGCGACTTCGAGCGCCTGCCCTACGAGCCGCTCAACGAGGAGATCCTCGACGTCTCGATCAGGAAGACGGTGATCGCGGTCGATGCCGGGCGCAACCTCGCCGTGCTGGTCGAGGCGGCGGTGCGCAACACGATCCTGCAGCTGCGCGGCATCGACACCTATTCGGAGTTCATCGCCCGCCACCACAAGGCGATGGCCAAGCCGGAATAGCCGGTGGCCTCAGCGCTTGATCCGGAACTCGCAGTTCTTCTTGGTGCAGGCGGCGTACAGCGCGAGCGCGTGGTCCTGAAGCTCGAATCCCCGGGCCTGCGCAACCGCCTTCTGCCGCTTTTCGATCTCGGGGTCGAAGAATTCCTCGACCCGGCCGCAGTCGAGGCACACCAGGTGGTCGTGGTGCTTGCCCTCGTTCAGCTCGAACACCGCCTTGCCGGTCTCGAAGTGGTTGCGCGAGAGGATGCCGGCCTGCTCGAACTGCATGAGGACGCGGTAGACCGTGGCCAGGCCGACGTCGGCATGCTCGGCGAGCAGGGCGCGGAACACGTCCTCGGCGCTCATGTGCCGCTCCTTGGTCTTCTGGAAGACCTCGAGCACCTTGATGCGCGGCAGCGTGGCCTTGAGGCCGCTGTTCTTCAGTTCGTCGGCATGGGTCATGGGCGGGGCCGGCCGGAGGCGAGCCGATAGAATCGTTTCATCATACGAGCTTGCCGGTGCCCGAGGCGGCCGGGAAGCCAGCAACCCCCATGACGATGACCCTTACTTCCCCGCCGTCCGGCCTGCTGCGCGCAGGGGCTTCCGCCATGGCGATCGCCGCCCTGGCGGGCTGCCAGGCGCTGCAGGTCTCCGACAGCGCCGTCGGCGTGCTCACGCCGTACCGGCTCGAGATCGTGCAAGGCAACGTGATCACCCAGGAACAGGCGGCGCTGATCAAGACGGGCATGACCCGCGCCCAGGTCCGCGACGTGCTCGGCTCGCCGCTGCTGACCGATCCGTTCCACGCCGATCGCTGGGACTACGTGTTCACGATCCGCCGCCAGGGCGCCGAGTCGCAGTTGCGGCGCGTGGTCGTGCTGTTCAAGGGCGATACCCTGGCGAGCTTCGATACCGGCGGACCGCTTCCGGAGGAGCGCCAGTTCATCACCTCGATCGACACCTACAAGATCTCGCGCGAAGCGCCTCCGCTCGAGCTCACCGAAGCGCAGCTCAAGGCCTTGCCGGTCCCCGTGCGACCGCCGCCGCCCGAGCCGGTGCCGCCGGCGCCGCAGCGCAGCTACCCGCCGCTCGAGCCGCGGACATGAGCGGCCCCGCCCGGCCGCTCCGAAG
>JANMCC010000155.1:0-28654 GCA_031360885.1 Burkholderiales bacterium | reverse complement strand
GCCCGCCAGGCCGCGTTCCCGGCGCGCTACCAGCTGGGCGCGGCGATGACCCCCTGTCCCTGCGGTCAGCTCGGCAACCCGGCGCGGGCGTGCCGCTGCACGCCCGACGCGGTGCTGCGCTACCAGGCGCGGATCAGCGGGCCGCTGCTCGACCGCATCGACCTGCAGGTCGAGGTGCCCGCCGTGCCGCCCGAAGCCTTGGCCGCCGCGCCCCGATGCTCCGGGCCGGGTCGCGCTCCCCCGCGGGGGGCGGGCCGCGCCCCCCCCGCGCCGGGTTGCCGAGCTGACCGCAGGGACAGGGGTTCATCGCCGCGACCAGCTGGAAGCGCGCCGGGAACTCGGCCTGGCGGGCCGCCCTCGAGATGACGATGCGGCCCGTTTCCAGCGGCTCGCGCAAGGCCTCGAGCGCGGCGCGCGGAAACTCGGGCAGTTCGTCGAGGAAGAGCACGCCGTGATGGGCGAGCGAGGCCTCGCCCGGCCGCGGCGGCGAGCCGCCGCCGACCAGCGCCGCCGCCGAGGCGGTGTGATGCGGCGCGCGCAGGATGCGCTGGCCCCAGCGGCGGGCGACGAAGGCGTCGGCGACGCCGAGGATCGCCGCCGACTCGAGCGCCTCGTCGTGGGTGAGCTCGGGCAGCAGGCCGCCGAGACGCTGCGCCAGCATCGACTTGCCGGTACCGGGCGGGCCGATCATGAGCAGACTCGCCTCGCCGGCCGCGGCGATCTCGAGCGCCCGCTTCGCCGCCGCCTGGCCCTTGACGTCGCGCAGGTCGGGGAGCGGGGCGCTGGCGCCGCGGCTGAGTGGCACGGCGTTGCGCAGCGCCCCGCTGTCCGCCGCTTCGCCCGGGAGCAGGGCGGAGACGACATCGAGCAGGTGCTCGGCACCGAGTACCGACAGGCCGCCGACGGAGGCCGTCTCGTCGGCGCTGGCGACCGGCAGCACCAGGGTCCGCGAGCGTTCCAGCGCACTGGCGCTGCGCCGCATCGCCAGGCCCATGGCCAGCGCGCCGTGCACCGGACGCAACTCGCCGCCGAGCGACAGTTCGCCGGCGAACTCGTAGCCGTCCAGGCGGGCCGCCTCGATGTGCCCGGCGGCGGCGAGGATGCCGAGCGCGATCGGCAGGTCGAACCGGCCCGACTCCTTCGGCAGGTCGGCCGGCGCCAGGCTGACCGTGACCCGCTTGTTGTGCGGGAACTCGAGCCCGCTCATCTGCAGCGCGGCGCGCACCCGCTCGCGCGCTTCCTTGACCTCGGTGTCGGCGAGGCCGACGAGAGTGAAGCTCGGCAGGCCGTTGGCGAGGTGCACCTCGACGGTCACCGCGGGCGCTTCGAGGCCGCGCAGGGCGCGGCTGTGGACGACGGCAAAGGCCATGGCACGAACGCCGCGGCGGCGGACGACGAGGTTGGGGACGGGCGCGGGCTTGGCACCAGTGCAGTGCGCAGCCGCCAGAGCGTAGTGCCTGCACATGGTGCCGTCCTGTCTGTTTCGGGGGAGTCGACCGCCTCGGAATGGGGCATCCCCTGTGGAAGGCGCTTGGCACGCATCGTGCAGAACTCACGCGAATCTCAACGACCCTGCAGGGAGCCCTAATGAAGAAGAGTTCAGTTCTCGTGTCCTCGTTCCTGTCACTCGGCGCCGTCAGCGGCGCCTTTGCCCAGGCAACGCCCGCGCCCGCCGCGCCGGAGCCTGCGTTCCCGCTGACGGCCAACATCTCCGTCACCACGAAGTACAAGTTCCGTGGCCAGGACCAAGGCGGTGTCGGCGTCAACGACAGCGGCGAGATCACGACCAAGTCCGTCTCGCCGGCGATCCAGGGCGGCTTCGACTGGTCTGCGGCTGGTTTCTACATCGGTAACTGGAACTCGAACATCGGCTTCACGAATACCGGTATCGAGATGGACTTCTACGCCGGATACAAGGGCGAGATCACCAAGGATTTCGGCTACGACGTCGGCATCCTGCAGTACTACTACCCGCAGAAGGACAAGGTCGTCAGCTTCAACACCACCGAGCTCTACGGTGCGCTGACCTGGTCGTTCCTCACCGTCAAATACTCGCACACGGTCTCGAAGGACTACTTCGGCCTCGGCAAGGCGCAGCAGATGCTCGCCGAGGCCAACGGGGCTTCCCTCAGCAGCAGCCGCGGCAAGAACACCGGCTATTTCGAGGTCAACGCCAACTTCCCGATCGACAAGCTGACGATCAACGCCCATGGCGGCTACACGCGCATGGCGAAGAAGCTGCGCAACGCGACCATCGACGGCGGCGAAGGCGGCACCATCGACGCCGGCATCAAGAGCTACTACGACTACAAGCTCGGCGTGACGTACGACCTGTCCGCCGTCATGGGCGCCGGCGTGTCGGCGGCCGCGGCCTACGTCGGCGCCAACAAGAAGAGTTTCTACGGCGACGTCAACAAGGGCCGGGTGATCCTCACCCTCAGCAAGGCCCTGTGATCTGCGCGGGCGCGACGAAGAGGGTCGCGCCCGCGGAGGGGCCGGATTCAATCAACATCGGGAAGGGAGTGCGACCATGAAAATGGTGACCGCGATCGTCAAGCCGTTCAAGCTGGACGAAGTTCGTGAGGCCTTGAGCGCGATCGGCGTCCAGGGAGTCACGGTGACGGAAGTCAAGGGTTTCGGCCGGCAGAAGGGCCACACGGAGCTCTATCGCGGCGCCGAATACGTGGTCGATTTCCTGCCCAAGGTGAAGATCGAGGCCGCCGTCGACGATGCGATCGTCGACCGGGTCATCGAGGCGATCGAGACCGCGGCGCGCACCGGCAAGATCGGCGACGGCAAGGTCTTCGTCTCGACGCTCGAACAGGTCGTCCGCATCCGCACCGGCGAGACCGGCAAGGACGCCCTCTGAGGCCGGGAAAAGAACCACACGCCATGAACAAACTCCTCATCGCCTTCGTCCTCAGCCTGTTCGCGCTCGCCTTCGGTGAAAGCGCGTTCGCCCAGGCTGCTTCCGGCGCATCCGCTGCCGCTTCCGCACCCGCCGCCGCTTCCGCGCCAATGGCCGCGGGCTCGGCCGCTTCCGCGGCGGAAGCCGCTTCCGCCGCCGCCTCCACGCCCGTCGCCAACAAGGGCGACGTCGCCTGGATGATCGTCGCCACGGCGCTCGTCATCATGATGTCGGTACCCGCCCTGGCGCTGTTCTACGGCGGCCTGGTCCGCAGCAAGAACATGCTGTCGGTGCTGATGCAGGTCTTCGTGACCTTCTCGATGATCGTCATCCTGTGGTGCATCTACGGCTACAGCCTGGCCTTCAGCGAGGGCAACGCCTTCTTCGGCGGCTTCGATCGCATCTTCATGAAGGGCATGTTCGACCCGGCGACCGGCACGTTCGCGATGGCCGCCACCTTCAGCAAGGGGGTCTACATCCCCGAGCTGCTGTTCCTCGCCTTCCAGGCGACCTTCGCCGCCATCACCTGCTGCCTGATCGTCGGCGCCTTCGCCGAGCGGATGAAGTTCGCCGCCGTGCTCGCCTTCATGGCGCTGTGGTTCACCTTCAGCTACGCGCCGATCGCCCACATGGTCTGGTTCTGGATGGGTCCTGACGCCTACAGCGGCAAGGAAGTCGTCGACGCGATGAATGGCAAGGCGGGCTTCATCTGGCAGATGGGCGCGCTCGACTTCGCCGGCGGCACGGTCGTGCACATCAACGCGGCGGTCGCCGGCCTGGTCGGCGCCTACATGATCGGCAAGCGCATCGGCTACGGTCGCGAGTCGTTCACGCCGCATTCGCTGACGCTGACCATGGTCGGTGCCGCGCTGCTGTGGGTCGGCTGGTTCGGCTTCAACGCCGGCTCGGCGCTCGAGGCCGGCAACTCGGCGGTGCTCGCCTTCATCAACACCTTCTCGGCGACGTGCGCGGCTGTGCTGGCGTGGTGCCTCGGCGAGGCGCTGTTCAAGGGCAAGGCCTCGATGCTCGGCGCTGCGTCCGGCGCGGTGGCCGGACTGGTGGCGATCACCCCGGCCTGCGGCAACGTCGGCCTGATGGGCGCCATCGTCGTCGGCTTCATCGCCGGCTTCGCCTGCCTCTGGGGCGTGACCGGGCTGAAGAAGATGCTCGGCGCGGACGACTCGCTCGACGTGTTCGGCGTGCACGGCGTCGGCGGCATCGTCGGTGCCCTGCTCACCGGCGTGTTCAACAACCAGGCGCTCGGCGGCCCGGGCCTGGTCGGCGACTGGGTCACCGCCACGGTCTCCTCGGTGGCCATCCTGGACCAGGTCTGGATCCAGCTGAAGGCGGTGCTGATCACGATCGTCTGGTCCGGCGTCGTCTCCCTGATCGCCTACAAGCTCGTCGACATGACGATCGGACTGCGCGTCAGCGAGGAAGACGAGCGCGAGGGCCTCGACATCACGTCTCACGGCGAAACCGCCTACCACAACTGACCTGTTTTCTCCTTTGTATCAGGGCCGCCGCGAGGCGGCCCTTTTTTTTCCCCGGGCCGGGCCCGGACGGGCGGCGCTGGTGCTGCCCGTCCGGGCTCCCCATATGCCTAGAATCCTCGCTCCCCTCTCCCGCACGCCTCACCGCCCGCCGCGGGCTCCGCCATGGTTCCCCACCTCATCACCGCCCTCACCGGTCCGATCAACGAGCTGGAGCAGCGCATGCTCGAGTCGCTGCCGGCGATCGAGCGCTGGTTCCGGCTCGAGTGGATGGAGCACACGCCGCCGTTCTACACCTCGGTCGACCTGCGCAATGCCGGCTTCAAGCTGGCGCCGGTGGACACCAACCTGTTCCCCGGCGGCTTCAACAACCTGACCACCGAGATGCTGCCGCTGGCGGTGCAGGCGGCGATGGCGGCGATCGAGAAGAACTGTCCGGAAGCGAAGAACCTGCTCCTCATTCCCGAGAAGCACACCCGCAACTCGTTCTACCTGATGAACGTGGCGCGGCTGATGGAGATCTTCCACCAGGCCGGCCTCAACGTTCGCCTGGGCACGCTCGACGAATCGATCACCGCGCCGACCCCGGTGCCGCTGCCCGACGGCAGCACGCTCACGGTCGAGCCGCTGGTGCGCACCCGCAACCGCCTCGGGCTGAAGGACTTCGATCCCTGCACCATCCTGCTGAACAACGACCTCTCGGCGGGCATTCCGAAGGTGCTGGAAGGCCTGCACGAGCAGTATTTGCTGCCGCCGCTGCACGCCGGCTGGGCGGTGCGCAGGAAGACCAACCACTTCGCCGCCTACGAGGAGGTGGCGAAGAAGTTCGCCAAGCTGCTCGGCATGGACCCGTGGCTGATCAACCCGATGTTCGCCCGCTGCGGCGAGGTGAACTTCAGCGATGGCTCGGGCGCCGAGTGCCTGACGAGCAATGCCGAGACGCTGCTCGGAAAGATCCGCCGCAAGTACAAGGAATACGGGATCCAGGAGAAGCCGTTCATCATCGTCAAGGCCGACGCCGGCACCTACGGCATGGGCATCATGACGGTGCGCGACCCCAAGGACCTGGCCGACCTGAACCGGCGCTCGCGCAACAAGATGAGCGTCATCAAGGACGGGCAGGAGGTGAGCGAAGTCATCCTCCAGGAAGGCGTGCCGACCTACGAGCGGGTGAACGAGTCGGTCGCCGAGCCGGTGGTCTACATGATCGACCGCTACGTCGTCGGCGGCTTCTACCGCGTCAATCCGGAGCGCGGAAATGACGAGAACCTCAATTCCCCCGGGGCGAGCTTCGTGCCGCTGGCCTTCGCCGGCTCGAACCAGTTGCCCAAGCCGGGCGCCAAGCCCGGCGTCAGCGCCCCGAACCGGTTCTACATGTACGGCGTGATCGCCCGCCTGGCGATGGTCGCCGCGGCGTACGAGCTCGAGGCGACCGACCCGAACGCCGAGATCTACGAGTAGCCGACGCTCCGCAGCCGCGCACCCCGCGTGACCCCCAACCGCCCCGCCACCAGCCTTGCCGCCCTGACGCTCGGTGCCATCGGCATCGTCTACGGCGACATCGGCACCAGCCCGCTGTACGCGCTGAAGGAGGTGTTCGCCAACGGCCACGTGCCGCTCACGCCCGGCAACATCTACGGCGTGCTGTCGCTGGTGTTCTGGACGCTGACGGTGATCGTCTCGGTCAAGTACGTGGTCCTGATCCTGCGTGCCGACAACAACGGCGAGGGCGGCCTGATCGCGATGCTCGCCCTCGCCTCGCAGGCGGTGCGCGACCGGCCGCCGCTGCGCCGGCGGCTGCTCCTGGTGGGCATCTTCGGCACGGCCATCTTCTTCGGCGACGGCGTCATCACGCCCGCCATCTCGGTGCTCTCGGCGGTCGAGGGCCTGAAAGTCGCGGCGCCCGGGCTGCACGCCTGGGTCGTGCCGATCACGCTGGTGGTGCTGGCGGCCCTGTTCATGTTCCAGCGGCACGGCACCGAGCGGGTCGGCCGCCTCTTCGGCCCGGTGATGGCGGTCTGGTTCGTCGTCCTGGCGGCGCTCGGCATCTGGCACATCGGCGACAACCCCGCCATCCTGAAGGCGCTCTCGCCGCACTACGCCATCGCCTTCATGCTCGGCCACCCGTCGATCGCCTTCATCGCCCTCGGCTCGGTCGTGCTCTGCGTCACCGGCGCCGAGGCGCTCTACGCCGACATGGGCCACTTCGGCAAGCGGCCGATCCGGCTCGCCTGGTTCGGCATGGCGATGCCGGCGCTGGTGCTCAACTACTTCGGCCAGGGCGCGATGCTGCTCGTCTACCCCGAAAAGGTCGGCAACCCGTTCTACGAGATGGCGCCGACCTGGGCGCTCTATCCGCTGATCGGCCTGGCGACCTTCGCCACCGTGATCGCCTCGCAGGCGCTGATCACCGCGGCCTTCTCGGTGACCAAGCAGGCGATCCAGCTCGGCTACCTGCCGCGCCTGCGCATCGCCCACACCTCGGAGCACGAGACCGGGCAGATCTACCTGCCGTTCGTCAACTGGGGGCTGTTCGCCGGCATCGTCATCGCCGTCGTCCTGTTCGGCTCCAGCAACAAGCTGGCCGCGGCCTACGGCATCACGGTGACGATCGACATGCTGATCACGACGACGATGACCTTCTTCGTCGTCCGCTACGCCTGGAAGTATCCCTGGTCGCTGGTGGTCCTGGCGACCGGCTTCTTCTTCCTGGTCGACTTCGCCTTCCTCGCCGCCAACATCGTCAAGGTGTTCGACGGCGGCTGGTTCCCGCTGCTGATCGGCGCCCTGATGTTCACGCTGATGATGACCTGGAAGCAGGGTCGAAAGCTGATGGCCGAGCGGCTGCGCAGCGAGGCGATCGACCTGCCGAGCTTCCTCGGATCGGTGTTCCTGAGCCCGCCGACGCGGGTGGCCGGGACCGCCGTCTTCCTGGTCAGCGACCAGGGCCTGACGCCGAACGCGAGGCTGCACAACCTCACGCACACCACGGTGCTGCACGAGCGCAACCTGTTCGTCACGGTGCGCCATCACGAGGTGCCGTGGATCGGCAAGGACAAGCGCTGCGACGTCGAGCCGCTCGGCAACGACTGCTGGCAGGTGACGTTGCACTTCGGCTTCAAGAACGAGCCCGACGTGCCGGCCGCGCTCGAGCGCATGCGCGCCGCCGGCTGCGTTGTCGACGACATGGACACCTCGTACTTCCTCTCGCGCGACATCGTCATCCCTACCTTGGGCGGCGGCATGGCCGACTGGCGCGAGAAGCTGTTCGCCGGCATGCACCGCAACGCCTCGGCGGCGGCGGACTTCCTGCGCCTGCCGACGAATCGGGTCGTGGAGCTCGGCTCCAAAGTAGAAATCTGATCCGCCCGTGACGGCGTCGCGCGTCTCGGACGTTTCCCTCTCGGCCGTCACCGCCGGTTTCGTCGCCGTGCTGGTCGGCTTCACCAGCTCGGTGGCGATCGTCTTCCAGGCGGCGCAGTCGCTCGGCGCGACGCCCGCGCAGTCGGCCTCGTGGATGTGGGCGCTCGGCTGGGGCATGGGCCTGACCACGCTGCTGCCATCGCTGTGGCTGAGGAAGCCGGTGATGATCGCCTGGAGCACCCCCGGCGCGGCGGTGCTCGCGGTGGCCGGCGCGGGTGGCGGCTTCGGCATGGCCGAGGCGACCGGCGCATTCATCGTCTGCGCGCTGCTGATCGTCGTCGCCGGCGCCAGCGGCTGGTTCGAGCGCGTCATGGAGAAGATTCCGATGCCGCTGGCCGGCGCCCTGCTTGCCGGCGTGCTCGCCCGCTTCGGCCTCGATGCGTTCGCCGCGCTGCAGTCCTCGCTGGTCCTGGTGCTGGCGATGCTCGCCGCCTACCTGCTCGGGCGCCGGCTCTGGCCGCGCTACGCGGTGGTCGGCGTGCTCGCGGTCGGCGTCGCCATCGCCGCCGCGTCCGGTCGCCTGCATGCAGGCGGCGTGCAGTGGGCGTTCACCGTGCCGGTCTTCACCGCGCCCGAGTTCAGCTGGCGCGCGACCGTGAGCCTTGCGCTGCCGCTCTTCATCGTCACCATGGCCTCGCAGAACCTGCCCGGCGTCGCCGCCATCCGCGCCGCCGGCTACCGGCTGCCGATCTCGAAGATCATCGCCCTGACCGGCATCGCCACGCTCGTGCTGGCGCCGTTCGGCGCCTTCGCGCTCAATCTCGCGGCGATCACGGCGGCGATCTGCCTGGGCCGCGAAGCGCACGCCGACCCCGACCGGCGCTGGGTCGCGGCGGCGGCGTGCGGCGCGATCTACTGCGTCGTCGGCGTGTACGGCGCGGCGGTCGCGGGGCTGCTCGCCGCCCTCCCGCGCGAGCTGGTGATCGCGGTCGCCGGCCTGGCCCTGCTCGGCACGATCGGGTCGGGCCTGGCCGCGGCGCTGAAGGACGAGCCGTACCGCGAGGCCGCGCTCATCACCTTCCTGGTCTCGCTCTCGGGCCTGAGCCTGTTCGGCGTCGGCTCGGCCTTCTGGGGCGTGGTCGCGGGCGCGGCGGCGCTCTTTGTGCAACAGTGGCGACCCCGCCGCGACGAACCCCGCTCCTCGCCATGAAACTGCTCTTCGTCGCCGATCCGCTCGAAAGCTTCAACGTCAAGAAGGACTCGACCTTCGCGATGATGAAGGAGGCCCAGCGCCGCGGCTACGCGATCTTCGCCTGCGAGGCGAGGGACCTGATGTGGCAGCGCGGCGACAAGGTCTCGACGCACGTGAGAGAGATCTCGCTCACCGGCCAGAAGGCGCCGTGGTTCGCGGAGAAGACGGCGGTCGGCGAGCGGGCGCGCATCGCCCTGGCCGACTTCGCCGCGGTGATCATGCGCACCGACCCGCCCTTCGACAGCGAATACTTCTACGCCACGCACCTGCTCGAGCAGGCCGAGCGCGAAGGCGCGCGCGTCTTCAACCGGCCCGCGGCGCTGCGCAACCATCCCGAGAAGCTCGCGATCCTCGAGTTTCCGCAGTTCATCGCGCCGACCCTCGTGACCCGCGATCCCGCGGAGCTGAAGCGCTTCCATGCCGAACAGGGCGACGTGATCCTGAAGCCGCTCGACGGCATGGGCGGCGCCGGCATCTTTCGCGTCGCTGCCGACGGCATGAACCTCGGCTCCATCGTCGAGACGCTGAACGCGCGCGGCGCGCACACGGTGATGGTGCAGCGCTACGTGCCCGAGATCGTCAAGGGCGACAAGCGCATCCTGGTCATCGCCGGCAAGCCGGTGCCGTTCGTGCTGGCGCGGATTCCCCAGGGCCAGGAGATCCGCGGCAACCTGGCCGCCGGCGGCGTGGGCGTGGCGCAGCCGATCTCGCCGCGCGACCGCGAGATCGCCGAGCACATCGGTCCGGTCCTGGCCAAGCGCGGCCTGCTGCTGGTCGGGCTCGACGTCATCGGCGACAGCCTGACCGAGATCAACGTCACCAGCCCGACCTGCTTCCAGGAGATTACGGAGCAGAGCGGCTTCGACGTCGCCGGGGCCTTCGTCGACGCGCTCGAAGCCGCGCTCGCCTGAGCCGGCTTCTCTCCCTTCTTCTTCCGATGGCCGTCCTCTCGCTCTCCGGTGCGCACCTCGCCTATGGCCACGTCGCCCTGCTCGACGAGGCCGCGCTCTCGCTCGAGGCGGGCGAGCGGCTCGGCCTGATCGGCCGCAACGGCGCCGGCAAGTCCTCGCTGCTGAAGGTGATCGCCGGCCTGGAGAAGCTCGACGACGGTCTGCTGCAGCTCACGCAGGGCCTGCGCATCCGCTACGTGCCGCAGGAGCCGGTGTTCGAGCCCGGCATGTCGGTGTTCGACGCGGTCGGCGCCGGCGTGGCCGAGGCGCGCGAGGTGCGCGAGCGCTACGAGGCGCACGCCCCCGGCGACGACCTCGACGCCCTGCAGACACGGATCGAGACCCTCGACGCCTGGAACTGGGAGCAGCGGGTCGAGACCACTCTCGCGCAGCTCCACCTCGACGGCGCGCGGGCGATCGGCGAGCTCTCGGGCGGCACCAAGAAGCGGGTCGCGCTGGCGCAGGCGCTGGTCGCGGTGCCCGACGTGCTGCTCCTCGACGAGCCGACCAATCACCTCGACCTCGATTCGATCGCCTGGCTCGAGGAGCTGCTCAAGGGCTTTCGCGGCAGCGTCGTCGTCATCACGCATGACCGCGCCTTCCTCGACGCGATCGCCACCCGCATCGTCGAGCTGGACCGCGGCGTGCTGCGCAGCTACCCCGGCAACTTCGCCGCCTACGAGGCGAGGAAGGCCGAGCAGCTTTCGTCGGAGGCGCTCGCCAACGCCCGCGCCGACAAGCTGCTGGCGCAGGAGGAGGTGTGGGTGCGAAAGGGCGTCGAGGCGCGGCGCACGCGCAGCGTCGGCCGGGTCGCGCGGCTCGAAGCCCTGCGCGCGCGGCGCGCGGCGCGGCGCGACACGCTCGGCCGGGTTCGCCTCGAAGCCGACTCGGGCGTCTCCAGCGGCAAGATCGTCGCCGAGCTGAAGAACGTGAGCATGCGCTTCGGCGACAAGCTGATCGTCAAGGACTTCTCCTCGACCATCCTGCGCGGCGACAAGGTCGGGCTGATCGGCCCCAACGGCGCGGGCAAGACGACGCTCCTGAAGCTGATCCTCGGCGAGCTGCAGCCGACCTCGGGCTCGGTGCGCCAGGGCACGCGGCTCGAGGTCGCCTACTTCGACCAGATGCGAACGGCGCTCGACCTCGACGCGACCCTGGCCGACACCATCAGCCCGGGCAGCGAATGGATCGAGACCGGCAGCGGCAGGAAGCACGTGATGAGCTACCTGACCGACTTCCTGTTCTCGCCCGAGCGTGCCAACTCTCCGGTGCGCACGCTCTCCGGCGGCGAGCGCAACCGCGTGCTGCTCGCGCGCCTGCTCGCCTTGCCGGCGAACGTGCTGGTGCTCGACGAGCCGACCAACGACCTCGACATCGACACCCTCGAGCTGCTCGAGGAAATGCTGCAGAGCCACGCCGGCACCGTGTTCCTGGTGAGCCACGACCGGCGCTTCCTCGACAACGTCGTCACCAGCACGATCGCCTGGGAGGGCGACGACTCGCCCGGCCGCTGGCGCGAGTACGAGGGCGGCTACGAGGACTGGAAGACGCAGCGCGAGCGGGCACGGGGGCTGGCGCTCGAAGCCGAGCGGCGCAGCGCACCGGCGACCAAGGCGCCACCCGCCGCGAGCGCGCCTGCCGCGGCGGCGCCGGCGAAGGCGAAGAAGCTCAGCTACAAGGAGCAGCGCGAACTCGACGGCCTGCCGGCGCGGATCGAGGCGCTCGAGCTCGAGCAGAAGGACCTGGCCGCGCTCCTGGGCAGCGCCGACTTCTACGCCGACGATCCGGTGCGGGTCGAACAGGCGCAGATGCGGGTGGCGCAGATCGACGACGAGCTGACCGAGGCGCTCGAGCGCTGGGAGCTGCTCGGCGCGCGCTAGAGCAGCCGCTTTCTCTCCGCGGCCAGCGCCTTCCAGAAGCGCGCGTCCTGCGAGGTGGCGAAGTTGATCCGCATCAGGCTCGTCGGCCGCGGCCGGGCGTGGAACAGCGCTCCGGGGGCGAGCAGCCAGTCGTCGATCATCGCGTGCGCGAGGCGCTCGCTGTCGACGCCGGCGTCGACCCAGCCGAACAGGCCGCG
The DNA here is from genome assembly GCA_031360885.1 of Burkholderiales bacterium. Lineage (GTDB taxonomy): Bacteria > Pseudomonadota > Gammaproteobacteria > Burkholderiales > Burkholderiaceae_C > Schlegelella_A. The sequence goes on along the minus strand of JANMCC010000155.1, from coordinate 16,611 downwards.
CGGCTCGGCGGCGAAGCGGCAGCCATGCGCTTCGGCCAGGCGCACCGTGCGCGCGCGCGCCGCGCCGAGCCGCTGCACCACGCGCTCGGCGTGGCGGCGGAGCAGCCCCTGCTCGAGGCAATGCGCGAGCGCCAGCTCGCCCGCGCCGGGGGTGGTCAGCGTCGACAGCAGCTTGGTGTCGACGAAGCGGTCGACCAGCGGCAGCGGCGCGGCAAGGTAGCCGACGCGCCAGTTCGGCGTCAGGATCTTGGAGAAGCCGGAGACGTAGATCGTGCGCTCCAGCGCGTCGAGCGCGGCCAGCCGCGGCGAGTGCGCCGGCGCGAGGTGCGAATACGTGTCGTCCTCGACGATGTGAAAGGCGTGCTCCTGCGCGAGCTTGAGCACCTGGTGCGCGGCATGCAGGCCGAGCGAGGCGCCGGTCGGGTTGTGCAGGACCGAGACGGTGACGTAGAGCCGCGGCCGCTCGCCGGGCGGCTGGGCCTCGATCAGGCGGCGCATCGCCACGACGTCGGGACCGTCGCTGCCGCGCGGCACCGGCAGGACGCGCATGCCGAGCGCCGCGAGGCGCGCGTATTCGACCGACCAGCCCGGCTCGTCGACCAGCACGCTGTCGCCGGCGCGCAGCAGGGTGCGGGTGACGATGTCGAGGGCGTGGGTCGCGCCGACCGTGGTCACGATCTGGTCGGGGTGGGCGGCGATGCCGTGGTCGGCGAGCTTGATCGCCAGCGCGTCGCGCAGGCGCGCCTCGCCCGCCGGGTCGCCGTATTGCAGCGCAGTGAGGGCGATCTGCCGGCCCGAGGTGGCCTTGCGCATCGCGCCGGCGAGCATCTCCGGATCGAGCCACTCGGCGGGCAGCGTGCCGAGGCCGGGCATCGCCCGGCCGCCCGGCGGCTGGAACATGCCGCGGATCAGCGCGGTGGCGCTGTTCGGTACGCGCTGGCGCGCCGTCGCCTTCGCGGCGCGCTCGTCGTCGGCAGGCCGGGCCGCCTCGTCGCCTGCCGCGCGAACGAAAAAGCCGCGGTGCGGCCGCGCTTCCACCAGGCCGCGGGCGAGCAGCTGGTCGTAGGCGCTGACGACGGTGGCGGGGCTCACCGCGTGGCGGCGGGCGCATTCGCGCACCGAGGGCAGGCGCGCGCCGGGCGCGAGCAGGCGCTGGCGCACGAGCTCGGCGTAGCGGCCGGTGAGCTGCTCGGCCAGCGTGCTGTCGGCGCGGCGCGACAGCGGCGCCGCCGCCTCGGCCGGAGGCCGGCGAAGGGAAGCGGCGGCGCGGCGTGCCGGTGCGGCCAGCGGTACAGAGGGGCGAACCATCAGCCAAAGTGTACTGGTCGTGTATCTATCCGTGCGCCTACACTGCGAAAAAACCAGCCCTGCCATGCCGTCGCCTTCCACGCTCGCCCGCCAGCGCGAGACCCGCGGTCTCGCCCTCGGCCTGCTCGGCGTCGTCATCTTCTCGATGACGCTGCCGATGACCCGGCTCGCGGTCGGCGCGGCGACGGATCCGCAACTGCCGCCGTTCTTCGTCACCGCCGGCCGGGCCGCGTTCGCCGCCGGCCTCGCCGCGATCTACCTGCTGGCGGTGCGCGCGCCCTGGCCCGGCCGCGAGCATCGGCTCGCCCTCTTCGTCTCGGCGCTCGGCACGGTGGTCGGCTTTCCGCTCCTTCTTTCGCTCGCCCTGCGCCGGGTCGACGCGATGCACGCCGCCGTGGTCACCGGCGTGCTGCCGCTCGCCACCGCGCTGGCCGCGGCGATCGCCTTCCGGCAGCGGCCCTCGGCGGGCTTCTGGACCTGCGCCGCGCTCGGCTGCGGCCTGGTCGTCGGCTTCGCCGCCTGGCAGGGCAGCGGCACGCTCGTCCTCGCCGACCTGCTGCTGCTCGGCTCGGTCGCCAGCGCCGCGATCGGCTACGTCGCCGGCGCGCGTCTCTCGGCGGCGATGCCGGCCGAGCGCGTGATCTGCTGGGTGCTCGTGCTGAGTGCGCCGCTCACGCTGCCGGCGACGCTCGCCACCTGGCCGGCGCAGCCGGCGAGCGCCGCCGCCTGGGGCGGCTTCGCCTACGTCACCGTGTTCTCGATGTGGCTCGGCTTCTTTGCCTGGTACCGCGGCCTCGCCCTCGGCGGCACGGTGCGCGTCAGCCAGGTGCAGCTCGTCCAGCCCTTCCTCGCGATCCTGTTCGCCGTGCCGGTCCTCGGCGAGCGCCTGGACGCGGCGACGCTAGGCTTCGCCCTGGCGGTCGTCGCGACCGTGTTCGTCGGCCGGGCGATGCCGGTCGGCCGGCCAGCGGCGGCGTCGGTCGCTTCTCCCCTCACGACGAGACCCACATGAACAGCAGCCCTTGGCGCCTGGCGGCGCGAACCGAGCGGATGAACCCCTCGGTGATCCGCGAGATCCTCAAGCTCACCGAGCTGCCGGGGATCATCTCGCTCGCCGGCGGCCTGCCGTCGCCCGACACCTTTCCGGTCGAGGCGATGCGCGTCGCGACCACCCGCGTCCTGCGCGACAACCCGCGCGAGGCGCTGCAGTACGCGGCGAGCGAGGGCTACGCGCCGCTGCGCGAATGGGTCGCCGAGGAGATGCGCGGGCACGGCGTCGCGGTCGACGCGAGCCAGGTGCTCATCACCACCGGCTCGCAGCAGGGCCTCGACCTCGTCGGCAAGGTGCTGATCGAGAGCGGCAGCGCGGTCGCGGTCGAGTCGCCCACCTACCTCGGCGCGCTGCAGGCGTTCACGCCCTACGAGCCCGAGTTCGTGGCGATCGAGTGCGACGACGAAGGGCCGCTGCCCGAGGCCCTGGCCGAGCGCGGGCGCGGCGCCCGCTTCCTCTACGTGCTGCCCAACTTCCAGAATCCGAGCGGCCGCTCGATCGGTGCGGCGCGGCGCGCCGCCATCGTCGCCGGCGCGCAGGAGATCGGCCTGCCGATCGTCGAGGACAACCCGTACGGCGAGCTCTGGTTCGACACCGAGCCCGCGCCGCCGATCGCCTCGCTCTGGCGCGAGGGCACGATCTACCTCGGCAGCTTCTCGAAGGTGCTGGCGCCGGGGCTGCGCCTCGGCTACGCGATCGCGCCGGCGCAGGTGATGCCCAAGTTGCTGCAGGCCAAGCAGGCCGCCGACCTGCACACGCCGGGCTTCAACCAGCGCCTGGTGCACGAGGTGATCAAGGACGGCTTCCTGCGCGAGCACGTGCCGACGATCCGCCGCCGCTACAAGGCGCAGCGCGACGCGATGCAGGCCGCGCTGGCGGCGCACCTGCCGCAGAGCGGCCCGCACGCCTGCCGCTGGCGGGTGCCGGGCGGCGGCATGTTCTTCTGGGTCGAGCTGCCGCAGAACGTCGACGCCGAGGCGCTGCTGCCGCGCGCGGTCGAGCGCGGCGTCGCCTTCGTTCCCGGCGCGCCGTTCTACGCCGGCGCGGCGATGAAGAACAGCCTGCGCCTCTCGTTCGTGACGGTCGCGCCCGAGGCGATAGAGCGCGGCGTGCGCGCGCTCGCCGCCGCCCTGGAGACGGTGCGGTGAGCGCGTCCTTCCCCTTCACCCAGGTCGACGTCTTCACCAACACGCCGCTGCTCGGCAACCCGCTCGCCGTCGTCCACGGCGCCGACGCGCTCGAAGAGGCGCGGATGCAGGCGTTCGCCCGGTGGACGAACCTGAGCGAGACGACGTTCCTGCTCGCGCCCACCGACCCGGGTGCGGACTACCGGGTCCGCATCTTCACGCCGGGCGGCGAGCTGCCGTTCGCCGGCCATCCGACGCTCGGCAGCTGCCACGCCTGGCTCGAGCGCGGCGGCGTGCCGAAGCGCGCGGGCCGGGTGGTGCAGCAGTGCGGCGTCGGCCTCGTCGAGCTGCGCGCCGAGGCCGGGCGCACCGCGTTCGCGGCGCCGCCGCTGCGGATGGCAGAGGTCGAGGCCTCACTGCTCGGCGCGGTTTTGCGCGCCCTGGGGCTCGATGCCGGCGACGTCGTCGCCGCGCAGTGGCTCGACAACGGGCCGAACTGGCTCGGCCTGGCGCTGCGCGACGCCGCCGCGGTGCTCGCGCTCGAGCCCGACCATGCGGCGCTGCGCACGCTGGCCAAGGTCGGCGTCGTCGGTGCGCATCCCGCCGGCTCGGAGTGCGCGTTCGAGGTGCGTGCCTTCGCCTCCATGGCGGGCATTGCCGAGGACCCGGTCACCGGCAGCCTCAACGCCGGGCTCGCCGAGTGGCTGATCGGCTCGGGCCGCGCCCCCGAGCGCTACGTCGCCGCGCAGGGCGCGAGGCTCGGCCGGGCCGGGCGCGTGCACGTGGCGCGCGAGGACGGGCGCTTCTGGATCGGCGGGAGCAGCGTCAGCTGCATCCGCGGCGAAGTCCGGCTGTGAGCGACGACTTAGGGCCTGTTGACAGGCCCTAGTCGCGGCGCAGGCGCCAGGCGCGGGCGACGCGCCGCCAGGCGCCGTCGTCCCCCGGTGCGCCGCCGCCGGTCAGCGCCATGTAGCCGCGCACGACCACCCAGGTCGAGACGAGCAGGAAGGCGATGGCCGTTCCGGCGAGCGTGACCAGGGCGCGCGAGGGCTTGGACTTGTAGTCGGGTGGCACCGCGACGTCGACCTGCTGAAGCGAGGGGCCCTCCTTGGCGACGTCGAGCTTGGCGATCTCGTACTGGCGCAGCATGCCCTCGAGCATCACTTCCTGGATCTTGAGCTCGCGCCGGGCCCGCACGTAGTCGATCGCCGCTTCCGGAATCCGGCCCACCGGCATGTCGACCGCGCTGCCCGCCGCGCCGCCCTGCGCCGATTCCATCCGCGCCAGCTCGCTGCGCAGCGCCCTCAGCTCGGCGTTGAGGCGGATCACCGAAGGGTTCTGCTCGGTGGCCGAGCCGCGCAGCACCTTGAGCTGCACCTCGGCCTCGGAAATCTGGGCGCGCACCATCGCCGCGCCGGTGATCAAGGCCTCGGCCTGCTTGTCGAGCACGATCACGCCCGACTTCTCCTGCACCGAGCGCAGGTCCTGCTCGGCCTTGACCAGGCGTTCCTTGGTTTCGTTGAGCTGCTTCTCGAAGAAGACGCGACGCAACTGGGCCTCGCTCACCGCGAGCCGACCGAGCAGCTTGGTCACCTCGGGCTCGTGCGCGTTGGCCAGGTCGGCGGCGAACTTCGGGTCCTTGTCGTCGACCTCGACGCTGATGACGCCGCTCTTCTTGTCCGAGGTGACGCGGATGAAGCCGGGCAGGACCTTCTTCAGCGCCTCGAAGGTCTGGACCTCGTAGTGCCCCTTGAGATCGAAGCGCTCCGCTAGCGCACGCACCACCGTGTCGCTCTTCAGCAGCGCGACGTAGAGCTCGTCGGGCGACTTGCCGCCGAGGCCACTGGGCGCCAGGCCTCCCAGCGCGCCGAGAGCCGCCAGCGCAGCGGCCGAGCCGCTCTGCTGCTGCGAACCCGGAGCGAGCAAGGTCGTGCGCGCGGTGTAGACCGGCGGCAACAGCAACGCGATCACCAGTGAGACGATCGCCGCGGCCAGCGTCACCGCGCCGATCAGGGCCTTCTTCTCGCCGAGCCAGGTGGCGACGTCTGCCAGGGTGACCGTCGGCCCCTCGTCCTCGTCGGCGAATGCCGCCGCCTGCGCGGCGTCGAGCGGGTTGGTCGAATCGGCGCTCAGCATCATTTCCTGATCGAGTTGACGGCGGCGATGCCGAGACCGAACTGGGCGAAGATCTGCGACCAGTCCTTCAGGTTGCGGACGAAAGCCCGGCCCCAGGTCTCGAAGTCGAGCTGGTTCGGCACGATCAGGGCGTCTCCGGGCTGCATCGGCTGCGACTGCAGATTGCTGCCACCGAAGAAGCTGCGCTGGTCGCCGGCGTGGCTGACGGTGCCATCCGCGCGCAGGATGAACATGTTCGAGGTGTCGGCCGCCTCGTCGGCGCCGGCGAGCTTGAGATAGGCGCCGGCGGTCCGGCCCGGCTTCCAGATGAAGGCATTGCTGTTGACGACCGCGCCCGCCACGGTCACGAAGCCGGGGCGCGGCGGCACGACGATCCGGTCGCCATGCTCCAGCGGCAGCTCGGGCAGGGCATCGATGGTCGTGACCTCGGGCGTGAGCTCGAGCGCGATCCGGCCGTTCGGCTGGATCCGCGCAAGGCGCGACAGCTGGGCCTGCGTGGCCGCATTGCTGACCGCGGCCGCGGATTGCGCGTTGGTGTCGTCGCGGCGATTGGCGGCGTCGCGCGCCGTCTGCACGGCGGCGAGCGACTCGAGGCGGGTGATCGCCGCCGTCAGGTTCTCGCGCTGCCGGATTCGCGTCTCCTCGCGGCTGAACTCGAGCCCGTAGACGTAGGCCTGCGGCGTGAAGCCGCCGGCGCGCTGCAGCAGCGCCTTGAGCGTCTCGCCGGGCTGGAGCTGGTAGACGCCGGGCGCGCCGACCTCGCCGCCGATCGACACCAGCCGGGTCTGCCGCGACACCGGGACGCGCACGTCCTTCTGGCTGTAGACCGTGACGACGTCGCCCGGCGCGAGCGCGATGTTGTTCGCCTCGTCGCCGTAGAGGACCGCCTTGCCGAGGTTGAAGCCGATGACCTGCGTGCTGAGGTCGGGGTTGAGGCGCTCGACGGTCGCGTAGTCCCAGTTCAGCTCTTCGAACAGCACCGCCGGCGTGCGCCGCGAGCGGGCGACGAGCGCCCGATCCTCGGCGCGGTTCGCGCGGTCCGCGGCGCTGCCGGGGGCCGCGGTCACCGACCGGCTGTCGGCGGGAAGGGGGGTCTCGATCCCGGCCCGCTCGGCGCCGAGCGGCCCGGCCCGCTCGGCGCCGAGCGGCACGGGCCGGGCGTTACGCCCGTTGCCGCTGTTGTCGGCATTGCTCGCCTGGCGGTTGCGCTGCAGCTCGGTATCGTCGTCCTCGAGCACCTGCACCAGCAGGTTCTTGCGCCGGTAGAAGTCGGGCGAGATCAAGGCGTCGCGGTCGGGAATCAGGTCGCGGATGCGCATGCCCGGCGTATACGGGAAGCGCAGCGGCTGGGCCACGTTGCCGGTGAGGGTGACGGCGTTGGCGAACTGCGGCGAGATCGGGAGCAGCGTCAGCACGTCGCCGTCGCGCATCGCCTTCTGCTGGCCGGCGGCGTCGAGGCGGAAGGTCTCGACGAAGCGCGCGGCCAGCGGCTGGGTCGGATCGATCCGCTCGAGCTGCACCCTGTTCGGATTGGCGAGCACCGGTGCGCCGCCGGCGTAGCGCAGCACCTCGCGCAGCGGCTCCTGGGCCGCCTTGAGCTCGTAGATCGCCGGCGTGTCGAGGGCGCCGTTCAGGGCCGCGCGCGGGCCGACCGGCTGGAACACGACCACGTCGCCGGCGGCGAGCTGCATGTCCTTGGACTTGTCGCCCTGGACCAGGAAGTCGTAGACGTCGAGCTCGGAGATCACCTTGCCGTCGCGGCGCAGCAGGATCTTGCGCATCGAGCCGTTCGGCGCCGGGCCGCCGGCAGTGACGACGGCCGAGAGCAGCGTCGACTGGCTCGCGAGCGTGACGACGCCGGGTCGCTGCGCCGGGCCGACGATGAACACGCGCAGGCCGCGCAGCTGGCCGAGCGAGACGCTCAGGTCGAAGTTGGTGAAGAGCCGCCCGATCTGGCCGCGCAGGTTCCGCTCCAGGTCCGCGGCCTTGACGCCGGCGACGTTGAAGCTGCCGACCTTGGGCAGGTTGAGCAGGCCGTTGCGGTCGACGGTGCTGCGGTAGTCGACGTCGATCGAGCCCCAGGCGCGGATCAGGACCTCGTCGCCAGGGCCGATCGTGTAGTCGGCCGAGACCGGCACGTTGTCGAGCGAGAGGAAGGTCTCGCCCGCCTCGGCGAAGAAGTCGGCGCCGAAGATCGGCAGCAAGCGGCCGGTCGCGCCCTCGACGAAGCGCTGGAACTCGCTCGGCCGCGGCGGCGGCAGGTCGGGCCGGCGCGGCAAGGGAACGTCGTTGAGGTTGCCGGTGCGCCCGCTCGTCGCGGGCCGGGGGGTGTTCTGCAGCGACTCGGTCGCCGACGACGGCCGGCCCGAGGCATCGCGACCCGGCGTGGCGCCGGGCAGGGTCGGCGCCCGCGGCGCCGTCTGCGGCGAGGTCCGCGGCGGGTTGCCCGGCGTCGTGAAGGTGCCGGCATCGGGTTCGTCGGCAGCGAAGGCGGCGACGCCATGGACCAGCAGGACGGCGGCAAGCGCGGCGCGAATCGCGCCGGCGGGGCGCGCCGAAAGGACAGGGGGAAAGGACATCGTCGGGGCCAGCCTCGCCAGCCGGGCGGCTGGGCGGGCCAAGGGGAACTGTGGCCCGCCGATGGTAGCGTTACTCCTTGCGGTAGCTGTCGTGGCAGGCCTTGCAGGCCTGACCGGTGGCGCCGACGGCGGACTTGATCGCGTCGATGTTGCCGGTCTTGGCCGCAGCGTTCATCTTCGCCATCTCTTCCTGCATCTTCGCTGCGGCCGCGCGGAACTTGTCCATCTCGGTCCAGATCTTGGGCTCGGCCTTGGTGTCGCCCTTGTCGCTGCCTTCGATGAACCCGGCGTAGGGCAGCTTGGAGAGCATCGTCGCCACCTCGGCGTTGTCGGCCACGGCCTTGGCGTCGAAGGGAACGCGGCCATTGGCCATCGCGAAGACGCGGCCCAGGTGGACGCTCATCATCGTCATGCCGGCCCGGCGGTAGCGGATCGCGTCCTCCGCTTTGGCGAATTGCGCCGCGGCCGGCGTCGAAGCGAGAACCGCGGCGAGCCCAGCGGCTACCATCAGCCCCGGCATGAAAGATCGATGCATGAGAGTCGTCTCCTCGTTGACCCGTTCGCGCGTCACCGTGACGCGCGGCAGAAAGTGTACAAAGCAGGCCGGACCGGCCGGGCCATGTGCGGGTAAGCACCGACGCGCGAGCGACTGCGCATGAGCGGCGAGCCCGACCGAGCGCCGGCAGAGCAGGCGGTCCGCGTCTGGGACCTGCCGACGCGCACCTTCCACTGGCTGCTCGCCTCCCTCGTGGTCTTCTCGGTCGTCAGCGCGCACGTCGGCGGCAACGCGATGGTCTGGCACATGCGCTCCGGCTTCGCCATCTTCACCCTGCTCGCCTTTCGCCTCGTCTGGGGTTTCGCCGGCGGTCACTGGTCGCGCTTTCGCGCCTTCCTCTACGCTCCCAGCACGAGCCTGCGCTATCTTCGCGGCGAAAGCCTGCCGCACGAACATCATCACGTCGGCCACAACCCGCTCGGCGCCGGCTCGGTGTTTGCCGTGCTCGGCATCCTCGCGCTGCAGGTGGCCACCGGCCTGGTCGCCGACGACGAGATCGCCAGCACCGGCCCGCTGATCAAGTACGTGAGCGCGGCGACAAGCGAGCTGGCGACGCGCTGGCACAAGAACTACGGCCAGTGGATCATCGTCGCCCTGGTCGTGCTGCACCTCGGCGCCATCAGCTTCTACTGGCTGAAGCGGCGGCAGAACCTGGTCGGGCCGATGCTGCACGGCGACAAGCTGCTCACCGCCGACGTGCCGCACTCGGTCGACACCACGCGCTCGCGCGTCTTCGCCCTGGCCATCGCCCTGGTCTGCGCGCTCGGGGTGGCGGCCGTGGTGCGCCTGGGCGGCTGAGCGTTGTTGGCGGCTTCACCCATGAGCCATGCCCCAGCCGAGGCGGTGATCGAGCTGCGCCGCGCCGAGACCGAGGCGGAGCTGGCGCAGGCGGCCGAAGTGATGCGCGAGTACGCAGCGACCCTCGGCATCGACCTCTGCTTCCAGAACTTCGACGCCGAGCTCGCGACGCTGCCCGGCGACTATGCCGCCCCGGGCGGCCAGCTCCTGCTCGCCTGGGTCGACGGCCGGCTCGCCGGCTGCGGCGCGCTGCGCGCGCTGCCCGACGTCGACTACGCCAACGCCTGCGAGATGAAGCGCCTGTTCGTGCGGCCCGGCTTTCGCCGCTTCGGCCTCGGCCGGGTGCTCGCCCAGGCCCTGCTCGACGAGGCCCGCCGCGCCGGCTACTCGGCCATGCTGCTCGACACGCTCGACGCGATGGAGGCGGCGCGCGAGCTCTACGCCTCGCTCGGCTTCGAGGAAATTCCTCCGTACTACTTCAACCCGATCCCCGGCGCGCACTACCTGAAGGCTGATCTGACTTGAACCACGAACTGCACGCGGGGGCGCTGCGCCTCGCCTTCCGCCCCGACCTCGGCGGCGCCGTGGCCGGCCTCTGGCATCGCGAGACGCCGGTCCTTCGCTCGACCGAGCCGGCCGCGCTCGAGACCTCGCGCGCGGCCGCGATGTATCCGCTGCTGCCGTACTCGAACCGGCTCGGCTATCGGCGCTTTCGCTGGAAAGGCCGCGACTACACGACCCGTGCCAACGTCGCAGATTCGCCGCACTCGCTGCACGGCATCGGCTGGCAGCGGCCGTGGCGGATCGTCTCCTCGAGTGCGATCGAGCTGGTGCTCGGCCTCGAGCATCCGGGCGACGACGACTGGCCCTTCGCGTTCGATGCGCGCCAGTACTTCACGCTCTCGCCCGAGTCGTTCTCGGCGCGGCTTCAGCTGAGCAACACCGGCGCGATCGAGCAACCCGTCGGCCTCGGCTGGCACCCGTACTTCGTCAAGCGTGCGCGCAGCCGGCTGCATGTCGAGGCCTCCGCCCGCTGGGAGTCGGACGCGACCAAGCTACCGACGCGCAAGGTCGCGCAGCCCGGCATCGACGCCGACCTGGCGCACCTCGACTACGACCACTGCTTCGAGGGCTGGCGCGGGCGGGCGCGGATCCGCGACGAGCGCTTCTCGTTGCAGCTGGTGTCCGAGCTGCCCTACCTGGTCGTCTACACGACGCCCGAGCGCGACTACTTCTGCGTCGAGCCGGTCAGCCACCTCAGCAACGCGATCCACATGGCCGAGCCGGCGGCGCACGGCTTGGTCGCCCTCGCGCCGGGCGCGACGCTCGAGGCGGAGATGCGGCTGGACGTGGCGGTCGTCTAGCGGCGAACGCCGACCCCGGAGCGGCCGGGTCTCTCGCCGGCTACAGGTTCGGCATCGCTTGCAGATAGGTCGCGACGTTGTCGATGTCCTCGCGCGTCAGGTCGTGCGCCACGACCTTCATGACTGCACCTTGCGGCCGCTCGTCGGTGCGCTGGAAGACGATGAGCTGCTTGACCAGGTAGTCGGCATGCTGACCGGCGATGCGCGGAACGGTCGCCACGCCCTGGCCCTGCTCGCCATGGCAGCCCGTACACGCCGGGATGCTTTTGGCGGCGATGCCCGACTCGAAGATCGCCTTGCCGGCGACGAGACGGGCGCGGTCGCCTTCGATCTGCTGGCGCGGCGGCGGTTGGGCAGCGAAGTAAGCGGCCAACCCGTTGATCTGCTGCTCTGTCAGGCTGCGGCTCAGCCCCCACATGTATTCGTAGCCCTCCGGGTCCCGCCGGTCATGGCTCTTGAACCCGGTCAGCTGGGCGACGATGTAGGGCTCCGACTGTGCGGCCAGGTTCGGAAAGTTGGGCGAGCTGGCGACGCCCTTCAGACCGTGGCAGTTCGAGCACACCTGCTGCGCCAGCACCGCGGCCGGCACCCGGGGATTGTTGAGGTCGCGCGATCGTTCGAGGTTGGCGCAACCGGCGGCGACGGCTGCCGCGGCTAGAAGGCCAAGGGTCGCGTATTTCATAGCCTTCTCCCGTCGTTCATCGGCATGGCGCGAGCTCAGTACGCCAGCCACGTATAGATAAAGAGCGTGTTGTTGTCGCTCGCGTTGCGGCCGAATCCGTCGTAGTTCTTCGACGCGCCGTTGAAGCGACCGTAGGCCGTGTACTGCGCGCCGATACGGAGGTACTGGATCGGCGTCCAGAACGCCTCGAGCGTCACGCCGCGGGTGGACGGACTGCCGGTGCGATTGCCGTCGACGGCGCGCACCGAGGGCGCCGCGCTTTCGGGGTCGGGGTTGATCGTCAGCGAGCCCGGCTCGAGGCCGGCGGTCAGGTAGGCGGTGTCGCGCGTTCCGGTCAGGCTGAAGAGGCCGATGCTGCCGCCGTAGCGAGCCCGGTAGACATAGGTCAGCTTGGCGCGAATCACGTGGTTGGTGTCAGTGGCGTTGGTGTTGGCGAGCGCATTGCCGTTGGCGTCGACGAAGGCCACCGGCTGGTTGCCCAGGGCCGCGGGCAGGCGCTGCCGGTTGCTCGTGAGCACCAGCTGCGCCGTCACCGAATGCGGGTCGAGCAGGTACTGGTATTGCGCGTCGACGGCGAGGTCGGTGAAGCGATGGAGGCTCGCCGGATCCGAGGTATCGAGCGGATCGTCGTAGACGCGCGCCACCATGCCGGAGGTTCCGAGCATCAGGCTGTGTGCTCCCCATTCGCGGTTGTAGGCCAGGCGCCAGTACGGATTGATGCCGCGCAGCCTGGTGTTGTCGGCATTGGCGACACCGGCGCTGAAGAACCGGAACGGTCCCTTCGCCGTCGCATAGCCGCCCAGCTCGGCGTAGATCGTCTTGTTCCAGAAGGCGTAGGCGGTGAGCCCGGCGATGTTGCCGCCGGCACCGAACCCGGGATACGGCGCGTTGCCGTCGATGAAGCGGCTGCTCGTCGGGCTGGGGACGGGTACGTATTGGGTCCACGCCGCCGCCGTGTTCCACGGGTCCGACACCGAGGGGTTGTTGTTCGCGCTGAAGCCGAAGATGAGGTCGCGCTGTTCGCCGATGTAGCGATCGGCGTAGCGGATGTCGATGTTGTCGGCGCTGGTGTGACCGTGGAAGCTGCCGTCCGCGGACTGGCTGGCATAGGGGTCGTAGGTGACCTGCGCGAAGGCACCGATGTTGTCGGTTACCTTGCCGCCGAGCAGGAGGCTGGCTGTCGCGAAGATCGGCTTGTTGTTCTTCTGGAAGTCGCCGCCCGGATCGTCGCTTTTCGAGGCGTTGGCGACGCGAGACAGGCTCGCCACCGCCATGCCCGAGATCGGCAGCGTCTGTTCGCCGATGGTGTAGCCCGTCAGCTTGAAGATCCGGCCGTAGGGCGTCAGCTCCGGAAACTGGCCGCCGGCGTGGCAGGCCACGCAGTTCTGCCCGGTCTGGCGATTGAAGGCGGGGATGGCCTCGGCGCCGCCCGGCCACAGGGCGAACAGGAAAAGCACCGGTCCGAGGAGCGACGAAATAGCCCGCCCCATGGCGCCTGCGTGGAAAGGATCTTTGTTCATTCTCGCCCCCGAACCTGTGCCACGATCAAACGCTTCAACCGGCGCGGGGGCCTTGACGTGGATCAAACAGCGGAGCGCCGCGTGAGGACGAATCCCTTCGGCATCTGTGCGATGCGAAGCTCGCCGGACAATGGACGGGTCTAGCCCGGCGGCGCATAAGGTCCGGGCTTTCGACTCCGACGCGGCGACGACCATGCCCTGCTTCCGCGGTCCGGTCCCGGTCGCGCTGGCCGCGCCTCTCACCTGGCGCGGCCGGAAGCGGGCGGGTTAGTACGTATAATCTTGGGCTGTGCTGAAAGTCGCCCTGCCGTGCCCAAGCTCCGACGCGGTGACCCGCGGCGAGGGGCGGGCTGCGTTGCGCGGAAACGGCTTCGACGACGAAGAAGAGGCTCCCGTCCGGCGGCTCAGCCGGGCCGAAGCAGCCGAGCTGGCGGCGCGCCAGCCGGCGATCTCCCCGTGGCGCGTGGTGGCGGCGCAGATCCTGGTGGGCCTGGCGATTGCCTCGGCGGTGCAGCTCGCGACCGGTGAGGTGCTCCTCTTCGCCTCGGCGCTGTACGGCGCCGCGGTGGTCGCGCTACCCGGCGCGCTGATGGCGCGCGGCGCCACCAGCCGCCTGGGCACGATCTCGCCGCTGACCAGCACCGTGAACATCATGGGCTGGGCGACGGTGAAGATCGTCGTCTCGGTCGCGATGCTCGCCCTGGCGGCGCGCATCGTCCCGGGCCTGCACTGGCCGGTGATGCTGGCGACCCTGGTCGTCTGCATGCAGACCTACGCGTTCGCGCTGCTCTGGCGCGCCCGCGGCAAACGACAGTCCGAACAAATCTAGACACTCGAACCGACATGGCCGCCGCAGCAGAGCACACCCAGACCCCCGGTGAATACATCATTCACCACCTGACCCATTTCGGCACCGGCAAGCCGAAGGGCCTGGTCGATTTCTCGGTCATCAATTTCGACTCGGTCATCTTCTCGGCGCTGCTCGGCGCACTCGGCTGCTTCCTGCTCTGGCGCGCCGCGCGCAAGGCTACCTCGGGCGTGCCGGGGCGCTTCCAGGCGGCGGTGGAGTTCCTGTTCGAGCTGGTCGACAACGAGGCCAAGGGCATCGTCCACAACGCCGAGAGCAGGAAGCTCGTCGCGCCGCTCGCCCTCACCGTGTTCATCTGGATCTTCCTGCTGAATGCGATGGACCTGTTGCCGGTCGACATCCTGCCGTGGATCTGGGCCAAGCTCTACGGTGCCGCCGGCCACGATGCCGAGCATGCCTATCTGCGCTCGGTGCCCACCGCAGATCTCTCGATCACGATGGCCCTTTCGGTCGGGGTGCTGATCCTCTGCCTTTTCTACAGCGTCAAGATCAAGGGCCTCGGCGGCTTCCTGCACGAGCTCTACGTCGCCCCCTTCGGCACCATCAAGATGACCGCCAATCCGCTCACCTGGATCGGCTTCATCCTGCTGTCGATCGCCAACGTGGCGATGCAGCTCGTCGAGTTCGTCTCGAAGACCGTGTCGCACGGCATGCGGTTGTTCGGCAACATGTATGCGGGCGAGCTGATCTTCCTGCTGATCGCCCTGCTCGGCGGCGCCTTCACGCTGTCGGCCGGCGGCTTCGCCCTGGCGCTGCTGCACATCGGTGCCGGCTGGGCCTGGGCCGTGTTCCACATCCTGATCATCACCCTGCAGGCCTTCGTCTTCATGATGCTGACGCTCGTATACATCGGCCAGGCGCACGACTCGCACTGAGGGCCTCGCGCCCGTCCTCGTTTCCTTTCGTCTCTTTCCCCCTCTCTCACTACAACTCTGGAGTCATCATGGAACTCATCGGTCTCGTCGCCGTCGCTGCCGGCCTCATCATCGGTCTCGGCGCTCTGGGCGCCTGCGTCGGCGTCGGCATCATGGGCAGCAAGTACCTCGAATCGGCCGCCCGCCAGCCTGAGCTCATGGGCGTGCTGCAGACCAAGGTGTTCCTGCTGCTCGGCCTGATCGACGCCTCGTTCATCATCGGCACGGGCATCGCGCTCTGGTACACGACGGCCAACCCGTTCCTCGCCCAGCTGTCCCAGATCGTCACCAAGTGATTCGCCGGCCGGGCGGCTTCATCGCCGCCGGCCGCCACCCACTTCCCGCCGAGGTCTCGACGTGAGCATCACCTCCACCCTGATCATCCAGTTGATCGTGTTCCTGCTTCTCGTCTGGTTCACGATGAGCAAGGTCTGGCCGCCGATCGCCGCCGCGCTCGACGAGCGCGCGGCCAAGATCCGCGAAGGCCTGTCGGCTGCCGACAAGGCCAAGGCCGACCTCGCCGCCGCCAACCTGCGGGTCGAGCAGGAGCTTTCTTCCGCGCGCAACGACGCCGCCCAGCGCCTGGCCGATGCCGAGCGCCTGGCGCAGTCGATGATCGAGGAAGCCAAGAGCAAGGCCAGCGAGGAGGGCGCGAAGATCGTCGCCGCCGCGCGCAGCGAGGCCGAGCAGGAGGCGACCAAGGCGCGCGAGGTCTTGCGCGACCAGGTCGCTTCGCTCGCCGTGAAGGGCGCGGAACAGATCCTGCGCCGCGAGGTCGACGCCAAGGCGCATGCCGACCTTCTCGGCCAGCTCAAGGCCGAGCTGTAAGGCAGCCATGGCTGAGATCGCCACCATTGCCCGTCCGTACGCCGAAGCGCTGCTGAAGGCTTCGGCCGACGGCAACGCCGCCGCGCTCGCGGCCGAGGTCGGCGCGCTGGCGCAGGTTGCCGCCGACCCCGGCATGCGCCAGTTCTCCGACGACCCGAAGGCCCAGGCGGCCCAGGTGCTCGACGTCCTGATGAGCGTTGCCAAGACGCCGTCGGGCGCTTCGCCCGGCGAGGCGGCGAAGAACCTGGTTCGCACCGTGATCGAGAACGGCCGCCTGTCGGCGCTGCCCGAGATCGCCAGGCAGTTCCAGGCGCTGGTCGACGCGAAGAGCGGCACCTCGCAGGCCACCGTCGAAAGCGCCTTCCCGATCGACGCGAGCCAGCTCGCCGAAGTGAAGACGGCGATGGAGCGGCGGTTCCTGCGCAATCTCGACATGCACGTCGTCGTCAAGCCCGAGCTGATCGGCGGCGTTCGCGTGATCGTCGGCGACGAGGTGCTCGACACCTCGATCCGCGCCCGCCTCGAGCAGATGAAGGCGGCGCTCGTCGCCTGAGGCGGCGCCGCTTGCCCATCGCCGAGCCCGAACACGATTTACCGAGTTTCAACCAGCCTGCCCCAACCGCAGACCGGAGACCCCCATGCAACTGAACCCCGCCGAAATTTCCGAGCTGATCAAGAGCCGCATCCAGGGGCTCGCCGTCTCGGCCGACATCCGCAACGAGGGCACCGTCGTCTCGGTGACCGACGGCATCTGCCGCGTGCATGGCCTCTCCGAGGCGATGCAGGGCGAAATGCTCGAGTTCCCGGCCGCGCCGGATGGCTCGGCCACCTACGGCCTGGCCCTGAACCTCGAGCGCGACTCGGTCGGCGCCGTGATCCT
>JANMCC010000123.1:0-15099 GCA_031360885.1 Burkholderiales bacterium | reverse complement strand
GAGCGAGCAGGCCTTCGGACAACTCGTGCCGGACCAGCAGGTCGCTGCAGATCGCCACGCCTTGACCGGCCACGACGGCCTCGATCGCATGGAGTTCCTCGCGAAACCGCATGGCGATCCGCCCAGCTGCCCCCGGGCGGGTGCGCGCTGCCGTCTCCCAGCGCTCCCAGGTTGGCGCCTTCGTGTCCCCAGGCAGCCAGTCGTAGGCGATGCGAGGCAGGCTGCGCCAGGACCTTGCACTGCCAGAACCGAGCAGCGATGGCGCGGCAACGACGTGGAAGCGGTCGCGTGTCAGTTCTTGGGCAATCCCGTCTCGCGGCATCTCGCGCGCGTAGCGCAGGGCGACGTCGGCTTCGCCCGCGTGCAGGTTCACGACCGCATCCGTGCCGATGACCCCGATCTCGACGGCCGGGTTCTCCCGGTGCCACACCGGGAGCATCGGCACTAGACAGCGTGCGGCGAAGGCATTCGTCGTCGATACACGCAGCCGCCGCACCACCGGCTCAGGTTCACGAAGCTGCGTCATGGCGGCGGCGAACAAGTCCAGGCCATCACGGATGAGCGGAAAGAGGCGTTCGCCCGCCTCGGTAAGGGCCAAGGGGCGGGGCCTGCGCCGGAACAGCGTCTGACCGCAGTAGTTCTCCAGACCGGTGATCTGGTGACTGACGGCCGTCGGCGTGACGTTCAACTCTTCCGCGGCAAGCCGCAGGCTTCCGAGTCGGGCGACGGCTTCGAAGGTTCGAAGTGAACTCAACGGCGGCAGATTCCGCATGCTGGCTTGGATGAGTTTTTCTCACTTATAGCTGAATACTTCCGACTTGATGCGGGCAGGCTTACCCGATGACACTGCCCCCAGCTCGCAGTTCAAGTAGGGAACCCTGGAATGATCGATCTCGTGTCCAACCCGGTCGCATGCCTGAAGCGGCGCATCGCCGATCTCGCCCCCTTGGTGGCGGAGCACCGGGAAGCCATGGATCGTGAGCGGCGTCTTCCGCGCGCGGTGTTCCAGGCGATCGCCGATGCCGGGTTATTACGCCTGTGGGCGCCGCGCTCCTTGGGGGGTTGGGAACTGTCGCCGCCCGATTTCATGTCCGTCGTCGAGGCCGCCGCGGCGGTGGACGGGTCGGTCGGCTGGCTGGTGGGCAATGGCGGTGGCATGAGCCGCGCCGCCGGTTATCTGCCCGAAGCTGTTGCACGGCCGTGGTTCTCGAATCCCAATGCAATGGTCGTCGCGACGACTGGCGCCACCGGGCAGGCGCACCCCGCCGATGGGGGCTACCGCATCAGCGGCCGCTGGCCCTTTGCCAGCGGCATTCATCACGCGTCACTGGTCGCGGCGCCCTGCCAGGTCGTCGACGAAAGTGGTCAGGGGCCTGTCCTGCTTTGCTACGTGCCGTCCGAGCATGCCGAGGTCATCGACAACTGGCGCGTCTCGGGACTGCGCGGCAGCGGCAGTTGTGACTACACCCTGAACGACGTGTTCGTTCCGACCGAGCACACGCACGACATGCTTGACCCCCCGGCGACACAGCCCGGCACCGTCTATCGTTGGCCCGCGGGCTTGGCCTTTTCGACGACCGTCGCCGTCGTGCCGTTGGGAATTGCAAGGGCGGCTCTGGATACTTTCACAGGCAGCCTGGCTGCACGCACGAGAAGGGGCACGGCCGCGGCGTTGCGGGATCGCGAACTCATCCAGTCTGACGTTGGGCGCGCCGAGGTGCTGCACGCGGCCGCACGCGCACTGCTGCTGGCGGCGATGAACGAGCTGACGGACGCCATCGATTCGGGAGGCGACCGCCTGATCCGTGCTCGCGCCATGTACCGCGCGGCCTGCACGAACGCTGCCGAGGCAGCCATCCGCATCGCGGAAATGGTCTCGGCCGCGGCGGGAGCGGCATCGATCTGGGAAGCGCATCCGCTGGAGCGTCAGGTTCGTGACATCCATGCCGCGGCCAAGCACGTTGCGATGTCACCCAACAACTATGTTGCCGCGGGTCGAGTCTGTCTGGGCCTAGACCCTTGAACGCCCAGGTTTTGAAGGGCGCGGGTCTCTGGTAATGCAGCCTTTGGCGCAAGAGGATGTCAACGAAGCTCCGGATGTTGGCCGGAGCCGGCACGGCATAGCTTAGCCCGACGGCGCATTCCTGCGTTCTGTTGCTCGAGATGTCGGCAGCCAGAACACCGAGGCGGTTGCGATGCCACGCGCTACAGCCCCACCGCCGATCGATGCGCGAGGCGGATCGGTGCCGTCATCGCAAGCGCGACCGCCCAATTTGCCATAGCGCCGTAGCGCCATCGGACCACCGGGGCACATGCCGCGGTTTCCTCCCTTGAGGTTTATCCAACACCTGTCCTCAGACCGGTGCCTCCCCGGCATCAGTCTCGCGCGACGGGCAGATGTCGGACAAACCTAAACAGAAGCGGACGCTCATGAGCGTCCGCTCCACCGGCTTGGGATTTCGCCCCAGCCAGCTTCGGGGGTTCAGCGCAAAGCCATCAGCCACCCCGGCTTGTGCCAGCTCGCCAAGCCAGCCAAACCCGGCGGGTGACTTCAAGCCTCGTCCGAGATCGACTTGGACGCAGCGGAGTGGCGACCTTGCATCCGCCTCAACCGCACCGCCGCCCGGCCGCCGCGGCCGTCAAGTCGATCGTCGCGCGAGCCGCTCGACCAGCGCCTCGAGTTCGTCCAGATCGACGGGCTTCCTCAGCGGATGGGCAGTCGGGCCGAGCGAACGGGCGACGTCCCTTAAGTCATGACCGGAGCAGACGATCACCGGCAGCCCCGGGTTCTGCCGAAGGGCTTCGCGCGCCACGTCGAGGCCTGAGCCGTCGGGCAGATTGATGTCCGTCATCAGCAGGTTCACCTTCTGCTCGCGCATCGCCTCGCGCGCACCGGCGCCGTCAGCCGCACACACGATCCGGCGCTCCGCAGTGGCGAGCAACTCGGCGAACGACTCGCGGACGTAGTCGTTGTCTTCGACGTAGAGGATGACGAAAGGGTCGGCGGTCATGGCTGGGGCGCTGCTCGATTCTGTGCGATCTTGCAGCTGGGGCGGGGCGCTGCCTTCCTCCATGGAGCTCCCGCTCGACACGCTCGCGAAACTTGGTGCGCAACCAAGGCTGACCACCGCGGTGGAACTATTTGGCTTCTGATGACCAAGGGAAATTGATATAGTTTTCGCGCGTATCGAAACAGATGTTGCCGTACATCTTCAGATACAACGCGCGCCGCGACGGATCCGCATACACCGCGCCGGGGTTCGCCGTATCCCTTTCATAGTCCGCGATGTTGGTGCTGGTGAGCGCCTTGGGCAAGATGTCCATCGCCTGTGGAATGGACTTACCCTCCAGCCAATCAGCGGCCTGCTGGCCCATCGCATAACCGAATATGGACGAGGCAAGGCTGATGCTCGCCTTGTAGGGGCTGTCGCCTTTTTTGATTTCGACGACCGCTTCCTGCTCGCCGTCGATACCGCCCAGAAATTGATCCGCCCGCGCCTTGCCCGCTTCGCGCAATGCCGCCAGGGCTCCCAGCACGACCGTGTCGGCGCCAAGCACCACATCGATATTCGGTTGCGCCAGCAGGATCGTCTTCATCGTGCGATAGCCGCCCTCCTTGTCGACCGTGGCGGGCGAAATGTCGGCCACGATCGTCACGCCCGGCAGTGCCCGCAGCGTATCGCGCATGGCTGTGAAACGCGGCGCTAGAAATTGCAAGCCGTCATGCGTCAGCAGCACAACCTTGGCCTTTCCGCCAAGCCGCGTGCGGATGTAATTTGCCGCCGCTTCCGCCAGAACCTTGCCGGTCAGGTATTGCGGTGCGTTCAGCACCGTCGTCGCCGGCGGCGGCACGATGGCACCGACATAGGCGCCCACGCCGATGACCTTCTTCAAAGCCGGCGCCAGCGACGGCGGATCGATCGGCGCCACCACCATCGCGCCCGTCTTGTCGGTCGCAATGTCGCCCACCTGTTTGATCATCAGCGCAGGATCATTGTTGGCAAAGGCAACGCTATAGCCGAGGCCCCGCGCCTGCGCCGCGGCCTCCAGCCCGCGTCCCGCGCCGTGCATGAATTCGCGCCTGTTGTCCTGCACGAATACCAGCTTTTTCTGCAAACCAGTCGGCGCTTTGCAGGAAGCCCGTGCCGCGTCGTATGCGGGCAGTTTGACCGGCATGGTCAGCCCCTCGCCGCCAGAGGCAAATGAAGCGCGGCTGAGACACAGAATTGAAGCAATCGCAGACAGTCGAAATTTCATCGCAATGCCACTACGCGTTCGCCGTTGTCAGCACCAGCCGCGCCGCCGTACCCGGCGCGCGGTTGATGTATTCCACCCGAGTCTGCAGCGCCGACGCCATCGTCTGGATGATCTTGCTGCCCAGCCCCGTGCCGGCATGGGCGGCGTTCGGCGCGATCCCCACGCCATCATCCTCGACCGTCAGCTCGGCTTTGCCGTCGCCCAATCGCTTCAGCCGCACGCGCACCTCGCCGGTCTTTTCGTCGGGATAGGCATATTTGAACGCGTTGGTGACCAGTTCCTGTACAGCCACGCCGAGGTTCACGCTGGCGTCCGTGCGTAGCGACATCGGCTCCAGGTAGCACTTCAGGATGGCGGTGTGGCCGTCCTTCTTCATCGCCGTTTCCAGATTGCTCAGCATGGCGCCCAGATAGTCGTTCAGCGCCACGTTGGTCACGTCGCCTGATGTGTAGAGGCTCTTGTGGATCAGTGAGACGGCATTGATCCGCGATTGCGTTTCGCGCAAGGCATCCTGGGCCGCCGGATCGGTGACAGCACGCATTTGCATCCGCACCAGCACCGCCACCAGCTGCAGACTGTTGGCGACGCGGTGATTGACCTCGGCCAGCAGGACTTCTGCGCGTTCCCGCGCCATTGCCAGATCGGCCGTGCGGGTCTTCACACGTTCTTCCAGGCTCAGATTGATCGCCCGCACTTCGTCGCGCGCCAGTTTCAAATCCTGCCCGTTGCGGTAGACGGTGAAGGCGACCACGAACACCACAAGGATGATGACCACGGCAGCGCCCGCCGATATCCAGCGCAGCCGCGATGCATTGCGTTGCTGTTCTGCGCTGTCGAGCGTGGCGTTCTCGTCGGCGATCAATATGGCACCGTAGAGAAACACATTGATTTCATCCATCAGCGCCTTGCCGCGATTGCTCTGGAGCAATGCCATGGCCTCGACATGGCGGCCGGCGCTTTTCAGCGCAATGCTGGAGTCCATGTCGGCGATTTTTTCGTCCACCGCTTCCGACAACCTGGGAAGCATGGCGCGGTTGGGGGCGTCCGGAGCGATCAATTGGCCCAGATCATCCAGCTCCTGCCGTGCCCGCGTCTTGGCCGTGTCGTAAGGAGCCAGATAGATCTGGTTGCCGGTCAGAAGAAATCCGCGCTGGCTCGACTCCGCGGTGCGCAAATGATCGCGCAGCTCCACCGCGGCGACGCGAATCGTGCGCTGCAACGCCGATTGCTCAAACAGGCTGCTGCCGCGTTCCACCAGCCAGATGGTGGTGCCCACGATCACGATCAGCGCCAGAAAGCCGATCGTCAGGCCGGCGCCAACGCCTATCGCCAGTCGGCGTTGTCCGAACATCGATCAACTTTCAAAGGGCCGGGCAGACCAAAATGAACGCGCTCCTTCGCTGGGCTCCATACCGTTGTGGCAATGTGTCACTCATGGTACCAACTTGTGCCCAACCCTTTGGGAGGCCCCGCCTGAAGCGTCAGACGGCGCTGATTGCGCGATCGCATTGCCTGTGTCGCGCGGGCAGCGCCTGGGACCAAAGAGATGCAGCCGCAATCGCAATCGGGCGCCTGGCGGCTCAGGGGCGCACAGAGATCATTGGTGACCGCGACGTCCGCTTTGGGTCGCAAGCTGTCGGTTCTGACCGCCCTAAGCTGTCGAAGTGACGGAAAAGAATCCTTGGGTCGACCGGCTTCTATCAGCGAGAAGAACGCGCGGCCTGACCTGTGACGTAGCCAAAACGTAGCTACGTTGAAGGACCAAGGGGCTAGCCCGGATGAGCTAACCCCTTGATTTCTATGGTGGGCCCTGAGTGACTCGAACACTCGACCTACGGATTAAGAGTCCGCTGCTCTACCAACTGAGCTAAGAGCCCGAAAATCGTTGCCGCTTCTCGGTGGGTTTGGTGTGGGTTGTGCGGGGCTCGAACCCACGACCTACGGATTAAAAGTCCGCTGCTCTACCAACTGAGCTAACAACCCGCCGAGCCCACGATTATAGGGTGGCGGGTGCGCTCGGCCGGTCGGGCGCGAACGCGGCGGATTCTAGCGCACGGGTCGCGGCCACCAGGCCGAAGGTCGCGGTCACGCCCACGCTCGAGCCGTAGCCGTGGCAGTTGAGCGTGCCGTCGACGTCGCAGCCCTCGCTCCCGCCGGCGGGCAGCACGATCGGCTCGCGCGAGAACACGCAGGCGATGCCGATCTCGCCGCTCTTCGCCGCGCCATGGAACTTGCGCAGCCGCTGGCGCAGCGACGCGAGCACCGGATCGTGCGTCACCGCCGCGAGATCGCCGACCTCCACCCGCTCGGGCGCGCGCTTGCCGCCCGCCGCGCCCACCGTCACCAGCGGCACCCGCCCGGCCAGCGCCCAGGCCGCGATCGCCGCCTTGGCGCGGCCCTGGTCGCAGGCATCGACGACGGCGTCGATCTCAGCCGGCAGCAAGGCCGGCCAGTTGGCGGCGTCGACGAACTCCTCGACCGCGTGGACCACGCAGCCCGGATGGATGTCGGCGATGCGCGCGCGCAAGGCCTCGACCTTGGCCATGCCGAGCGTGCTGCCGAGCGCCTGCACCTGGCGGTTGACGTTCGACTCGGCGACGTGATCGAGATCGATCAGGGTCAGCGAGGCGACGCCGCTGCGCGCCAGCGCCTCCGCCGTCCATGAGCCGACGCCGCCGACGCCAACCACGGCGATGCGGGCGGCGCGAATGCGCAGGTAGGCAGCGTCGCCGTACAGCCGGCGCAGGCCGCCGAAGCGGCGTTCGAGATCGGGGTCGTCGATGGCGACGACTGTCATCCCGAGCGCGGCGAAGGATCCCGACCGGCCGCGAGATCCTTCACTTCGTTCAGGATGACATGGCGCCGCACGCTCATTTCAGCGACACCAGCCGTTCCTTGCCGGCCTGCGCGGCCTCCGACTTCGGATAGGCGCGCACGAGTTCGTCGATCGTCTTGCGCGCGGCCACGCGGTCCTTCAGCTCGGCCTGGCAGTTGGCGATGGCGAGCAGCGCCTCGGGCGCGCGCGGGCTTTGCGGCGATGCGGCGACCAGGCTGCGGAACGACGCGATCGCCTCCTTGTACTGGCGCAGCGCGTACTGCGCGTTGCCCATCCAGAACAACGCCGAGTCGCGGTAGCCGGTGGCCGGAAAGCGCTTCATCAGCGTCGCGAAGCCGCCCGCGGCACGATCGAACTCGCCCTTGCGAAAGCCGGCGAGCGCGTCGTCGTACTGGCGCTTCTCTTCCGGGTCGACCGTGAACTCGCGGTCGTCGACGGTCACCTTCTGCGGCTCGATCTTGCGAATGCGGTCGTCGACGCCCTGCTGGATGTCGGTCTGCTTCCTCTGCAGCTCGGCGACGCTGCGCGTCAGCTCCTCGATCTGGCCGCGCAGCCGCGCGTTGTCGGCGCGCTGCATCTCGAGCTGCGAATTGAGATCGAGCAGGCTGCGCTTGAGCTGGCCGATGCTGTCGTTCATCACCGACATCTGCTCGGCCTGGCGGGCCCGCGCCTGCTCGTTGCTCTGCTCGAGCTGCTTGCGCAGGTCGAGGATCGCGCGGCGCGCCTCGTCGTCGTCGAAGATGCCGGCCTGGGCCGGCACCGCGACGGTGAACGCGAAGGCGGCGAGCGCCGCGAGGCCCGCGCCGCGAAGAAGGGCGAGCCCTGCCCTCACTGGGCAGCCATCAACTCGGCGCGGCGGTTCTTGGCCCACGCTTCCTCGTTCTCGCCCGGCACCGCCGGACGCTCCTTGCCGAAGCTCGTGGCCTCGAGCTGGGTCGGCTTGACGCCGAGCAGCGTGAGCGACTTCACCACCGCCTCGGCACGACGCTGGCCGAGGGCGAGGTTGTATTCGCTGCTGCCACGGTCGTCGGTGTGGCCCTGCACCGCCATCTTGCGCGCCGGGCTGGTGCTCAGCGCCTTGGCGTTGGCCTCGACCACCGGGCGGAACTCGTCCTTGACGACGTAGCTGTCGAAGTCGAAGTAGACGACGCGCGGAATGTTGCCCAGGCCGGCCATGTCGCCGGTGGCGGCGCTCACCGGGGCGACCCGGGTCTGCGAGCTCGCCGCCGCGTCGCGGGCCGCGTTCTGGTTGCCGGGCACCACCGCCGCGCCGCTGCGCGATTCGACCGGCGCCTGGTCGTCGAGCTTGACGCTCGAGCAGGCCGAGAGCGCCGCGGCGACCGCCAGGGCGAGGAGGGTTCGATGGGTGGATCTCATGTTCGGTTTCCTTTGCTGAATGCGCGCTCTCGAAAGACCGCCGTCGTTATCGCCCGAAGGGGCCCCACACCGGCTCGCGCAGATCGGCCGTCGCAGACGGCAGGCGAGCCTTGATCTTGCCATCGAGCGTGGTGGTCATCAACACGCTGCGGCCTTGTACCTTGGTGGCGTAGACGAGCAGGCGCCCGTTCGGCGCGAAGCTCGGATGCTCGTCGTCAGCCGTATCGGTAAGCGGCGCCGGCTGCGCGCCCGGCGCCGAGAGATCGAGCGTCTGCAGGCGGAACGCATTGCCGCTGCGCGACACGTAGGCGAGCGTGCGCCCGTCGGGGCTCAGCGCCGGGCTGACGTTGTAGCTGCCCGAGAAGGTGACGCGCTCGGCGTTGCCGCCGCCGGCCGGCATGCGGTAGATCTGCGGGCCGCCGCCGCGGTCGCTGGTGAAGTAGAGCCAGCGGCCGTCGAGCGAGAACTCGGCTTCGGTGTCGATCGCCTGGCTGCTGGCGAGGCGGCGCGGGTTCTCGCCGTTCTTGCCGATGAGAAAGAGCTGCGAGCCGCCTTCGCGCGAGAGCGTGACCGCCAGGCTCTGGCCGTCGGGCGACCACGCCGGGGCGCTGTTCGAGCCGCGGAAGTCGGCGATCGCCCGGCGGTCGCCGGTGGCGACGTTGTGCACGAACACCACCGCCTTCTGCTTCTCGAACGACACGTAGGCAAGCTCCTTGCCGTTCGGCGACCAGGCCGGCGAGATGATCGGCTGGCCGCTGTTGAGCGCGACCTGGTCGTTCACGCCGTCGGCGTCGGCCACGCGCAGGGTGTGGCGCGAGCCGGCCCGGGTGACGTAGGCGATGCGGGTGGAGAACACGCCCTTCTCGCCGGTCAGCTTCTCGTAGACGAAGTCGGCGATGCGGTGCGAGGCCAGGCGCAGCTCGGCGGCCTCGACCGGGTCGCTCTGGCCGCCGAGATCGGCGCCCTTGACCACGTCCCAGAGCTTGAAGCGCAGGTCGAAGCGACCGTCGGCCAGGCGCGAGGCCGAGCCAGCCACCAGGGCGTCGGCGCCGCGGGCGCGCCACTCGCCCCAAGCCGGCTGGCTGGTCTGGTCGAGGGCGACCGCGTTGTCGATGCCGCGGAACGCGCCGCTGCGCTCGAGATCGGCGCGGACGATCGCCGAAGGCGACTGGCCGCTGCGGTCCTCGTCTCGAAAGCGGGCGATCGCGATCGGCAGCTGGGTGGCGCCCACGCCCGAGATCTCGACCTTGAATTGCGCACGCACCGGGGCGGCGAGAAAAGCGGCCGTGGCCGCGCAAAAGACGCGTCTGTCTAGGGGCATGTAGGGGCCTGACCCGCAAAAGTGCGGTTGGTTCACTGCAATGAACGCCGCAGATCACCCCTTCGTTGGCAATCGGCGTGCGTGCTCGGCGATTTTCAGGTATCGCCAGAAGGTGCTTTCCGCGACATAGGTGGCCAGGGCGAAGCCCGCGGCGCCGTCGAGGAAGCCGCGGCGGACGACGTAGCCGCGCAGGAACGCCCAGATGGCGTGGCCGATCGCCTGGCCCAGCCCGCCGCGCTGGCCGGCGGCGGCGCGCTGCTCGGCGCTCTCGCTGCTGTAGCGGTTCATCTTGGCGAGCGCGTCGGCAAGCGTCGGCATCGTGTCGTGCAGCAACTCGCCTTCGAGTCGGGCGGGCGGCCCGCCCTCGACGACGATGCGCTCGTGCACGCGGTCGGGCGAGAACCGGCCCCGCTCGCGGCGAAAGAGGCGCAGCACCCGGTCCGGATACCAGTCGCCATGGCGGATCCAGCGACCGCAAAAGCTCGACAGGCGCGACAGCTCGTACGCCGCCGGCCCGCCCTCGGCCGCGATGGCCCGGCGGATGCCGGTCGCCAGCTCGGGCGTGACCCGCTCGTCGGCGTCGATCGAGAGGACCCAGCGGCCTGTGGCGCGGTCGAGCGCGCGCTGCTTCTGCCCGCCGAAGCCGGGCCAGTCGGTGAAGGAAAAGACCTGGGCGCCGAGCTTGCGTGCGCGCTCGCAGGTGTCGTCGCTGCTGCCCGAATCGACCACGATCCATTCGTCGGCGAAGGCCACCGAGGCGAGGCAGGCTTCGATGCGCGCTGCCTCGTCCTTGGTGATGACGATGACCGAAAGCAAGTGGGCGGGCATCGGTGGGCGGGTTGAGGCGGGGCGATTGTAGGCAGCGCAGGGGCGAGGCCCCGGGAGCGAGCCCCGATAATCGCCGCCATGACGACCCCCGCGTCGCCGCTGCGCGAGCGCCTCCGCCGCATCGTGCCGTACTTCGCGAGCAGCCGGCGCGGCTTCGCGATCGCGCTGGCCGGTTCGGTGATCGGCGCGATGACCGAGCCGCTGATTCCGCTGCTCCTCAAGTGGCTGCTCGACAAGGGCTTCCAGCTCGGCGGCGTGCCGCTCTGGTCGGTGCCCCTGGCGGTGATCGGCCTGACCGTCTTGCGCGGCGCGGCCGGCTTCGTCGCCCAGTACGGCATGGCCTGGGCCGCCAACCGGGGCGTGCTCGAGATGCGCACCGTGATGTTCGGCCGCCTGCTCGACGCCGAGCCCGCGCTCTTTTCCCGCAACACGGCGAGCAACCTCACCAACACCCTCACCTTCGAGGTGCAGAACGGCGCCAACCAGCTCGTCTACACCCTGCAGAGCCTGGTGCGCGACTCGCTCACCACGGTGGCGATGCTCGCGGTGCTGCTCTACCTGAACTGGCAGCTCACGCTGGTCGTGGCGGTGATGCTGCCCGCGGTGGCCTTCGTCATGCGCTACTACAGCCGGCGCCTGCACCGTTTCACCATCGAGGCGCAGAAGGCGACCGACGACCTCGCCTACGTGGTCGAGGAGAACGTGCTCGCCTGGAAGAGCGTGCGCCTGCACGCGGCGGGAAAGGCGCAGGCCTCGCGCTTCGGTGCGGTCAGCGAGCGGCTGCGCCGGGTCTCGCTGAAGGCGGTGATCGCCGCCGCGACCATGACGCCCTTCACCCAGGTGCTGGCCTCGTGTGCGCTGGCCGCGGTGATCACCGCAGCGCTCTGGCAGAGCGGACGCGATCAGGCCACGGTCGGCGGCTTCGTCGCCTTCATCACCGCGCTGCTGCAGCTGATCGCGCCGATCAAGCACCTCTCGGAGGCCGCCGCGCCGATCACGCGCGGCCTGGCGGCGGTGGAGCGCGGCGTCGACCTGCTCGCAGAGACGCAGCCCGAGCAGAGCGGCAGCTTGGATCCGGGCCGCGCCCAGGGCCGGATCGAACTGCGCGACGTGAGCCTCGCCTACCGCGGCGACGCAGCGACGCCGGCGCTCGACCGCATCAGCCTCGTGATCGCGCCGGGCGAGAGCGTCGCCCTCGTCGGCCCCTCGGGCGCCGGCAAGTCGACGCTGGTCAACCTGCTGCCGCGCTTCCTCGAGCCGAGCGCGGGCAGCGTGCTGCTCGACGGCACGCCGCTCGCCGAATGGAACGTCGCCGCGCTGCGCCGGCAGATGGCGCTGGTGAGCCAGGACGTCTCGCTCTTCAACGACAGCATCGCCGTCAACGTCGCCCTCGGTGCGACGGTCGACCGCGAGCGGGTGCGCGAGGCGCTGCGCGCCGCCAACCTGCTCGAGTTCGCCGAGGGCCTGCCGCAAGGCATCGACACGCTCGTCGGCCACAACGCGAGCGAGCTCTCGGGCGGCCAGCGCCAGCGCCTGGCGATCGCCCGGGCCATCTACCGCGACGCGCCGATCCTGATCCTCGACGAGGCGACCTCGGCGCTCGATTCCGAATCGGAGCGGCTGGTGCAGCAGGCGCTCGAGACCTTGATGCGCGGCCGCACCAGCCTGGTCATCGCGCATCGCCTTTCCACCATCGAGCGGGCGAGCCGGATCGTCGCCCTCGACGCCGGCCGCATCGTCGAGCAGGGCACGCACGCCGAGCTGATCGCCGCGGGCGGCCTCTACGCCCGCCTGCACGCCCTGCAATTCAGGAGCTGAACCATGAGCACGCCCCTCCCCGTGAGCCGCTATCCGGTGCCCGAGCTCGCCGACCTGCCCGAGGACATCCGCACCCAGATCCTCGCCGTGCAGGAGAAGGCCGGCTTCGTGCCGAACGTGTTCCTCGCCTTCGCCCACCGGCCGGCCGAGTTCCGCGCCTTTTTCGCATATCACGACGCGCTGCTGCTGCGCGACTCGGGCCTGACCAAGGGCGAGAAGGAGATGATCATCGTCGCCACCAGCGGCGCCAACCAGTGCCTCTACTGCGTGGTCGCGCACGGCGCGCTGCTGCGCATCTACGAGAAGAAGCCGCTGGTCGCCGACCAGGTGGCGGTGAACTACCGCAAGGCCGACATCGGCGAGCGGCAGAAGGCGATGCTCGCCTTCGCGATGAAGGTCTGCAACGACTCGGCGGCGCTGGTCGAGGCCGACTTCGCGGCCCTTCGCGAGCACGGCTTCAGCGACGAGGACGCCTGGGACATCGCCGGCATCACCGCCCTCTTCGGCCTCTCGAACCGGATGGCCAACTTCACCTCGATGCGGCCGAACGACGAGTTCTACCTGATGGGCCGCGTTCCGAAGCCCGTGAAGACCTGACCACTCCCTCTCCCTCGGGGAGAGGGCCGGGGTGAGGGCGCGGCCTACGAAAAGCGCTTCTTCATCCGCCCCCGCCAGAGTGCGCGGCGAAGGCTCGCCGTGTCCTCCGGCTCGGCCAGCACGCCGCCCTCCGGCAGGGCCGTACCCCGACGCAGGTAGAAGCGATCGAACGTCGACTGCGTCATCCCCCACTTGTCGAGGAACTGCCGCCGGCCGTCGTTCTTCACGACCTTGCCGGTCGACTTCTGCTGGAAGTGATAGACCAGCGAATCGCCGACGCCGATGAAGCGGCGGCAGCCGGCGTGCCAGAGCTTCATCGAGAAGTCGTTGTCGCTGCTCATGCCCGGCGAGAGCTCGGTGCTGTAGCCGCCGACCCGATGCCACCAGCGCCGCACCACCAGCGTCGGCGGCCAGGTGGCGCCGGCCCAGTCGGCACGGGCGAGCCTGGGCGCGTCGCGCAGCAGGTCGGCGGCGCGGAAGGCCTCGACCGAATCGCCGTAGTCGCCGACCACCACGCACGGGTTGCCGCTGTCGCGCGGCTCGATCATCGTGCCGGAGATCAGGTACAGGTCGTCGGGCATCGCCGCCGCGCGCCGCTGCAGCGCCGAATCCCAGCCCGGCAGGCAATACATGTCGTCGTTGAGATAAACGAGACGCTCGTGCTTCGCCAGCATGGCGGCCTCGTTCATCGCGTAGCAGATGCCGATGTTCGTCGGCGAGACCGTGTGCTCGATGCCCTGGGCGCGAATCCAGTCGAGCGAACCGTCGCTGCCGTCGTTGACGTGGACGACGACCTGGTGCGGCTCGGCCGAGTGCGCGCGGATGCTCTCGACGCACAGGCGCAGGTGCGGCAGGTTGTTCCAGGTCGGGATCAGGATGGAGAACATCAGGCGAGCGCCAGCCAGGCCTCGGGCGTGATGACCCGGCCTCGCATCGGCCGGTCGCGCAGCAGCGCCTTGTCGCTCGTCACCAGGATCAGGTCGGCGCGGGCCGCGAGCAGCTCCCACAGCATCTGGTCGCCCGGATCGGGCGCGGGCGCGGCGGCGGCCGGCTGGACGAGGTCGGCGTGCTGCTCGATCCGGTCGACGAGCGCGTGCAAGGCATCGTCCGTCAGTCCGTGCAGCTTCTGCAGCGGCGGACGGCAAAGCACCTCGCGGTATTCGGCCACCAGGGCCGCCGAGGCGGCGAACGCCAGCTCGCCGCTCAGCATGCCCTGGAGGATGGCGGCGACCGGCAACGCGTTGCCCTCGATCGGAAAGCCGGCAACGACGACGTTGGTGTCGACGATGACCGCCGCCCTCACAGCAGGACGATGTCGTACTGCTCCGGCGAGGAGAACGGCTCCGCCCGCAGCGAGATCGGCTTGCCGATGAAGTCCGAGAGGCCCGCCAGGTGCTGGCTCTCCTCGTCGAGCAGCATCTCCACCACCGACGCGCAGGCGACGACCCGGAACTCCTTGGGATTGAACTGGCGTGCCTCGCGCAGGATCTCGCGCAGGATGTCGTGGCAGACGCTGCGCGCGGTCTTCACCTCGCCGCGGCCGGCGCAAGTGGGGCACGGCTCGCACAGCATGTGGGCGAGCGACTCGCGGGTGCGCTTCCGCGTCATCTCCACCAGGCCGAGCTGGGTGAAGCCGCTCACGGTGACCTTGGTTCGGTCGCGGCCGAGCTGCTTCTTCAGCTCGCCCAGCACCGCCGCGCGGTGCTCCTCGCGCGTCATGTCGATGAAGTCGATGATGATGATGCCGCCGAGGTTGCGCAGGCGCAGCTGCCGGGCGATCGCCTGGCCGGCCTCGAGGTTGGTCTTGAAGATCGTGTCGTCGAAGTTGCGCGCGCCGACGAAGCCGCCGGTGTTCACGTCCACCGTGGTCAGCGCCTCGGTCTGGTCGATGATCAGGTAGCCGCCCGACTTCAGCTCCACCCGGCGCAGCAGCGCCTTGGCGATCTCCTCGTCGATCGAGAACAGGTCGAAGATCGGCCGCTCGCCGGCGTAGTGCTGGAGCTTGCCCACCGCGCCCGGCGTGAACTCGCGGCCGAACTTCGAGAGCTCGTCGAACTGCATCCGC
>JANMCC010000091.1:0-1778 GCA_031360885.1 Burkholderiales bacterium | reverse complement strand
GCCCGGCATCCACGGCGCGCTCGTCATGGGAATGCAGGGCATGGGCACCAGCACGCCAAGTGCCGCCGCGGTGGCCGCCGCCACCAATGGGTTGGCCAATGAGGTGCACATCCCGAACGGCATGATGTTGACCATCGGCTTGTTGTCCATGATGTTGGCCGCCGGCATGAACGAGGTCATCACCTTGTTGACCGGCAGGACGACCATCGAGCTCGGGGCGACGCCGAAGCTGCACTGCAGCAGGGCACCCATGCAGACGTGAAACGACATGTCTTCCCTGCCTTTCCCTAGGACCCCGGCTGGCTGACCCAGACGGCGAGCGCCGTGAAGTTGTCGTGGCGCGGCTTGTGCGAAGCGCCCTGGAGCACGTTCTGTTCGAGCTCCTGCAGCCACGCGCTCGGGCTGACGGCCTTCGACAGCGCGGCTTCCATCTGCCCGTCCTCGACGTATTCCCACATCCCGTCGGTGCAGAGAAGGAACACGTCGCCCGCCTCGACCTGCCAGGGCGGCGTCGAGACGCTGACCTGCAGGTCTTCCTCGCCGACGCCGAGCGCGGAGAGCAGCTCGCTGCGCTGCGGATGCGAGCGCATGTCCTCGGCGGCGAGCATGCCGCCGTCGACCAGCGACTGGACCAGGCTGTGATCGCGGGTGCGCGCGGCCACGCGGCCGGCGCGAAAGACGTAGAGGCGCGAATCGCCGCAGTGGCCCCAGGTGCCCGTCCGGCCCTCGAAGTCGATGAAGAGGGCGACCACCGTGCTGTGCATGTTCTGCAGCGCGCGATCGTCGGCGCGGTGCTGGATGATCGAGCGGTTGGTCGCAACGATCATCCGCTCGATCGCCTCCGGGCTGCCTTCCGGCGTGGCGGCGAACGCACCGAGGATGAACTGCACCGCCAGCTTGGACGCCTTGTCGCCGCCGCCGTGACCGCCCGCGCCGTCGGCGACGACGCAGCAGAGATGGCTGTCCGAATGCCAGTGGCCGCAGGCGTCCTCGTTGTAGTTGCGACCACCGCGGCGCGACAGAGTCGCCAGTTCCATCTGCACGATCAGGGTCTCCCGCTGCGCCGGCGGCGCTTCGCCATCATGGCCGATCCTTGGCCAGCTGGTCGATGTATTCGTTGTACGCGCGCAGGAACTCCTTGCCGAAAAGTTCATGGAAATCGTCCGAAGCTTCGGACGAGATCTGGCTGTACAACTGGGTGAACACTTCCCACATCTGGGCCTTGCGCTGGCCGGGAAGGATCGAGGAGAGCAGCGACTTCTGCGTCAGCTTGCCTTCGAGCGTGGCCGGATCGAAGCGCTTGAGGATGCCCTCGAGCGCCGCGCGCATGCCGGCGAGGAAGCCGAACTGGTGGGCGCGCAGGTCGTCGTAGGCGTCGCGCATCGCCTTGTCGGACTCCATGAAGCCGCGCGCCGGCGGGCTGAGCAGGTGGCCGAGCGCGACCTCGGCAGACGGCGAGAACTTGAGCGGGTTGTTCTCGCGGGTGACGATCATCGTCACCTCGGCCCGGATCTCGCGCTTCAGCGCGGCCCGCGCGACCAGCAGGTCGACCGTGCCGCGCGTCGCCTCGTGGACCAGGCGGCCGAGCAGGCGCATCAGCGCCGGCGTGAGGACCAGCGATTCCGGCGGCAGGTTGTGCACGGCGAGGCCTTCGCGCAAGGCCGCGGTCAACGCGGCGATGTCGGCGCTGGGTGCGGCCGCGGCCGCGGGCCGGGCCGCCGCCGCGGGGGCAGCGGCGGCATTGGGTGGCGGCTGCCACGCCGGCGCACCGGCGGTCG
>JANMCC010000082.1:0-6070 GCA_031360885.1 Burkholderiales bacterium | reverse complement strand
CTGCGGATGCCGGAAGCGGCCAGGCTTCCGCCATTTCCGACCGTGTTCGGAGTTCCGATCCCGGTGGCCGCTGCGTCCCGCTGATGGCCAAGACCTACACCGCCACCGCGCCCGACGGCCGATCGGTCAGCTACCGCGACGGCAAGCGCTGGGCTTGGGCGATGTCGGTGGTGTGGCCGCTGCTGCCGCTCGTGGGCCTGGCGGCCCATCGCTTCAGCGGCATGGAAATCGCGCTCGGTCTGCCGCTCGTGATCAGCTACGGGCTGTTGCCGCTGCTCGACGCGCTGATCGGCGAAGACGAGAACAACCCGCCCGAGGCGGTGGTGCCGCAGCTCGATGCCGACCGCTATTACCGCTGGCTGACCTGGGCCACGGTGCCTCTGCACTACATAGCGCTGATCGGCTGCGCCTGGTGGGCCGGCACGCAGGATCTGTCGTGGTGGGCGCTCGGGATGCTGGCCTACATCGCCGGCGCCGATGCCGGGCTGGGGCTGAACACCGCGCACGAGCTGGGCCACAAGCACAACCCGCTCGAACAGTGGCTGGCGCGACTGGCGCTGGCGGTGCCGGCCTACGGCCACTTCACGGTAGAGCACGGCCGCGGCCATCACCGATGGGTAGCGACGCCCGAAGATCACGCCAGCGCGCGCATGGGCGAAAGCATCTACCGCTTCGCGCTGCGCGAGCTACCCGGCGGCATGCGTCGCGCCTGGGCGCTGGAGTCGCAGCGCCTGGCGGGCCTCGGACATTCGGCCTGGAGCCCGGGCAACACGATGTTGCGGTCCTACCTGATCACCGCGGTTTTGCAGGTCGGCCTGGCGATCGCGTTCGGCTGGGTGATGATTCCCTTTCTCGCGATCCACAACCTGGCCGCCTGGTGGCAGCTGACCTCTGCCAACTACGTCGAGCACTACGGCTTGCTGCGCCAGCGCCTGCCCGGCGGTGAGTACGAGGCGCCGCAGCCGCACCACTCCTGGAACGCGAACCATCTGGTGACCAACCTGGTTACCTTCCACCTGCAGCGCCACAGCGACCACCATGCCTATCCGTCGCGGCGCTACCAGTGCCTGCGTC
Organism: Burkholderiales bacterium; assembly: GCA_031360885.1. GTDB lineage: Bacteria > Pseudomonadota > Gammaproteobacteria > Burkholderiales > Burkholderiaceae_C > Schlegelella_A. The sequence goes on along the minus strand of JANMCC010000082.1, from coordinate 4,996 downwards.
ATTTCCCGGACCTGCCGCAACTGCCCAGCGGCTACTTCGGGATGTTCCCGTTGTCCTATGTGCCGCCGTTGTGGTTCCGGGTCATGGACAGACGACTGCTGGCACTGCCGCAGGTTCACGGCGACCTGCGCAGGGTCAACCTCGATCCGGGGCGCCGCGACGCGCTCTGGGCACGTTACGGCAACCAGTAGCGCGCCCGCACCAGCTGCTTGTAGAGCTTGCCCGTCGGCTGCCTGGGCAGCGCGGCGTCGAAGTCGACACTGCGCGGGCACTTGAAGCCGGCCAGGCGCTGCCGCCGGCCTGATGGACATCAGCGCGCTCACCGTGCGCACCCACCGCCAGCGACTGATGGAAAAGCTCGGCCTGCGCAACGCCGCCGAGATCACCGCCTACTCCGTTAAGCTCGGGCTGTACGACCCGACGTGACGGTCGCTGCAGTGTCTCCGGCGGGGGGCCTGCAACGCGACGGGGCGTAGCGGAAGCGCACAATCGGTTTGCCGCACCGTCCCCTTCGTGCGGCGCATCACGGCCAGGAGGGGAACCAGCCCCCTACTGCATGTGCAGTAGGGGCGCGCCGGGGTCGCCGGCGTATGTTTTCGCCATGCGAGCGATGAGATGCCAACGATGCTGAGCCTGGTGCCGAACGAGCGCAAGCGTGCGCTCGACCAGCTGCCTTCGACCACGGCCGAAGCGGCGTCGATGGCCGAGCGCCTGGAAGAGGCGACGCGCCAGCTCGAGCTGACCCGCACCCTGCTCGCCGAAAAGCAGCGCGAGTGCCACGAGCTCGCCTGCGCGCTCGCGCACGACGCGCACCTCGACGCCCTCACCGGCCTCTTCAACCGGCGCAAGTTCAACGAGCTGTGCGCGGCCGAGATCGCGCGCAGCGTTCGCTACGCCACGCCGCTGGCGCTGATCATGGTCGACATCGACCACTTCAAGCGCGTCAACGACGAGCACGGCCACCTCATGGGCGACCGGGCGCTGGTCGACGTGGCGCGGGTGCTGAGCGCGCGCATGCGCGCCACCGATGCGCTCTGCCGCTGGGGCGGCGAGGAGTTCATGATCCTCGCGCCGCACCTCGACCTGGCGTGCGCGGTGCAGATGGCGGAGAAGCTTCGCCTGGCCATCGTCCATGCCGACTTCGGCCCGGCCGGCGCCCTGACCTGCAGCTTCGGCGTGGCCACGCTCAAGGACGGCGACCGCGCGATCGACCTGATCCTGCGCGCCGACACCTGCCTCTACCGCACCAAGCGCACCGGGCGCAACTGCGTCGCCACGCAGGCCGAAGGGCACGCCGGACGTGGTTGAATTTCGCCTGTGGTGATCCGCAAGCTACCGTGCGGCCTCCTGCTCACGCCTCACCCCGCCGGCCCCTGAGCTGCGCCGCCTGTGCAGACGCGGCCGAAGAGCGGGTGAAGCGGCAGGCGCAGACGCAGCGACCCTAGAGCGGGCGGGTCTGCCCCGCGTGATCGTTCACACGAACTCGGGACGCAACGCATTGACGCGGTCATGAGGCGTCCCTAACCTGCGGCCTCCATTCAAAGCAGTCGGGGAGAGCATGGCGCAGGTCGACATTCCGATGGCGTTGGGCGCCGCGTTCTGGGAAAAGCAGAAGGCCGCGCTGGCGAAGGCCGCCAAGGCGCCGCCCAACAAGCTCGCGGACGAGCTGAAGACGCTGACCCGGCTGCACGGAAGCGTCGACTGGGACGGCAAGGACTTCACGGCCGACAACGTCAAGGCCGTGCTCGCGCAGCTGCAGACCGTGGTCGCCGCGCTCACCAAGTTCGAGACCGAGGCGAAGAAGGACAAGGCCTTCCCGAAGGAGCCGCTGACGGCGGTGACGGCGATCGACAAGGCCGCCAAGGAGTACCGCGGCGACATCGACACCTACGTCGCCACGCGCAAGTCGGCCGCCGCCAAGGCCGCGGCCACGGCGGCCGCGCAGAAGCCCAAGGCCACCGCCGCGCCTGGCGGCGCCGGCGCGAGCGCCAAGGCGGCCAAGCTCGTGCGCAACAAGCTCCTCGCCAGCATTGCCCTGCTGAGAAAGCCCAAGCCGGCGGGCGCGCCCGGGCGGCCCATGCGCTTTCTCGTGGTGCAGGGCAAGCTCAGCACGACCCTCATGATGGGCGTGGCCGTCGGCCCCTCGCAGGTGAAGCAGCTGATCGCCATGTGCCCGGGCGAGGCGCCCTACAAGACGCTCAGGTACCCCGAGGCCTTTCTCCTCTGGGAAAAGAACTCGCTCACCTTCGTGAGCGACAAGCTGAGCGGCAGCGTCGTCAAGAAGCTGCAGATCTGGCTGAAGAAGACCTTCAAGCTGAACCTGAAGATGCGCCTGCGCAATGCCGCCGGCGTGGTGGCCGAGGAGACCGAAGGCGAGGACCTCTCCGACGACATGCTGAAGCTCGGCGAGGACGATGCGCTCTCGGCCGAAGACGCCGCGCAGGAGTACCAGGAGCGGCTCGGCGCGCTGGCCGAGGCGATCAGGAAGGCGATGGCCCAGCCGGTGGGCGCGAAGATCAAGGCGCTGATGGCGAGCAGCGCGCAGAACGCCAAGGCGAGCAAGTACGACGCCGCGCTCGGCGAGCTCGACGAGATCGAGGCCCTGCTGGAAGAGGGCGGCCTGGGCGAGGCGCTCGAGGGCGAGGAGGGCGAGTCGGAGGAGGAGTCCGCGACCCCGGCCGCGAAGACCGGCGGCAACGACGCCGAAGCGAAGAAGGCCGAGCTGGCCAAGGCGATGGACGACTGGAAGGTCCGCCGCGCCAAGGCCGTAGCCTCGCTGAAGGACGTGGCCGGCAAGATCGCCGCCTCCAAGCACGCCAGCGCCACCCGGGCGATTCTCGAGATCCAGGCCGTGATGAAGAACATCACCGCCGAGCCGGCGACGCTGCAGCAGGTGAACGAGCTGCGCAAGTGGCTGAGCTCCGACGACGTGGTCAACGACGTCTGCGAGCTCGCCTCCGACGTGCGCACGCCGCTGCTGATTCCGCTGGAGCGCATGCGCAGCCTGATGGCCTGATCTCCGCCCACCAGACACACCGATTCGAAAGACACCCGCCATGGTTGAAAAGTCCAAAGTCCGCGAAGTCCTCGAAGCCATCGGCAGCTCGCCCAGTGGCATGACCGACGAGAAGGACGCCGTCGCCCTGCTCGACATCCACCTCGGCCACGTGCAGGGCTGCAACGACAGCGACGACCTCGCCGACCTGATCGAGGTGCGCGACAGCGCCCGCAAGGCGCTGTTCACCACCTTCCAGGTCAGGACGACCAGCCAGCTCGCGCGCTCGCACGCCGACCCGCTCGTGAACGCGCTGGCGCCGCTGGAACGGCTGATCGAGAACATGGAGGTGGCGCAGCGGCCCAAGGGCGGCAAGGTGCAGCCCAAGGGCGAAGCGCCCAAGGGGGAGGCGCCGAAGGTCGAGCCGCCGGTGAAGGCCAAGCCGAAGCTGAAGGTGCCCTACCCGACCCCTTCCACCCCCTTGCGCCGCGACATCCCGCCGACCTGGAAGGCCGAGAAGATCGTCACCGAGGAGCTGTTCCGCGAGATGCTCGACGTGCACAGCGAGCTGTTCGACGGCCAGCTGCCGACGACGATGGACGGCATCAGCGTCGCCGTGCTCGACAAGGTGGGCATCGGCTCCGCCTATGTCAAGGCGCAGGTCTGGGACGAGAAGGAGGACGGCCCTTTCAACCCGGCCAAGAACGGCGACCACAGGCAGATGGCCCTCGACATGGCACCGGCCATGGTGACCATCGTTCCGGGCAAGGATCCGAAGCGGACGGTCTACGTCAATGCCGAGGAGTACGCCAACCCGAAGATGGGCGGGAACGGCACCGAGCCCGACTACGACGCGATCAACGCCGTGATGCTGCACGAGTCGCACCACGCTTCGTCGAAAGGCTTCGTCAACGACCTCTACTTCAAGACCGACCAGGCGCTCTCGTGGAAGTTCGACGAGTGCGTGACTGAGTACTTCACCAAGAAGGTGTGGAACTCCAAGTACGCGGATCGGGCCGACGACTACTTCAAGTACACCAACTACTTCAAGAACGAGAGTGGCAAGAAGGGGTGGTACGGCGAGGCCGGCGGGAAGATCGCCGCCGCCGTGGGCGAGAAGCTGCTCGCCGCGGCCTACTTCGCCGGCGACGACAAGTCGCTGAAGGCCCTTGCCGCAAGCAACAAGGAGATCGAGAGGCTCGTTCGGGAGATCATGTAGCCACGGGCTCCGCGGCCGCACCCGCCTCGGCCGGCTGGCCGTGCCGGTTGCCGATGTGGATACGGCGCCGGCAGCGAGGGCGACGACGAGGGCGAGCGCGCAGCGCACGGCCGGGAATCGAAAGGGTCTTGTCCGGCGGTGCCTGTTTCATCGGCGTTGCGCCGGCGAGCGGCGTGTGTCATGGGTTCACCGGCGCCCGGCCGCGAAGCTCGTCGACGAGCACCCGCTTGTTCTCCGAGTAGTCGATCGGCACCGCCACCAGGTGCACGCCACCGGTGCGGAATGCCGCCTCCAGGGTCGGCGCGAATTCGCCGATCTCGGTGACGTGGTGGCCGTGCGCGCCGTAAGCCTCGGCGTAGAGCGCGAAGTCGGGGTTGCCGAAGGTCATGCCGAAGTCGGCGAAGCCGTCGACCGCCTGCTTCCAGCGGATCATGCCGAAGGCGCTGTCGACGAGCACCAGCACCACGAGGTCGAGCTTCCTGCGCACCGCGGTCTCCATCTCCTGGCTGTTCATCATGAAGCCGCCGTCGCCGCACACCGCGAGCACGCGCCGCTTCGGGTACAGCATCGCCGCCATGATGGCCGAGGGCAGGCCGGCGCCCATCGTCGCCAGCGCGTTGTCGAGCAGCAGGGTGTTGGCAGCGCGGGTGCGGTAGTTGCGCGCGAACCAGATCTTGTACATGCCGTTGTCGAGGGCGACGATGCCGTCGGCCGGCATCACCCGGCGCACGTCGTGGACGATGCGCTGCGGCGTCCAGCGCTCTTCGGTGGCGCGATCGGCG
>JANMCC010000074.1:0-8017 GCA_031360885.1 Burkholderiales bacterium | reverse complement strand
CACCGGCGTCGTCACCGTCGGCGCGGTGATCGCGATGGCGGCGCACCTCGAGGGCCATGCCGCGAGCGTGCTCGACTTCATGGGCTTCGCGCAGAAGGGCGGCTCGGTGCTCTCGTTCGTGCGCCTCGCCAGGGATCCGGCGGCGTTGAACCAGGTGCGCATCGACGCGCAGCAGGCCGATGCGGTGCTCGCCTGCGACATCGTCGTCGCCGCTTCGGCCGACGCGCTGCAGACGGTGCGTCGCGGCAGAACGCGCGTCCTCGCCAACACGCACGAGATCCCGGTCGCCGAATCGCTCTCGAATCCCGATGCGAGCCTGAAGGTCGAGGCCCTGCTCGAGAAGCTCGAGTTCGCCGCCGGCGCCGATCGCGTCGAGACGATGGACGCGCAGACGCTCGCCGAAGACTTTCTCGGCGACACCATCGTCTCGAACATCGTCGCCATGGGCTACGCGTGGCAGCGCGGCCTCGTGCCGGTGGGGCTGGCGGCGATGCAGAGGGCGATCGAGCTGAACGGCGTCGCGGTCGAGAGCAACAAGGCGGCGTTCTCGCTCGGCCGGCTCGCCGCCGCCGACCCGGTCGCCTGCCGCGAGTTGCTGCACGAGCCCGACCCGGCGTCGCGGAACGCGGAGACGGTCGACGAGCTGGTCGAGCGTTCGGCGCGCTTCCTCGTCGACTACCAGGGGCCGGCCTACGCCGAGCGCTATCGGCGCCAGCTCGGGGCCGTTCGCGCCCGCGAGCAGTTGGTGAGCGGCGCGGCAGGCGATCTGCCGCTGACACGCGCCGTCGCGACCCAGCTGCGCAAGCTCATGGCCTACAAGGACGAGTACGAGGTCGCCCGCCTCTACACCGACGGCGAGTTCGAGAAGCGCCTGGCCGAGCAGTTCGAAGGCCAGCCGACGCTCGAGTTCTACATGGCGCCCCCGGCGCTGGTGAAGGCCAGGGGCGAGGGCCGCGCGGCGCTGCCGAAGAAGCGCCGTTTCGGGCCGTGGATGTTCCCGCTGCTCAAGCTGCTGCGGCGCGGCAAGGTGCTGCGTGGCACGGCGTTCGATCCGTTCGGCCGCACGGAAGAACGCAAGCTCGAGCGCCAGCTGATCGCCGAGTACGAAGCGCGGGTGGCCGAGCTGCTGGCCGGCCTCGCGCCGGAGAAGGCGGCAGTGGCGGTGGCGATCGCCAATGTGCCGGGCTCGATTCGCGGTTACGGCCACGTCAAGCTCGCCAGCCTGACGATCGCCCGGGCACGCGAAAAGGAGCTGCTCAACCGCTTCGATCCGGAGCGCTACCCGCGCCCGAGCGGGCCGGCGGTGGCGGGTCAGTTCCGGGGGATTCCGGTCACCTCGGCCTGAGCCGGGTCGAGCCGGCGCGCTCCCTCAGCGCAGCGCCGGCAGGAAGCGGACGAGCTTGGCGATCGAGGAGGATGACTCCCGCCCCGGTCTCGGCGGCCGCGAACGCCTGGATAGAGACGGATTCCCGCTGCTACACTTTTGCGATGGTCACATCGCTGTCGTTTGCCGTCAGGTCCGCGGACCGGGGAGCCTGGCCCTGGCGCCGCTGCCCGAGCGCTGGCCGCCGCTGATCGCGGCCCCGGTGCCGCACGCCGCGGCCGCCGGCCGAGCAGGGCGGGTCCCGCGACCCGCCGATTCCCCGCCCCGATGATCTCCGCCCCGCCTCCGGCCGGCGGCTGACCCCCAGGCCCCGTGCTTCGCCGCCGGGGGCGACGACCATGACCGAAATCGAATTCAAGAGCCTTGCGCAGCAGGGCTTCAACCGCATTCCGCTGATCGCCGAAGCGTTCGCCGACCTCGAGACGCCGCTGTCGCTCTACCTGAAGCTGGTGGGCACGGAGCACGCCGGCTCGAGCTTCCTGCTGGAGTCGGTAGTGGGCGGCGAGCGCTTCGGCCGCTACTCGTTCATCGGCCTGCCGGCGAAGACGCTGCTGCGCGCCAGCGGCTTTCGCACCGAGGTCGTGACCGACGGCGTCGTCGTCGAGACCGACGAGGGCAACCCGCTCGACTTCATCGCCGAATGGCAGGCGCGCTTCCGGGTGGCGCTGCGGCCCGGGCTGCCGCGCTTCTGCGGGGGCCTGGCGGGCTACTTCGGTTACGACACGGTGCGCTACATCGAGCCGCGGCTGGCGAAGACCTGGAAGGAAGGCGGCATCGACACGCCCGACATCCTGCTGCTGCAATGCGAGGAGCTGGCCGTCATCGACAACCTGTCGGGGCGCCTCTACCTGATCGTCTATGCCGATCCGACCCTGCCCGAGGCGTGGTTCCGGGCGCGCCGCCGCCTCGCCGAGCTGACCGACAAGCTGAACACCGGCGTCACCGCGCCGGCGGTGCGGCGCGGCCCCGCCCTGCCGGTGGAGCGCGAGTTCGCCAAGGCCGACTACCTGGAGGCGGTACACCGCGCCAAGGATTACGTTGCCGCCGGCGACATGATGCAGGTGCAGATCGGGCAGCGGCTGAAGAAGCGCTACACCGAGTCGCCGCTGAGCCTGTACCGGGCGTTGCGCTCGCTGAATCCTTCGCCCTACATGTTCTTCTACGACTTCGGCGAGTTCCAGGTCATCGGCGCCTCGCCCGAGATCCTGGTACGGCAGGAGCACACGCCGGCCGGCGACAAGGTGACGATCCGGCCGCTCGCGGGAACGCGGCCGCGCGGCGCGACGCCCGAGCAGGACAAGGCGCTCGAGGCCGAGCTGGTGGGCGACCCGAAGGAGCGCGCCGAGCACCTGATGCTGATCGACCTGGCGCGAAACGACATCGGCCGGATCGCGCGGACCGGCAGCGTCAAGGTCACCGAGGCGTTCGCCGTCGAGCGCTACTCGCACGTGATGCACATCGTCAGCAACGTCGAGGGCCTGCGGAAAGAAGGGATGACGAACCTCGACGTGCTGCGCGCGACCTTCCCGGCGGGCACCCTCACCGGCGCGCCGAAGATCCGGGCGATGGAGATCATCGACGAGCTCGAGCCCGTGAAGCGCGGCCTCTACGGCGGCGCCTGCGGCTACCTCAGCTTCGCCGGCGACATGGACGTGGCGATCGCGATCCGCACCGGCATCGTCAAGGACCAGGTGCTGTACGTGCAGGCGGCGGCGGGGGTCGTCGCCGACTCGGTGCCCGAGCTCGAATGGCAGGAAACCGAGGCCAAGGCGCGGGCGCTGATCCGCGCGGCGGAACTGGTCGAGGAGGGGTTCTGACATGAAGCTCCTCATGATCGACAACTACGACAGCTTCACCTTCAACCTGGTGCAGTACTTCGGCGAGCTCGGCGCCGAGGTGCAGGTGCTGCGCAACGACGAGATCGACGTCGCCGGCATCGCCGCGCTCGCGCCCACCGCGCTCGTGCTCTCGCCCGGCCCGTGCACGCCGGCCGAGGCGGGCGTGTGCGTGGCGGCGATCCGGGAGCTCGCGGGCAAGCTGCCGATCCTCGGCGTCTGCCTCGGCCACCAGGCGATCGGCGCGGCGCTCGGCGGCAAGGTGGTGCGGGCGGCGCGGCTGATGCACGGCAAGATCGACGAGGTGGCGCACGACGGCCGTGGCATCTACGCCGCGTTGCCGGCTCGCATTTCGGTGGTGCGCTACCACTCGCTGGCGATCGAGCGGGCAAGCCTGCCGGCAGCGCTGGACGTGACCTCGACCGCGAGCGACGGTGAGATCATGGGCGTTCGCCATCGGGCGCTCGCCGGCAGCCGCACGCCGCTCGAGGGCGTGCAGTTCCACCCGGAATCCATCCTCACCGAGCACGGTCACGCGATGCTCAAGAATTTTCTGGACGCCCTGCCATGAACATGGTCGACCTTCGCAGCGACACGGTGACCCGCCCGACCCCGGCGATGCGCGCCCACATGGCGACCGCGCCGGTCGGCGACGACGTCTTCGGCGACGACCCGAGCGTCAATGCGCTGCTGGAGAAGATCGCCGCGATGCTCGGCAAGGAGGCGGCGCTCTACGTCGCCAGCGGCACGCAGAGCAACCTGGTGGCGATCATGAGCCACTGCGGCCGCGGCGACGAATACATCGTCGGCCAGATGGCGCACACCTACCGCTGGGAAGGCGGCGGCGCCGCGGTGCTCGGCAGCGTGCAGCCGCAGCCGCTCGAGCACGAGGCCGACGGCCGGCTCGCGCTCGAGCGGATCGAGGCGGCGATCAAGCCGGACGACGCGCACTTCGCCAAGAGCCGGCTGCTCTGCCTCGAGAACACGATCGGCGGCAAGGTGTTGCCGATCGACTACCTTCAGGCCGCCACCGCCCTGGCGCGGCGCCGCGGCCTGGCGACGCACCTCGACGGCGCGCGCCTGTTCAACGCCGCGGTCAAGCTCGGCGTGCCGGCGAGCGAGATCGCCGCCCCGTTCGACAGCGTCTCGGTCTGCTTCTCCAAGGGCCTGGGCGCGCCGGTCGGCTCGGCGCTGGTCGGCTCGAAGGAATTCATCGCCGCGGCACACCGCTGGCGCAAGATGGTCGGCGGCGGCATGCGGCAGGCGGGCGTGGTCGCGGCGGCGGCGCTGTACGCGCTCGACCACCATGTCGAGCGGCTCGCGCAGGACCACGCGCTGGCAGCGCGTCTCGCCGCGGGCCTCGAAGGCCTGCCCGGCCTGACGGTCGAGACGCCGCAGACCAACATCCTCTTCGCCGACCTGCAGGGCGAGCGCGCGGCGGGCCTGATGGAACACCTGAAGGCGCGCGGCGTGCTGGCGACTGGCCTCTATCGCCTGCGCTTCGTCACCCACCTCGACGTCAATGCCGAGGGCGTGGACCGCGCCGTCGCCGCGATGCGCGACTACCTTGTTCACTGAATCGATCGCGGAGGGCTTCATGCCGATCACCAACACCGACGCCCTCGCGCGAACCATCGAGCACCGCGAGATCTTCCACGACGAGATGCTCTCGCTGGTGCGGCGCATCATGAGCGGCGAGATGTCGCCGGTGATGATGGCGGCGGTGCTGGTGGGCCTGCGCGTCAAGAAGGAGACGATCGGCGAGATCACCGCCGCGGCGCAGGTGATGCGCGAGTTCTCGTCGAAGGTGGAGGTCAAGGACCGCACCCACCTGGTCGACATCGTCGGCACCGGCGGCGACGGCTCGCACACCTTCAACATCTCGACCTGCAGCATGTTCGTCGCTGCCGCCTGCGGCGCGCGCGTTAGCAAGCACGGCAACCGCAGCGTCAGCAGCAAGTCGGGGAGCGCCGACGTGCTGGAAGCGCTCGGACTGCCGCTGAACCTGACGCCGGCCGAGGTCGCCGCCTCGATCGAGGCGACCGGCATCGGCTTCATGTTCGCGCCCAACCATCACCCGGCGATGAAGAACGTCGCTCCGGTTCGGCGCGAGCTCGGCGTGCGCACGATCTTCAACATCCTGGGGCCGCTCACCAACCCGGCCGACGCGCCGAACATCCTGATGGGCGTGTTCCATCCGGACCTGGTCGGCATCCAGGTGCGGGCGCTGCAGCGGCTCGGTGCCGAGCACGCGGTGGTCGTCTACGGCCGCGACGGCATGGACGAGGTGTCGCTGGGCGCAGCCACCATGGTCGGCGAGCTCAAGGACGGCGGCATCCAGGAGTACGAGATCCATCCCGAGGATTTCGGCTTCACCATGGCGAGCAATCGTGCGCTCAGGGTGGAGACGCCGGCGCAGTCGAAGGCGATGCTCGAGGCGGTGCTCGCCGACGAGCCGGGGCCGGCGCGCGACATCGTCGTCTTCAACGCCGGCGCGGCGCTCTACGCGGCGAACGTCGCCGCGAGCATCGCCGACGGCGTCGCCCTGTCGAGGAAGGCGATCGCCGACGGCCGGGCGCGGGCCAAGCTCGACGAGTTCCTCGCCTTCGCCAGCAAGCCGCGGAGCTGATCGGGTGAGCGACATCCTGCAGAAAATCGTCGCGGTCAAGCGCGAGGAAGTGGCGGCGGCGCGGGCGAGCCGCGACCTGCCGTCGCTGCGCCGCGAGGCCGAGGCGCGCGGCGGGCAGCGCGACTTCGTCGACGGGCTGCGCCGCAGGGTCGCGGAGCGCGGCGCCGCGGTGATCGCCGAGGTGAAGAAGGCGAGCCCGAGCAAGGGCGTGCTGCGCTCCGACTTCCGGCCGGCCGAGATCGCGGCCAGCTACGAGAAGCATGGCGCGGCGGCGCTGAGCGTGCTCACCGACGAGCGCTTCTTCCAGGGCTCGCGCGCGGCGCTCGAGGCGGCGCGTGCGGCGTGTTCGCTGCCGGTGCTGCGCAAGGATTTCATGATCGACGCGTATCAGTTGTTCGAGGCGCGGGCGATGGGGGCCGACTGCATCCTCCTGATCGCCGCGATCCTGGGCGACGCCGAGCTCGTCGAGTTCGAGGCGACCGCCACCGCGCTCGGCATGGCGGTGCTGGTCGAGGTGCACGACGACGCCGAGCTCGAGCGCGCCTTGAAGCTGCGGACGCCGCTCGTCGGCATCAACAACCGCAACCTGCGCAGCTTCGAGGTGTCGCTCGAGACGACACTGGCGATGATGCCGCGGGTGCCCGCGGAGCGGCTGGTGGTGAGCGAAAGCGGCATCCATGCGCCGGCCGACATCGCGCGGCTGCGCGGCGCGGGCGTGCACGCCTTCCTCGTCGGCGAGGCGTTCATGCGTGCTCCCGACCCGGGTGCGGCGCTCGCCACGCTGCTCGGATGAAGGCCAGCGAGCTCGAGGCGGCGTTCGCGTCGCTGCCGCCGGCGTGGGCCGCCGTGCTGCCGGGCTGGACGCGGGAGCGGCTGGACGCGGTCCGAAGCCGGATCGAGGCGGTCTCGGGCGACCGGCCGATCGCCCCCGACGATCCGTATCGCGCGCTGCGGCTGGTCGCGCCCGAGGAGGTCAAGGTGGTCGTCATCGGCCAGGACCCGTATCCGACCGCCGGCCACGCCGACGGGCTGGCCTTCTCCGCAGGCAAAGGCCGGCCGCGCTCGCTGGCGCGCGTGTTCGAGGTGCTCGCCGCCGATCGTCCCGGCGATTTCCAGCCCCCCGAGGTCTGGAAGCTCGACGCCTGGGCGCGCTGCGGCGTGCTGCTGCTCAACCCGGTGCTGACGGTCGAAGTGGGCGCCACCGGTAGCCACGTGGAGTGCGGTTGGCAGGTGCTCACTATCGAAATAATTCAAGTGCTATCAAGGAGGGAATCTCCGCCGACCTTCCTTCTGTGGGGCGCCAAGGCGCAGGCCTTCTGGACCGCGGCGGCTCCCGGTCCCGCACCTGCCCTGGCGACGCGCCACCCCTCCTACGATTTCCAGCGAACCTTCATGGCCGAGGGGAGCCATTTCGAGGCCACCGCCGACCTCGTCGACTGGTGGGCCATCGGACGATAGTGCTGTCGCGTGCTATAGTCACCGGTTCGTCTCGGAGGGGTGCCCGAGTGGCTAAAGGGGGCAGACTGTAAATCTGTTGGCTTACGCCTACGCTGGTTCGAATCCAGCCTCCTCCACCACGACAAACTGCTGTTCTTTCGCTTCAAGTTTCCTCGCGCGCTACTGTTCGCAAGAGCGGCGCGGCGGGGCTCCCGAGCGGGAGTAGTTCAATGGTAGAACCCTAGCCTTCCAAGCTAATGACGCGGGTTCGATTCCCGTCTCCCGCTCCAGTTCGACAAGGGTTTCGCGCAATGCGCGCGGAGCCTTTTTCAAACTGAAGGTCGACTGGGCAGGCGCCGCTGGGCGCCGGTTCGGAAAGCCCATGTGGCTCAGTTGTAGAGCACTCCCTTGGTAAGGGAGAGGTCGCGCGTTCGATCCGCGCCATGGGCACCAAGTGCGTGAGTGAAGAAGGCAACCTTGAAGGGCTTGCAAGGCAAGCCCGCTGTCCTGTTGAAGTTGTTGGAGTTCTAAATGGCAAAGAGCAAATTCGAGCGGACCAAGCCGCACGTGAACGTGGGGACGATTGGCCACGTGGACCATGGCAAGACGACGCTGACGGCGGCGATCACGACGGTTCTGAGCAAGCTGTTCGGCGGCGAAGCCAAGGCGTACGACCAGATCGACGCGGCGCCCGAAGAGAAGGCGCGCGGCATCACGATCAACACCGCCCAC
>JANMCC010000055.1:0-1983 GCA_031360885.1 Burkholderiales bacterium | reverse complement strand
GTCCTCCTGGCGGGGCCGAACGCCGGCGCCGCCGTGAATCACCCGATGGACCCCCTCACCGCCGACGAGATGCTCGCCGCCGCGAACCTGCTGCTGCAGGGGAGGGCGGCGCAGCCCGGGGCCGTGTTCCAGAGCATCGAGCTGCGCGAGCCGACCAAGAACGAGGTTCTCGCCGCCCGCCGCGGCGCGGCGGCCGCGAACCGGATGGCCACGGTCTTCTACCGGCAGAACAAGCGCAGCTTCAAGACGGTCGTCAACCTCGGTGTCGGCACGTTCACGCCGCCCGTGCTGATTCCGCCGAGCGAAGGCCAGCTCGGCCTGACGATCACCGAGGTGAGCGACTTCTCGTTCGCGTTCCAGGACCCGGCCTTCCTGGCCGCGTTGGCCCTGCGCGGCATCAGCAGCGCGCAGCAGCTGCAGAAGGTGTTCGTCACGCCGCTGACGCCGGGCTCGTTCGGCCTGCCCGAGGAGGCGCGCCGGATCGTCAAGGCGCAGATGTACTACACCGAAGGCGCAGGCATCAACCTCTACGCCCGGCCGATCGAGGGGCTGCAGGCGATCATCGATCTCGACGAGCGGCGGATCGTCAAGCTCCTCGACAGCGGCGTCGTGCCCGTTCCCTCGGCGAACCACAACTTCGACGAGGCGAGCGTCGGCGCGAGCATCGGGCTTCGCCCGGAGCTGCGGCCGATCCGCATCAGCCAGCCGCTGGGCACGAACGTCCGCTTCGACGGCAACTTCATCGAATGGCAGAAGTGGCGCTTCCACGCCCGCTTCGAGAAGCGCGCCGGGCCGGTGATCTCGCTCGTCACCAACGACCGGCGCCAGGTGATGTACCAGGGCTCATTGGCCGAGATCTTCGTCCCCTACCAGGACCCGGGTCCGAACTGGTATTACCGCACCTACATGGATGCCGGCGAGTTCGGCTTCGGCCTGCTGGCTTCGCCCCTGACCCTGGGGCTCGACGTGCCGGAGAACGCGGTCCTGCTCGATGCCCTGGTCGCCGCGGCGATTCCCGATCCGAGCGTGCCGGTCGTGCCGCTGCCGCTGCCGCGGGTCGTTGGCGTGTTCGAGCGGCTCACCGGCAACCCCGCCTGGCGCCACTACGAGCTGTTCGCCGGCGGCGCGTACGAGGGCCGGGCGGAGGTCGAGCTGGTGGTGCGCAGCATCGCCCAGGTCGGCAACTACGACTACCTGCTCGACTGGATCTTCACCCAGAGCGGTGCGATGCGGGTCGAGGTCGGCCTTACCGGCATCGATGCGCCCAAGGCCGTCGGCGCCGCCGCTGCGTCGCGCAGCGGCAGCGGCGCGCGGTTCGGGACGCCGGTGGCGGCCGAGCTGGTCGCGCCGTTCCACAGCCACCACTTCAACTTCCGCCTCGACCTCGACATCGACGGCCAGAACAACACCTTCGTCCTCGGCGAGCTGAAGCAGCGGCCGGCGGCGGGTCCGCGCAAGAGCATTTGGACCGTCAACGAGCGGACGCTCGCGAGCGAGAGCGAGGGCCAGCTCGATCACGGCCACGACCAGTGGAAGGTCGTCAACGACGGCCGCCGCAACGCCCTCGGCGAGCGGGTCGGCTACGTCCTGCATTCGCACAGCAGCGTCGAGCCGCTGCTCGACCCGGCCGACTACCGGCGCGCCGGCTTCATCGGCCACAACCTGTGGATCACGGCGTTCGATGCCGACGAGCGCTACGCCGCCGGGGACACGCCGAACCAGAATCCGGGCGCCCCGGGGCTGCCGCAGTACGTGGCCAACAACCAGTCGCTCGTCAACCGCGACATCGTCCTCTGGCTGACGATCGGCCACCACCACGTGACCCAAGCCGAGGATTGGCCCGTGCTCTCGGGCGAGAAGCTGTCGTTCGAGCTCAAGCCGGCGAACTTCTTCGACCGCAATCCGGCGCTCGACCTGCGCCGGGCGCCCTTCGAAACGAGACGCTGAGCGGAGGACGGTTGCGCCGGCCGGCTACTTCGCGCC
>JANMCC010000299.1:0-3163 GCA_031360885.1 Burkholderiales bacterium | reverse complement strand
GATCTGCGAGCCGAGATCCTGGGCCTTGGTCCACTCCTCGCCCTCGCCGCGGGTCAGCGCGAAGAGCTGGGTGGCGAGCAGCTCGAAGCCCTTGATGTCGCGCCGCTTGGCGTAGACCTCGAGCAGCTTGCTGCGGATCGCGAGGCGCTCCGGATTGCTGCGCATCGCCTCCTTCAGGATCTCCTCGGCCTGCAGGTCACGGCCGTAGGCCAGGTACACGTCAGCCTCGGCGACCGGGTCGACGTCGCCGATCGCGTCGAGCTGCGACAGCGAATAGGTCATCGACGACGAGCTGCCGCCGGCATCGCGCGTGTCGATGCGCTGGCCGCCGCTGGCGCCGAAGAACGAATCGGGCTGCAGGCGGCTCTCGAGGAACGAGGTTTCGCCGCTGTCCTTCTTCGAGCGCTGCGAGAAGCGGTAGAGGCCGAAGGCGGCGAGCGCCACGGCAAGCAGCCCGCCCAGGGCGTAGAGCGGATTGGCGAGCAGCGTATCGACCCAGCTGGTCTCGACGACCGGAGCGGGCTTGACGACGGGACGAACCGCCGGGCGCGAGGCGGCGACGGCGCTGGCGACGGGCGACCGGGCTACCACGGCGGTCGAGGCAGCGGCGGACGGCGCCATTCCGGGCGGGGTGGAACCGATCGCGGCGGAGACCGAGGCCGGCGCTGCCGGGCTGGGCGCAGACGCCGGGACCGCAATCGGCGTCGCCGCAGGCGTCGGCGCCGCGGCCACGACGACCGGCGTAGGTGCCGGGGCAGGAGCAGGTGCCGGCGCAGGTGCGGGCGCAGGGGCCGGAGCCGCAGCGGGACGCGCCACCGATGCGGCGGGCGCCACGGCCGGCGGTGCCGCCGGCGCGGCGGCTGGGGGCGCGGTCGCGCCGCCCTGGATCTTCTTCAGATCGGCCAGGTTCTTGTTGAGCTCGGCGACGCGCGCTTCGGCGGCCTGTCGTTCCTTCTCCTTGGCGAGCTTGTCCTCGGCGCTGCCCGGCTTGGCCGCGGCGCTGCCCTTGCTCAGGGTCAGCTTGTCGGGCGTAGGCGCGGCAGCGGCCTTCTTGTCCTCGACCGTGGCCTGGACCTTGCCCGTCGCCTGGCGGGTGCTCGGCTCGGCCTTCGGCACGAGCGTCGAGCCGGCGAGCTTTTGCCGGTAGGCGCCGAAATCGGCGCTCTGCGCGACGATCGTCTTGCGCGCATCGGCGGTGCCAACGGCCTGGGCCGCGTCCGCCGAAGGCACCGAGAGGACGACGCCGGCCTTCAGGCGGTTCATGTTGTCGCCGGCGAAGGCGCTCGGATTGGCGCGGAACAGCGCCACCAGCATCTGGTCGAGCGAGACGCCGGGGCGCTGGGTGCGGCCGGCGATCTTCGAGAGCGTGTCGCCCGACTGGACCCGGTATTCGTCGACGCCGGCGCCGGCCGCGCGCGCAGGCTGGCTCGACTCGTCCTTCGGCCGCGATGGGGCGGCGGCCTTGGCGGCTTCGCGGCGCTCGCGCTCTGCCTGTCGCGCGGCTTCCCGCTGCGCTTCACGTTGCTCGCGCGCCAGGGCGGCCGGCGACGGAGACGTGGTCGGCGGCAGCGGCGTGACGGCAGGCGGCGCGGCGGAAATCACCGGCGCGGTCGTCGTTCCGGTTTGCGCCTGGGTGGCGGGCGCGCGCTGCGCGGCCGGCGGATCGAACAGCAACGTGTATTCGCGGACCAGGCGGCCGGTGGCCCAGGAAATCTCGAGGATCACGTCGACGAAGGGCTCCTGCACGCCGCGATCGCTCACCAGGCGGACGTAGAGACGCCCGTCGGGACGCTTCTGCAGCGTCGCGCGGGTGGTGGGAAGAACCGGGTTGTAGTCGACGTTGGCGGCGCGGTAGGCCTCCGGCGGGGCGACGCGGATGCGCAGGTTGGCCTGCTCGTCGGCCGTCATGCTGGTGACTTCGATCTCCGCCTGCATCGCCTCGCCGAGCGCGGACTGCACGCTCAGGCGGCCAAGGCCGAGGGCCGAGGCCCAGGGAGAGGCCAGCGCGAGCATCGCCGCGGCAACGCTCGTCAGCGCGAATCGCCCCGAGAACTTCAGTTTTCTTTTCAAGGCGTCTCCCGAATGGAATTGGCGGGCTCGCAACCGAGCTTCCCTGCTCTCGATGCGCCCTTCATGCGACCCCAGAAACGGCAGGTCGAAAGACGGAAAAGACCATAACATCAGCGAGATACGGTAGCAAGCTCATGCATTGGCTGACATTCGCGGAGAGCGCGGTTCCGAGTCTTCTGCACGCCGATGTTGCGGACAGACAACGACAAGGAGCCGGGACCAGCGGTCGATTCAGTCCTCCAGAAGGATTCGCAGCGTGCGCCGGAGCGGCTCGGCCGCGCCCCACAACAACTGATCGCCGACCGTGAACGCGCCGAGATAGCGTTCCCCCATCGCGAGCTTGCGCAGCCGGCCGACCGGAATCTTCATCGTACCGGTCACCGCCACCGGAGTGAGGTCGCGAATGCTCGCAGCGCGTGTATTCGGCACGACCTGCGCCCATTCGTTGTCGGCGGCGATCATCGCCTCGATGTCGGCCAGGGGCACGTCCTTCCTGAGGCGGATCGTCAGCGCCTGGCTGTGGCAGCGCATCGCGCCGATGCGCACGCAGATCGAGTCGATCGGTACCGGCTCGCCGCCGCCCGCAAGGCCGCGGCCGAGGATCTTGTTGGTCTCGGCGCCGCCCTTCCACTCCTCGAGGCTGGTGCCGTCACCGCGATCGACGTCGATCCAGGGGATCAGGCTGCCGCCGAGCGGCACGCCGAAGTTGGCGATCTCGCCCGGCGACAGCGACTGCTGCTTCGCCAGCACCTTGCGGTCGATCTCGAGGATCGCCGACTTCGGATCGTCGAGCAGCGCCCGCACCTCGGCGTTGAGGGTGCCGTACTGCGTCAGCAGCTCGCGCATGTGCTGAGCCCCGCCGCCCGAGGCTGCCTGGTAGGTGGTGCAGGTCATCCACTCGACCAGGTCGGCCTTGAACAGCGCGCCCATGCCCATCAGCATGCAGCTCACGGTGCAGTTGCCGCCGATGTAGTTGCGCACGCCGCGGCGCATCGCGTCCTTGATCACGCCGAGGTTCACCGGGTCGAGGACGATGACCGCGTCGTCCTGCATGCGCAGGGTCTTGGCGGCGTCGATCCACCAGCCGTTCCAG
>JANMCC010000381.1:0-4469 GCA_031360885.1 Burkholderiales bacterium | reverse complement strand
TCGGGGAGGATGTCCCGCTTGGGGACTTCGCGACGACGCGGCATTGCACTTCCTTTTGCTTCAGTTGACCCGGGCGGACGCCCGGACCTCGAAGGGCCACCAGACCCTTCACTTACTTCCTTGGACGGCCTTTAGGCCGTCTGTCCTGTCAGCGCCCGCGGCATTACGCCTTTTTCGGGCGCTTGGCGCCGTACTTGGAACGGGATTGCTTGCGGTCTTTCACGCCCTGCAGGTCGAGCGAGCCGCGCACGATGTGATAGCGAACGCCCGGCAGATCCTTGACCCGGCCGCCGCGCACGAGCACCACGCTGTGCTCCTGCAGGTTGTGGCCTTCGCCGCCGATGTAGGAAATGATCTCGAAGCCGTTCGTCAGGCGCACCTTGGCGACCTTGCGAAGCGCCGAGTTCGGCTTCTTCGGCGTGGTCGTGTAGACGCGGGTGCAGACACCGCGCCGTTGCGGGCCGCCCTGCAGCGCCGGGGACTTCGACTTGACGGTCTCGGTCTCGCGGCCGTGGCGGACGAGCTGGTTGATCGTGGGCATAGGAACTCGTTTCGTTGTTCAGCGCGCATTCGGGACGATTTCGCCCCGGGAAGGCGGATGCGGCTTGCTCTCAGGCCGTTGCGGGCCGAGAGCAGAAAAGCCGACGATTGTATTCCGGGCCGGGGATACCCGCAAGCTGCAGGGGTGTGCGGGTCCGTGAGAACCGTGCGCTGACCCGCTGCGCAGCAACACGTACCGGCGGCAGTGTTGCTTGCCCGCACCGACGCGATCCGGCGATGATCGGCGCTTCGCCGTTCGACCCTTCCGCCCCATGCCCTGCACCCGCTGCGACGCCGACAACCCGGCCGGTGCCCGGTTTTGCAGCAGCTGCGGCGCCGCCCTGCAGGCGGCCTGCCCTGCCTGCGGCGCAGCGCTTCAGGGAAGCGAGCGATTCTGCAACGGCTGCGGCCGCGACCTTACCGCGGCGTCGCCCGCCACCTCCGCCCCCGCCCCCGCCCCCGCACCTGTGCCCGCCGCCTCCGCCGACGCCGGCGAGCGCCGCCACGCGACCGTGATGTTTTCCGACCTGACCGGCTACACCGCCCTGAACGAGGCGGCCGACCCGGAGGAGGTCGAAGCGATCATGGGCCGGATCAAGGCCGAGGCGACGACGGTGATCGAACGCCACGGCGGCACTGTGAACCAGTTCGTCGGCGACGAGATCATGGCCCTCTTCGGCGTTCCGCTGGCGCGCCGCGACGATCCGCGCCGCGCCGTCGCGGCCGCCCTCGAGCTGCACGAAGTGGTCGAACGCCTGATCAGCGGCCTGGGGCCGGCGCCGGAACGCGCGGCCTTGAGCATGCACACCGGCATCAACACCGGCCTCGTCGTCGCCCGCCGCAGCGATGCCCGCGCCGGCGACTACGCCCTGACCGGCGACACGGTGAACACCGCCGCCCGCCTGCGCAGCCTGGCCGGGCCGGGCGAGGTGCTGGTCGGCGCCGACACCTGGCAGCAGGTGTCCGACCACTTCGAGGCCGAAGCGCGCGCGCCGGTTGAGGTCAAGGGCAAGGAGCGCCCGCTCTCTCCCTATCTCATCCGCGGCGACCGGGCGGCTCCGGCGGCGGGCGCCGGACCGCTCGTCGGCCGCGACGAGGAGCTCCGCGACTTCGCCGCCGTGGCCGCGGCCTGCGCCGAACGGCAGCGCAGCCGGGTCGTCGTGGTCCGGGGCGATCCAGGGGTCGGCAAGTCGCGGCTGGTCGCCGAATTCGCGGCCCACGCCCGGACGCTCGGCTTTTCCTGCCATTCCGCCGCCGTGCTCGACTTCGGCGCGGAAACCGGCCGGGACGCAATCCGCAGCCTGGCGCGCAGCCTGCTCGGCGTCGCCGGCACGGTCGAGCCGGCCGTGCGCCGGGCGGCGATCGAGGGCGCTGCCGCGGCTCGAGCGATCGCCGCCGACCGCCAGTTGTTCCTCTACGACCTGCTCGACGTGCCGCCGCCGCCGGCGCTGCGCGCGCTCGCCGCGGCAATGAGCACCGCGGCTCGAGAGCAAGGGTCGCTGCACGCCGTGTGCGAGCTTGCGACCACGGCCGGGTCGTCGGCGCCACTGCTGCTGCTGGTCGAGGACGTCCACTGGGCCGACGCCTGGACGCTCGAGCGCCTGGCCGCGCTCGCCCTGCTCGCCGCCCGGCAGCCCCTGCTGCTGGTCATGACCACGCGCTTCGCCGGCGACCCGACGGCCGGGGCCTGGCGCACGGCGCTGCACGGTGCGCCGCTGATCGGCCTCGATCTCGCTCCCCTGAACGCCGACGAAGCCCGGCGGCTGGCGGTCCAGGCGTCGTCGATGCCGGCCGCGGTGGTCGCGAGCTGCGTCGAGCGCGCCGAAGGCAATCCGCTTTTTCTCCTGCAGCTCCTCCTGAGCGCGGGCGAGGCCGCGCAGTCGAGCCTGCCCGGGTCGATCCAGGCGCTGGTCCACGCCCGCATGGACCGGCTGGCGGGCGACGACAAGATCGCCCTGCAGTCCGCGGCCGTGCTCGGCCAGCGCTTCGCCGCCGACGCGCTGCGTCATCTGCTCGACAACCCGGGCTACGACAGCCGGCTCCTGGTCGAGAACTTCCTCGTCCGGCCCGACGGCAGCGAGCTCATGTTCTGCCACGCGCTCATCCGCGACGGCGCCTACGAGTCGCTCCTTCACAAGCGGCGCCGCGTCCTGCACGGCCGGGCCGCCGAGTGGTTCGAGTCGCGCGACCTCGTGCTCGCCGCCGAGCACTTCGACCGGGGCGAAGACCCGCGCGCGGCGCAGGCCTACCTGGCGGCGGGCAACTCGGTCGCGGCCACGTTCCGCCACGCGGCCGCGCTGGCCCTGATCGAGCGCGGGCTCGCCCTCGCCGCGACCCACGAGGTCCGCTTCGCCCTGCTCATGGCGCGCGGCCGCCTGATGCTCGAGCTCGGTCGTTCGGCAGAGGCGATCGAGGCCTGCCGCGCGGCGCTCGACGCGTCGGCCAGCCCGGGCGAGCGGGCCCAGGCCCTGATCGCCGGCGCGGCGGGCATGCGCCTCAGCGACCGCATCGACGAAGGCCTCGCCGCTCTCGACGAGGCCGAGCCGCTGGCCGCCGGCGCGGCCTTGGAGCTCGAGCTGTCGCGCCTGCACCACCTGCGCGGCAACCTGCTGTTTCCGCTCGGCCGCCACGCCGAGTGCTTGCGCGAGCACGAGCTCGCGCGCCAGCGCGCCCGCGCAGCCGGGTCGCTGGAGGCCGAGGCCGCGGCGCTCGGCGGACTCGGCGACGGGTTCTACCTTCAGGGGCGCATGCAGTCGGCGCACCGCCAGTTCCTGGAGTGCGTGGCGCTTGCCCGCCAGCACGGGCTCGGCCGCCTCGAGGTGGCGAATTTGCCCATGGTGGGATGGTCGGGCCTGCACCTGGCCGAGATCGGCGCTGCCGTCGCCGTCGGCCATGAAGCCATCGCCCTCGCTCAGCGCGCGTCGCAGCCTCGCGCCGAGCTGATGGCGCGCGCCCTCGTCGCCTGGGCCGACGGCCTGGTACGCGACCGGCGCGACGCGGGCGAAGAGCAGGCCGAACTCGCGCTCAGCCTGGTACGGGCGCTTGGCGCGAAGCGCTTCGAGGGGCAACTGCACGGGCTCAACGCCATGATCGCGCTGCGCCGCGGCGATCGGCCGCGTGCGCTGGAGCTGGTGGAGACGGCGCTCGCGGTCTGCCGTGCGCACGGCATGGGCCACATCGGGCCCTGGCTGCATGGCGTGCGCGCGCTGGTGGAGACCGAGCCGCAGGCGCGCCGGCAGTTTCTGCAGGACGGCGAAAGGGTGCTGGCGCTCGGCTGCGTCAGCCACAACTACATCCAGCTTCGCGAGCTGGCGATCGACGCGCTGCTGGAGATCGGCGACTGGGACGGGGTGGAAGTGAACTGCGAAAGGATGCGCAGCTACACCGCGGCCGAGCCCTTGCCGACGGTCGAGTTCATGATCGCCCGCGGCAAGGCACTGGCACGCTTCGGCCGGGGCGAGCGCGGCGCCGACCTGCGCGCTGCGCTGCTCGAGTTGCAGGCAGTCGCGACTCGCGCCGAGATCAACTCGGCGCTGCCGGCGATCGAAACGGCCCTCGCCCAATAAAAAAGGGGCGACCGTCGCCGGTCGCCCCTGTCGCGGCTGGGCCGCGTTCTGCCTTACTCGGTGACGTCGCTCGCCGCCGCCGCGGCGGTGGCCGCGTCGACCTGAGCCATCTGCACCGCCGCGAGCTCCTCGGCCTCCTGGACGGCGATGGCGCGGCGCTCGGCGTCGTCCATCGCTTCCTTGGCCTTGCGGGCATCGTGGAACGCCATGCCGGTGCCGGCGGGGATCAGCCGGCCGACGATGACGTTTTCCTTCAGCCCGCGCAGCTCGTCGCGCTTGCCCATGATCGCCGCCTCGGTCAGCACCCGGGTCGTCTCCTGGAAGGAAGCGGCCGAGATGAAGCTGTCGGTCGACAGCGACGCC
>JANMCC010000323.1:0-6199 GCA_031360885.1 Burkholderiales bacterium | reverse complement strand
TCCCGGCGATCAGCCCGAAGTGGGTGCGCCAGATCGGCATCCGCAGCGTCGACGCCGGCGAGAAGAAGTTCGTGCACGAGCACGGCCTCGAGGTGTTCGACATGCGCTACATCGACGAGATGGGCATGCGCCACACGATGGAGCTGGCGCTGGCGACGATCGACGCCAACACCCACCTGCACGTCAGCTTCGACGTCGACTTCCTCGACGCCGACATCGCCCCCGGCGTCGGCACCACCGTCAAGGGCGGCCCCACCTACCGCGAGGCGCAGCTCTGCATGGAGATGATCGCCGACACCGGCGCGATGGCCTCGCTCGACGTGATGGAGCTGAACCCGGCGCTCGACGTGCGCAACCGCACCGCCGAGATCGCCGTCGACCTGATCGAAAGCCTGTTCGGCAAGAGCACGCTGATGCGGCGCTGAGGCGGGCGCCTCAGGGCTTGACCGCGTCGCAGTCGGTCACCTTGATCGGCTCCATCCGGTCGACCAGCGACTTCTCCGGCTTCGGCAAGCGGCCCGAGAGGCGGATCGACTTCTGCAGCTCGAACAGGCCCGGCCGCCTCGCCTCGGGCGTCAGCGCCATGTCGATGGCGCCGTCGCGCAGGTCGATGACCCCGCTGCCGGTGATGCGCGTGTTGGCGCTGGCGATGACGAGTTTGCGGATGCTCGCGCGGCCCGCGCCCAGCTCGGCCACCGCGGCGGCGCACGGCAGGGCGAGGGCCTCGCTGCCGCTGAAGAAGGTGCGCATCAGCTTGCCGCCCTCCAGGCCCATCTGCGCGTCGAGCAGGCTCGGGATCGTTCCATCGATCAGCATCGCCGAGACCGTGCCGGTCACGCTCGCACGCAGCGCCTCGGCGTTGTCGCCGCTCGCCTTCAGGGCGACGCGGCCGCGCAGCGCGCCGGTGACCCGGCGGCTCGCGTCGCTCGCCGCGAACAAGGACTCGACGCGAACCCCGCGCGTCTCGACGTGCGCTTCGCCGCGGGCCGGGTGCTGGCGCAGGTCGACGCCGAACCGGCCGGTCGAATGCCCGCCGCCCCAGCCGACGTCGAGATCCGAGACCGCGAGCACGCCGTCTGCGAGCAGCGCCTTGAGACTCAGGCTCTGCAGCATCGGCGCGGCGGCGACGCGGAAGCGCTTCGCCGCGAAGACGATGTCGGCATCGAGCTCGCGCGCGCCGGCGAACGCGTCGCGCGCCGCGACCGGCGAGGCGGCTGCCTCCGCCGCTCGGGCCGCTTTCGGCATCGTCGCCGCTGTGGTGGGGCTTCGCCCTGCCAGCCAGAGCAGGTCGGCCAGGTCGGTGAGCTCGCTGCTCAGGCGCGCGCTCACCGCGCGCCGCTCGCCGCGCCGCGACCAGGAGAGCTCGCCCGCGAGGTCGGTGGCGCCGACCCGGACGCGCGCGCCGCCGAGCGAGTAAGCCGCGTCGTCGGTGCGCAACCGGCCTTCGACGCGAAAGTCGCGCGGCTCGGCATAGCGTGCGCCGACGAAGGGCCGAAGGGCCGCGAGCGAATTACCGCTCGATCGAATCGCCACATCGACCTGCACGCCGCGAACCAGGTCGGCCGCCCGGCCTTCGGCCTCGAACCGCACGCCCGCCAGCTCGAACCGGGCGCGAGCCGGAAACCAGCGGCCGCTCTCGAAGAAGGTCAGCTCCGGGCCGGTCGCCGCGCCGCCCTGGAAGGCGACGCCGCGCCAGCGGCCGTCGACGTCGATGCGGTTGACGAGCGCTTCGCCCTCGGCGCTGGCCTCGGCCGGGACGAGATCGGTGACGCGGGTGCGAACCACCAGCTCGGCAGCCGCGTGGTGGAAGCCGATGGCCACGCGATGCGGCTCGATCGCCTGGAACCAGAAGTGGCCGGGACCGCGATCCTCAGGATCGCGCAGCCGCCAGTTGCGCCGACCATCCGCCTCGCGCGCCAGATCGACCTCGCCGTCGCGCAGAACCATCCGGGTCACGAGCCAGCGATCCTCGTGGCGACGCCAGGCGAATTCGAACTCCACCTCGGCCAGCACGGCGAACGGCCGGCTCGGGTCGGCCCACGGCGCATTGGCGATGCGCACCCCGCTCATCACGACCCGCGGCGCGAGGGCGGGGCTGAGGCCGACGCGGACCGAATCGAAATGGACCTCGCGTCCGGACGTTTCGCCGAGGTACGAGCCAAGCGCGCGCGCCAGCCACCAGGGATGCGAGGCAAGCACGACGACGAGGGCCAGGGCCAGGCCGAGTGCGACCCTCGGCGCGCGTCCCAGCCCGCGCGAGCCCGGGGCCCCGGGCCTGCCGATTGCTCGCCGAACGACCGACATCGAGGGCTCCCTCATGAACAAGCCCTCAGGGCAAAAGCCGGGCCCGACCGGAAACGACTGGGAAGACGACGACGGGCCCTGGCGCCACCCGCCGGTCGAGCCGCGCGACGCCGGCATCGCCGACTCTCTCGGCAAGGCGGTATCCGACGTCGTCACCGGCCCACTCGAAGGCGATCCTGCCAAGGCGAACCCGCCCGCGCCCAAGCCGGCCAAGCCGCCCGGCAAGCCCTGACGATCCCGAGCCGGTCGCCGAGCCGGCACGCCCTGGAGCCGGCTCGGCCAGAATCGCCGCCATGGCCTTGCAACACGGCACCTCCGATCCTGAGCCGACACGGGAGCAGATCGACGCGCTTCCCGGCACCACCCTGCTCGAGTTCGGCACCTCGTGGTGCGGCCACTGCCGCGCCGCGCAGCCGCACATCGCCAACGCCTTCTCCGGCCATCCGCACGTGCGCCACATCCGCATCGAAGACGGCAGCGGCCGGCGGCTCGGTCGCTCGTTCGGCGTCACGCTCTGGCCGACGCTCGTGTTCCTGCGCGACGGCAAGGAGCACGCTCGCGTCGTGCGGCCGGGAACCGACGTCGCCGTCGAAACCGGATTCGCGGCGATCGATCCGCGCACACCCTCATGAAGATCGCGACCTTCAACGTCAACGGCATCACCAGCCGGCTGCCCCGCCTGCTCGAGTGGCTCGAGGAGGCGAAGCCCGACATCGCCTGCCTTCAGGAGCTGAAGACCTCCGACGAGACCTTCCCGCAGCTCGAGATCGAGGCGGCGGGATACAGCGCGATCTGGCACGGCCAGAAGGGCTTCAACGGGGTGGCGGTGCTGGCACGCGACGGCGGTGGCCTCAGCGAGCGCCGGCGCGGGCTGCCCGGCGACCCGGACGACACGCACAGCCGTTACCTCGAGGCGGCAGCGCACGGCGTGATCGTCGCCTCGATCTATCTGCCGAACGGCAACCCGCAGCCGGGGCCGAAGTTCGACTACAAGCTCGCCTGGTTCGCGCGCCTGATCGAGCATGCGGCGAGCCTGGTGGCCAGCAGCGAGCCGGTGCTCCTGATCGGCGACTACAACGTCGTCGCCACCGACGGCAAAGGCGACATCTACAACGCCGCCTCGTGGAAGAAGGACGCGCTGCTGCAGCCGCAAAGCCGCGACGCGTACCGGCGCCTGCTCGCCCAGGGCTGGACCGACGCGATCCATGCGCTGCACGAAGGCGAGCCGATCTATACGTTCTGGGACTACTTCCGCGACCGCTTCGCCCGCGATGCCGGCCTTCGCATCGATCACCTGCTGCTCAATGCGCCGGCGAGCGCGCGCCTGCGCCAGGCCGGCGTCGACCGCGCTGTGCGCGGGCGCGAGAAGCCCAGCGACCACGCGCCAACCTGGGTCGTGCTCGACTGACTCCGTCCCGTTGAAGAACGGCCGCCCGAACGCGCGCTGCGCCCGGACCGCGGTATTACTTCGGACCGTGCTGGTACGGATCCTTCTGCGGCGTCGCCTTGCGATCGAACTTGGCGTCCTGGCGGGCGCCGAAGTCGCGCATCTTGTCGGCGGTTCGGTGGCCGAAGTTGCGCGTCGCCTGGGCGGCGCGGTGCGTCGTGGCGCGCACCGACGCCTTGGCCGACGGCGACTCCTCGGTCGCACGGTAGTCGCCCGAGCGGTAGGCGGCGGGGCTGACGCCGTGCTTGGCGAGGACTTCCTCGCGGTTCTGCTCGCGGCGCGCCTGGTCGGCGCTGTCGAACGGGGTAGCGAACGCGGTGCCCGCGACGGCGAGCGTGGCAACGGTGAGGGCGAGTCGGGCAATCGTTTTCATCGGGTACTCCAAGAGGGAAGCTGAACGATGGAGCCAGTTTCGTTCGCCGCGCCGCGGCGGCCAACGGAACGATCGCCCGTGCGCAACCCCGAACGCCGGCCGTCGCCGCGTCGGACCGGGCCTACCCGCCCGCGGTCAAGCCTGCCAGACGCCGTGGCCGGCTTCGCGCAGGCCGATCGCCAGCTCCACCTCCATCTCGCGCGCCGCCTCGTAGGGCATCGGGTTGTACACGGCATAGAGCGCGGGCACGAGCCTGAGGCCGAAGTCGTGCACGTAGCGATTGGCCTGGATCCGGGCCTTGTGCCGGTCGAAGCGCAGGTCGGGATCGAGCCCGGTCATGCCGACGTAGAGGAAGGGCTTGCCGACGTCGCAGCCCGGGTTGGCCTCGCGAAAGCGGCGCTGGTTCCAGACCCTGTCGTCGAGCTCGACGACATAGACGTGATACCGCGAGGCCGGGCGGCGCGCTTTCATCGTGATGAAGCCGTGACTGGCGGCGGATCGTAGCGTGAAGATCGAGGCGCACAGTCGGCGGCGAGCAGCGATGATCGCGGCTCCTGCCACCGCGGCCGCCGCGACCGATCCCGAGGAGACTCTCGCATGAGCACTGCGTACGACGCGATCGTCATCGGCGGCGGCCAGTCCGGCCCCTTCCTCGCCATCCGCCTGGCCGAGGCCGGCATGAAGACCGTGCTGGTCGAGCGCGAGCACCTCGGCGGCACCTGCGTCAACGACGGCTGCATCCCGACCAAGACCCTGGTGGCGAGCGCGCGCACCGCCTGGCTGGCGCGGCGCGCCGCCGACTACGGCGTCGTCGTCGGCGGCCCGGTCAGCGTCGACATGAAGGCGGTGAAGGCGCGCAAGGACGCCATCGTGGCGCACTCGATCGAGGGCCTGGGCAAGTGGATCGCCCGGACGAAGAACCTCGAGCTGGCCTGGGGCCACGCCCGCTTCACCGGTCCGCACGCGGTCGAGGTGAACGGCCGGACCCTGGAGGCGCCGAAGATCTTCATCAACGTCGGCGGCCGCGCGGTCCTGCCCGGCTGGAAGGGCATCGGCGACGTGCCGGTGCTGACCAACACCTCCATGATGGCCGTGGACACCCTGCCCGAGCACCTGCTCGTCGCCGGCGGCAGCTACATCGGCCTCGAGTTCGCGCAGATGTACCGGCGCTTCGGCTCGCAGGTGACCGTGCTCGAGTACGGCGACCGCCTGATCGGCCGCGAAGACCCCGAGGTCTCGGCCGAGGTGCAGCAGATCCTCGAGCGCGAAGGCGTGCGCTTCCATTTCTCGGTGAAGGACGCCGAGGTCGCCCCGGGCGCGGGCGGGCGCGGCGTGCGGGTGCTGATCGACCCGCACGGGGCAGCGCAGGCGATCGAGGGCAGCGACCTGCTCGCCGCGGTCGGCCGGCGGCCCAACACCGACGACCTCGGCCTCGACCGGGCGGGAATCGCGACCGACGCGCGCGGCTACATCACCGTCGACGACAGCTTGCAGACCAGCGTGGCCGGCGTCTGGGCGCTCGGCGACGCGAACGGCCGCGGCGCCTTCACCCACACCTCGTACAACGACTTCCAGATCGTCGCCGGCAACCTGCTCGACGGCGAGCAGCGGCGCGTCGGCGAGCGGCTGAGCGCCTACGCCCTGTTCATCGATCCGCCGCTCGGCCGGGTCGGCATGAGCGAGGCCGAGGTGCGGGCGCGCGGCAAGCCGGCGCTGGTCGGCGTCATGCCGATGACCCGGGTCGGGCGGGCCCGCGAGCGCGGCGAGACCCAGGGCTTCATGAAGGTGCTGGTCGACGCCGGCACCGAGCGCATCCTCGGCGCTTCGCTGCTCGGCATCGAAGGCGACGAGGTCGTCCACCTGCTGCTCGACGCGATGGCCGGCGACCTGTCGTACAAGGTGATCCAGCGCGCCGTGCACATCCATCCGACGGTGAGCGAGCTGATCCCGACGCTGCTCGAGAAACTTACGCCGCTCGCCTAGTGTGCTGTCCCGCCGATATCTGCCATATAGACGGGCCGCAACGGGGATGAGCCGTAGGCGCGCAGGCAGGGAGATACCGGTCGGTATCTCCC
>JANMCC010000283.1:0-18442 GCA_031360885.1 Burkholderiales bacterium | reverse complement strand
TACGAGGACACGCTGGAGTGCGACTTCTCGTTCGAGATCCAGGGCCTGGCGCGCTTTCGCGTCAACGCCTTCAACCAGAACCGCGGCGCCGGCGCCGTGTTCCGGACGATCCCTTCCAAGATCCTCACCCTCGAGCAGCTCAACTGCCCGGCCGTCTTCGCCGAGCTGTCGATGAAGCCGCGCGGCATGGTGCTCTGCACCGGCCCCACCGGCTCGGGCAAGTCGACCACGCTGGCGGCAATGGTGAACCACCTCAACGAGAACGAGTTCGGCCACGTGCTGACGGTGGAAGACCCGATCGAGTTCGTGCACGAATCGAAGAAGTGCCTGATCAACCAGCGCGAGGTCGGGCCGCACACCCTCAGCTTCGCCAACGCGCTGCGCTCGGCGCTGCGCGAAGACCCGGACGCGATCCTGGTCGGCGAAATGCGCGACCTGGAGACGATCCGACTTGCCCTCACCGCGGCGGAAACCGGCCACCTCGTGTTCGGCACCCTGCACACCTCGAGCGCCGCCAAGACCGTCGACCGGATCGTCGACGTGTTCCCGGCGGCGGAAAAGGAAATGGTTCGCGCCATGCTCTCCGAGTCGCTGATCGGCGTGATCTCGCAGACGCTCTGCAAGACGAAGGACGGCGCCGGCCGCGTCGCCGCGCACGAGATCATGCTGGGCACGGCCGCGATCCGCAACCTGATCCGCGAGAGCAAGATCGCGCAGATGTATTCGGCGATCCAGACCGGCAACGCCATCGGCATGCAGACCCTCGACCAGAACCTCGCCGACCTGGTGCGGCGTAACATCGTGGCCCCCGCGGAAGCGCGTGCCAAGGCGAAGTTCCCCGAGAACTTCCCCGGCTGAACCAGGCATCGAGGGCCCGACCATGGAACGCGACCAGGCATCGAAATTCGTCAACGACCTGCTGCGCCTGATGGTGTCGCGGCAGGGCTCCGACCTCTTCCTCACCGCCGACTTCCCGCCGGCGATCAAGGTCGACGGCAAGGTCACCAAGGTCTCGCCGCAGCCGCTCACCGGCCAGCACACCCTGGCGCTGACGCGTTCGATCATGAACGACAAGCAGGCGGCCGAGTTCGAGCGCAGCAAGGAGTGCAACTTCGCGGTCGCGCCGCAGGGCATCGGCCGGTTTCGCGTCAACGCGTTCGTGCAGCAGGGCCACGTCGGCCTGGTGATGCGGACGATTCCGCAGATCGTGCCGACGATCGACGCGATGAACCTGCCGCACGTGCTCAAGGACGTTGCGATGACCAAGCGCGGTCTCGTCATCTTCGTCGGCGCCACCGGCTCCGGCAAGAGCACCTCGCTGGCGGCGATGGTCGACCACCGCAACGAGAACTCGTTCGGCCACATCATCACGATCGAGGACCCGGTCGAGTTCGTGCATGCGCACAAGAACTGCATCATCACCCAGCGCGAGGTCGGCATCGACACCGACGACTGGGGCATCGCCCTGAAGAACTCGCTGCGCCAGGCGCCCGACGTCATCCTGATGGGCGAGATCCGCGACCGCGAGACGATGGAGCATGCGGTCGCCTTTGCCGAGACCGGTCACCTCTGCCTGGCCACCCTGCACGCCAACAGCGCCAACCAGGCGCTCGACCGGATCATCAACTTCTTCCCCGAAGAGCGGCGCGCCCAGCTGCTGATGGACCTCTCGCTCAACCTGAAGGGCCTGGTCTCGCAGCGCCTGCTGCCGCGCCAGGAAGGCAAGGGCCGGGTCGCCGCGGTCGAGATCATGCTCAACACGCCGCTGATCTCCGACCTGATCTTCAAGGGCGAGGTCGCCGAGATCAAGGAGATCATGAAGCGCTCGCGCGAGCTCGGCATGCAGACCTTCGACCAGAGCCTGTTCGACCTCTACGAGAGCCAGACGGTCACCTACGAAGACGCCCTGCGCAACGCCGATTCGGTGAACGACCTGCGCCTGCAGATCAAGCTGCACAGCCACCGGGCGCGCAGCGGCGACCTGACCGCCGGCACCGAGCACTTGCATATCGTGTAAAACGGCGCGAGCCGCCACTCACGAGCGGCCTCTCGGAGGCCGTTTTCATTCATGAGCACCAGAACCTACGACCCGATCCCCTCGCGCCGCGCCGCCTTTCTCGGCCTCGGAGTGATGGGCTATCCGATGGCGGGCCACCTGGCGCGCGTCGGCCACGCCGTGACCGTGTTCAACCGCACCGCGGCCAAGGCCGGTCAGTGGGTTCAGGAGTACGGCGGCAAGAGCGCGGCGACGCCGGCCGCGGCGGCCGAGGGCGCCGAGATCGTCTTCGCCTGCGTCGGCAACGACGACGACCTGCGCGCCATCACGACAGGCGCGAACGGCGCCTTCGCCGGAATGAAGCGCGGCGCGATCTTCGTCGACCACACCACCGCGTCGGCCGAGGTGGCGCGCGAGCTGGCGAAGACAGCAGCGGGGCTGGGCATCGGCTTCGTCGACGCGCCGGTCTCGGGCGGCAACCTGGGCGCGATCAACGGCGCGCTCACCGTGATGTGCGGCGGCGACGCCGCGGCCTTCGACGCCGCCCGTCCGGTCGCCATGGCCTTCGCCAAGGCGATGACCCTGCTCGGCCCCAGCGGCTCGGGCCAGCTCGCCAAGATGGTCAACCAGATCGCAATCGCCGGCCTGGTTCAGGGCCTGGCGGAGGCGGTCGCCTTCGGCCAGAAGGCGGGCCTCGACATGAATGCGGTGCTCGAAGTCATCGGCAAGGGGGCGGCGCAGAGCTGGCAGATGGACAACCGCGGCCCGACCATGATCCAGGGCAAGTTCGACTTCGGCTTCGCCGTCGACTGGATGAGGAAGGACCTCGGCATCGCCCTCGAGGAAGCGCGACGCAACGGCGCCCGGTTGCCGGTGACGGCGCTGGTCGACCAGTTCTACGCCGACCTGCAGGCCCAGGGCGCGAACCGCGCCGACACCTCGAGCCTGATCAAGCGCCTCGGCTGAGCGCGGCTACGGCCTGGCGACCGCCGCGCTCGCGGCGTCGTCCGGCTTGGCGAGGCTCTTGGGCTGGGTGCTCGCCAGCTCGGCTTCGCTGATCACCTCGAACACCCGGACCACCTTGACCACGCCGCTGACGCCGCGCGCGACCTCGGAAGCGCGGTTCGCCTCGCGCTCGGTGACGCGGCCCATCAGGTAGACGACGCCGCGATGGGTCGTGACCTTGATCGAATTGGCGAACAGGTCCTTCGAGTCGATCAGGCTGGCCTTCACCTTGGAAGTGACGTAGGTGTCCTTGGAGCGCTCGCTGAAGGTGTTGAGCGGCCCGACGGTCAGCTCGTTGACCACCGAGCTGACGTTGTCGATCCGTGCGACCGTCTGCTCGGCGGTGGTCTTGTCGCCCGCGGTCGGCACCTCGCCGGTGAGGAGCACCATGCGGTTGAAGCTGGTGGTGCTGACCCGCGCGCGGTCGCCGAAGGCCTCGTTCATGCGGCCGTTCGCCTTGACCTCGATCGTCTCGTCGTCGACCTGTGCGCCGGTGGTGCGCCGGTCGGTCGCGACCATGGCACCGCCGACGATCGCGCCGCCGACGAGGAGGGCTCCGCAGCCCGAGAGCAGGGCGCTGGCGAGGGCCGCTCCGGCCAGGGCGGAGGGCAGGCCGCGGCCGGTGCCGCGGGTGGAATTCAGAGTCATGTGTTTTCCTGTTCGCCGAGCAGTTGCAGGTCGACCGCATCGCAAAGGCAGTGCAGCACCAGCAGGTGCACTTCCTGGATGCGCGCCGTCCGCTCGTGCGGGACGCAGATATGGACGTCGGTCTCGGTCAGGCGTTCGCGCATGCGCCCGCCGGTGTTGCCGGTCAGCGCCACGACGGTCATTTCCCGGGCGTGCGCCGCGTCGACCGCGGCGAGCACGTTGGCGGAATTGCCGCTCGTGGACAGGGCCAGCAGCACGTCGCCGGGCGAGCCCAGCGCCGAGACCTGCTTGGAAAAGACGGCCTCGTAGCCGTAGTCGTTGCCGACCGCGGTGAGGATCGAGGTGTCGACGGTGAGGGCGAGCGCCGCCAGGCCGGGCCGCTCGCGCTCGAAGCGGCCGACGAACTCGGCCGCGAAATGCTGGGCATCGGCGGCCGAGCCGCCGTTGCCGCAGGCCAGGACCTTGCCCCCGCCGGTAATGCAGCCGACCAGCGCGCTGACCGCGTCGGCAATCGGCTTGCTGAGCACTTCGGCGGCGGCGTACTTGAGGTCGGCGCTGTCGAAAAACTGCTGCTGGATCCGTTGTTCGAGCATGGTCACCGATGATATGACACGGCTTTTGCGCGTCGGTTCATCACCATTCACGAGGCGTCGAAGGCCGCGCGCAGCCACTCGATCCGCTCGCCCTCGACCGT
The DNA here is from genome assembly GCA_031360885.1 of Burkholderiales bacterium. Lineage (GTDB taxonomy): Bacteria > Pseudomonadota > Gammaproteobacteria > Burkholderiales > Burkholderiaceae_C > Schlegelella_A. Next base: position 14,099 of record JANMCC010000283.1, on the reverse strand, counting down.
GACGACGTCGAACCGGCAGGGCGGCAGCGCCGCGAAACGGCGCAGGAAGTGCTGGGCGGCGAAGACGATGCGGCGCTGCTTCAGGGCGTCGATGCTCGCCGCCGCGCCGCCGTGACGCGCATCGCCGCGCGAGCGCACTTCGACGAACACGAGCGTGCCGTCGCGGTCGCGCAGGATCAGATCGACCTCGCCGCCGCGGGCGCGCGGCCCGCGCGCGACCCGATAATTGCGTTCGACCGGGACGAGCCCGCTCGCAACCAGGTGGGCGAGCGCTCGCCTCTCGGCAGCGTCGCCTCGCGCCTTGGTTGTGCGCTGGTCGGCAGGTCTTGCATCGGAGGTCATGGGTGCTCACGGATCGTTCGATGCTCGTCCAGGCGGCGGCCGCCGCGGCCGGCGGCCCGGAGTCTCCCGCGCCGGCGCTCTATGTCGTCGCCACGCCGATCGGCAACCTCGCCGACCTGACCCTGCGCGCGCTGCACGTGCTCGCGATCGTGGACGCGATCGCCTGCGAGGACACCCGGCACAGCGCCCGGCTGCTGGAGCACTTCGGCCTGACCAAGCCACTGCTGGCGGCGCACGAGCACAACGAGCGCGAGGCCGCCGGCGCGATCCTCCTGCGCCTGGCGCGGGGCGAGCGCGTCGCCTACATCAGCGACGCCGGCACGCCGGCGGTGAGCGATCCGGGGGCTGCGCTGGTCGCCGCGGCGCGCGACGCCGGCTACCGGGTCGTGCCGATCCCGGGGCCGAGCAGCGCGCTCACGGCGCTCTCGGTCGCCGGAGACACCCACGCCGTCGGCTTCGCCTTCGTCGGCTTCCTGCCGGCGCGCGGCAACGAGCGGACGCTGGCGCTCGCGAAATGCGCCCGCTCGAGCCGGGCGCAGGTGCTGTTCGAGGCGCCGCACCGCATCGAATCGCTGCTGGCCGCCTTGGCAGCGGCTTGCCCGGGTCGCACCGTCACCGTCGGCCGGGAGCTGACCAAGCAGTTCGAGTCGGTGGCGACGATGCCGGGGGCGGCGCTGTCCGCCTGGCTCGCGGCGGATGCGAATCGGGGCCGGGGCGAGTTCGTCCTCGTCCTGCACAGCTTGCCGCGCGACGACGCCATTGCTGGCGATGCCGACCATGACGCGATCCTGGTGCCGCTGATCCGGGACTTGCCCCTGAAGCAGGCCGTGGCGCTGGCGGTGGAAATCTGCGGCGCATCCCGCAATGTCCTCTATGCCCGGGCGCTCGCGCTCAAGGCCGCCGCGTCGCCCGAGGGCGACGCGGACTGACGAAGACGCCGGCGATCAGGGCTTCGCGGCCGGCTGGGCGGCGGTCTGCGCGTCGTGCTTCTGCTTGGCGATGTTCGCGCTCGCACGATCCTGCTTGCGCTTCAGCGCGCGACGCTCGGCGGGGGTGACCTTGCCGTCCGCCTTGGCGTTGGCTTCGGCGTTGTCGATGCGGCCCTGCTGCTTGTCGAGGCGCTTGGCTTCGGTGGGGCTGAGCTGACCGGAGGCGACGCCGGCGTCAATGCGCTTTTCCTGCTTGACTTCGCGCGCGTCGACACGCGGCGTGGCCTGGGCGAAAGCGCCGATCGAAGCAACGGCGAGGGTCGCGCCGAGCGCGAGGGACTTGAGGTTCAGCATGGTGCGTTCTCCTGGGGGTGGTTTGCTTTCGGCTTCGGGCTCGTGACCCGTCCGTCTTCAACGATAGCCCTGCCGGCGGGACGACCGTGTCCGGCGTAAAGCTCTGTGAAGAGGGGCCGGCTCCTACAATTCGACACTGACTTCAGAGAGCTGCGCAGCCATGATTTCCCGCGAACCCACGATCGAACGCCTCGCCATCGCCCGCTCGCTGCTGCTCGAGCCCTTCGGCCTCACCGAGGCGACGCTCGCCAGCGCGCTGGCAACGATCGCCACGCACCGCATCGACGACGCCGACCTCTATTTCCAGTACACGCGCAGCGAGGGCTGGAGCCTCGAAGAGGGCATCGTCAAGAGCGGCAGCTTCGGCATCGACCAGGGCGTGGGCGTGCGCGCGGTCGCCGGCGAGAAGACGGCGTTCGCCTACTCCGACGACATCTCCGAAGCCGCACTGATGGACGCCGCGCGCACCGTGCGCACGATCGCCGCCGCCGGGCAGAGCCGGCGGGTGAAGCTGCAGACCGCGTCGAAGCTCGCCGGCAGCCGCGTGCTCTACGCGCCCATGGATCCGATCGCCACGCTCGACAGCACGCAGAAGGTCGCGCTCCTCGAGCGGGTGGAAAAGCTGGCGCGCGCCCGCGATCCGCGCATCGTCCAGGTCATGGCCGGCCTCGCCGGCGAGTACGACGTGGTCCTGGTGGCGCGCGCCGACGGCACCATCGCCGCCGACGTGCGCCCGCTGGTCCGGCTCTCGGTCACGGTGATCGCCGAGCAGACCCGGGACGGCGTCGTGCGCCGCGAATCCGGCAACGGCGGGGGCGGCGGCCGTTTCGGCTTCGGCTACTTCCAGCAGGAAGTGATCGAGTCGTACGTCGACCAGGCCGTCAACGCGGCCCTGACCAACCTCGACTCGCGTCCGGCCAAGGCCGGCGAGATGAGCGTCGTTCTCGGCCCGGGCTGGCCGGGGGTGTTGCTGCACGAGGCGATCGGCCACGGACTGGAGGGCGACTTCAATCGCAAGGGTGCGAGCGCCTTCACCGGCCGCATCGGCCAGCGGGTGGCGGCCAAGGGCGTGACCGTGCTCGACGACGGCACGATCCCCGACCGCCGCGGCTCGCTCAACGTCGACGACGAGGGCAACGCCACCCAGCGCAACGTCCTGATCGAGGACGGCATCCTGAAGGGCTACATCCAGGACTCGATGAACGCGCGCCTGATGAAGGTCAAGCCCACCGGCAACGGCCGGCGCGAAAGCTACGCCGCGGTGCCGATGCCGCGCATGACCAACACCTACATGCTGGGCGGCGACAAGACGAAGGAAGAGATCGTCGCCGGCCTGAAGCGCGGCCTCTACGCCACGAACTTCGGCGGTGGCCAGGTCGACATCACGAGCGGCAAGTTCGTGTTCTCGGCGAGCGAGGCGTTCTGGGTCGAGAACGGCAAGATCCAGTACCCGGTCAAGGGCGCAACCCTGATCGGTAACGGCCCCGACGCGCGCCCCCGAGTGGGCGCGATCGGCAACGACATGCGGCTGGACACCGGCGTCGGCGTCTGCGGCAAGGAAGGGCAGAGCGTGCCGGTCGGCGTCGGCCAGCCGACCCTCAGGATCGACCGGCTGACGGTCGGCGGAACGGCGTAGCGCCGGCGCGCTACACCACCCGCACGTCGAGCGTCGGCAGGCCGGCGATCGAGCCCTGCATCACGTCGCCCGGCACCACTGGACCGACGTTCTCCGGCGTGCCGCTGAAGATGATGTCGCCCGGCATCAGCTCGAACGCCTGGCTGAGCCGGGAGATCTGCTCGGCCACGCTCCAGATCATGTAGCTCAGGTCGGCGTTCTGCTTGACCGCGCCGTTGACCTTGAGCGAGATCGCGCCCTTGGTGAAGTGGCCGATCTGCGCCACCCGGTGGATCGGCCCGATCGGCGCGGAGCGGTCGAAGCTCTTGCCGATTTCCCAGGGCTTCTTCTCGTCGCCCATCGCCCGCTGCAGGTCGCGCCGCGTCATGTCGAGGCCGATGGTGTAGCCGAACACCAGGCCGAGCGCCTGCTCGGTGGAGACGTTGCGGCCACCCTTGTCGAGCGCCGCGACCAGCTCGATTTCGTAGTGGTAGTTCTTGGTCAGCGTCGGGTACGGATGGTCGGCGGTGGTGCCCGGAGCGACGAACTGGATGGCGTCGCTCGGCTTCTGGAAGAAGAACGGCGGCTCGCGGGTCGGGTCCGACCCCATCTCGCGCGCATGCGCGGCGTAGTTGCGGCCGATGCAGTAGATCCGGCGCACCGGGAACATATCGCTCGTGCCGACGATCGGCAGCATCGGCTGGGCGACGCTGAACACCGTGCGCGAGCCCGCCGCGGCGCTGGCCTGGGGCGTACCGCCGGCGCAGCCGGCGAGCGCCGCCAGACCGCCGACGGCGCTCGCCGACAACACTTTTCGTCGATCCATGTCGTGTCTCCTCGTTGAGGTTGACGCGGTCCCGCGACCGCGTGCTACATTGGCGCTCATGATTTCGCGCTCCTGGTTCTTTTCGTATTTTGCGTTCTCGCACCGCTCGGCGGACGGAGAGGCGATCGCGTAGGCTAGTTAGCGCAAACCGAACTCCAAACCGCCGGGCACCCCCCGGCGGTTTTCTTTTTTGAGCAAGGGAAACCCGTCATGGTGAAGAGCAGTCACAGCGTCGAGGGTGCGTATGCGCACGGCGAACGCACCAGCCAGACCGACGACCTGCGGATCAAGGACGTGACGCCCTTGCCGCCGCCGGAGCACCTGATCCGGTTCTTCCCGATCGCCGGCACGCCGGTCGAGCAGCAGATCGGCAAAACGCGCGGCTCGATCCGCCGGATCATGCAGCGCGAGGACGACCGCCTGCTCGTGATCATGGGGCCGTGCTCGATCCACGATCCGCTCGCCGCGGTGGAATACGCGAAGAAGCTCAAGCTCGAGCGCGACCGCTTCGCCGGCACGCTCGAGATCGTGATGCGCGTCTACTTCGAGAAGCCGCGCACCACCGTCGGCTGGAAGGGACTGATCAACGACCCTTACCTCGACGAGAGCTACCGCATCGACGAGGGCCTGCGCATCGGCCGCCAGCTCCTGCTCGAGATCAACCGGCTCGGCATGCCCGCCGGCAGCGAGTTCCTCGACGTGATCTCGCCGCAGTACCTCGGCGACCTGATCGCCTGGGGTGCGATCGGCGCGCGCACCACCGAGAGCCAGGTGCACCGCGAGCTCGCCTCGGGCCTCTCGGCGCCGATCGGCTTCAAGAACGGCACCGACGGCAACATCCGGATCGCCATCGACGCGATCCAGGCCGCCGCCCGGCCGCACCACTTCCTCTCGGTGCACAAGAACGGCCAGGTCGCGATCGTCGAGACCCGCGGCAACAAGGACTGCCACGTCATCCTGCGCGGCGGCAAGGCGCCGAACTACGACGCCGCATCGATCGCCGCGGCGTGCAAGGAGATCGAGGCGGCGAAGCTGCCGTGCACGCTGATGATCGACTGCAGCCATGCCAACAGCAACAAGGACCACACGCGCCAGCTCGAGGTCGCGCGCGACGTTGCGACGCAACTGAAGAACGGGAATCGCTGTATCTTCGGCGTCATGGTCGAGAGTCATCTGCAGGCAGGAGCGCAGAAGTTCAGCGCCGGCAAGGACGATCCGGCCAAGCTCGCCTATGGGCAGAGCATCACCGACGCCTGCCTCGGCTGGGACGACTCGCTGCGCGTGCTCGAGACCCTGAGCGAGGCGGTCGCGCGGCGCCGGCTCGGCGAGGTGGCCGTCGCATGAAGCGCCGCCGGCTGCTTGTCGGCGCGGGCGCCGGCCTGGCGCAGATCGCCTTCCCGGCGCTGGCCGCCGGCCGCGACGCCCTGCCGCGCATGACCGACGGGCCGTTCTACCCGTCCCTGTCGTACCGCGCCGGCGCCGTCGACTGGGACGCCGACCTGACGACCGTCGGCGGCCGCGACCCCGACGGCCAGCCGCGCCCCCGTGCTCAGGGCGAGCACCTCGAGCTCTATGGCGCCGTGCAGGACAGCGAAGGCCGGGCGATCGACGGCGCGACCGTCGAGATCTGGCAATGCGACGCGTTCGGCAGCTACCGCCATCCGCGCGGCGCCGGCGCCCGGGTCGACGCCGGCTTCCAGGGCTTCGGCAGCACCCGCAGCGACGCCCGCGGCGGCTATCGCTTCCGCACCATCCGCCCGGTGCCGTACCCCGGCCGCACGCCGCACATCCACGTCAAGCTGCGCCATCCGTCGTTCGGCGAAGTCACTTCGCAGCTCTTCGTCGCTGGCGACCCGGGCAATGCGAGCGACTTTCTCTACCGAAGCCTCTCCGAGGCCGGCCGCGAGGCGGTGGAAATGCGGCCGGTCCGGGCGCCCGCCGGCAGCCCGGTGATGTGGCAGGTCGAGCGCGCCCTGATCGTCGGCGGCTAGCGGCTGGACAGGGGGGCCTCGCCCGGGGCCGCGCTGACGCGATCGCCGAAGCGCCGGACGATCTTGTCGGCCGCGAGCCTGCCGTCACGGCCGATCGGCAGTCGCAGCAGGTACGTGCCCGAGTCGTCGGGAAGCTCGAGCTCGATCCAGTCCTCGCGGATCCGGACACGCACGACGTACCACGCATGGACAGGCAGGAAGTTGTAGTCGCCGATGTATATCCCCTCGTCGCCGACCACGATCTCCAGGCCTCCGGACGGTGCCTTCTTGGGCAGAAGCGCGAGGCCTTGACTCTGGGTGATCGACTCACTGTCCTTTCGGGCGCGAACCGCCATGCGCTCACGCCAGGTGTCGGCGTCGACGATCCAGCTCGCCACGACGCCCTTGCCCCCCTCGAGACGACCGAAGTGCTGCGCCGCGAACGCCTCCTGGATCCCCCAGACGAAGAGGGCGATCGCGCCGACGATCGGGATGACCATGACGGTGATGCCGAGGGCCTTGCCGAGCGCGTCGAAATTGACGAACGCGCAGATCGCGACGAAGGCCGCGGCGTCGGCAGCGAGCAGGGCCCAGGCGAGGCGGGCCCGCAGGCGGTTTCGCCGCCCATCGCGCGGCACGCGTCCGGCCCTGTGCGGCGAAGGCGGTGCGGCGGCGCTCAAGAGCCGGCCGGATCGGTTCCGTCGGCGGCGGCGTCGCGCGCCAGCCGCTCGCTCTTCCAGTAGACGTCGTCGCCGCCCAGGCCGTCGAGGTTAGCGCGGTTGAGCACGCGGGCGAGCACGAACAGCAGGTCGCTCAGGCGATTGAGGAACTGGCGCGGCTCGGCGCGCACGGTCTCGCTCGCTGCCAGCGCCACCACCGAACGCTCGGCCCGTCGCGCGACCGTCCGGCCGACATGAGCGATCGCCGCGCTGCGGGTGCCGGCCGGAAGAATGAACTCCTTGAGCCGCGGCAGGCTCGCGTTGTAGTGCGCGAGCGCCGCATCGAGCCGCGCGACCGCCTCGCTCTTCAGCAGCTCGTAGCCCGGGATCGAGAGCTCGCCGCCGAGGTTGAACAGCTCGTGCTGAATCACCGAGAGCAGCTCGCGCACGTCGTCGGGCAGGGGCTCGGCGAGGAGCACGCCGAGGTTGGAGTTGAGCTCGTCGACGTCGCCCATCGCGGCGACGCGCAGGTGATCCTTGGGCACGCGGCTGCCGTCGCCCAGGCCGGTGGTGCCGTCGTCGCCGGTGCGGGTCGCGATCTGGGTCAGGCGATTCGACATGATCGCGGCCATGCTAGCAGCGCGGTCGGCCGGCGCCGCCGGTTCCTACAATGGCTCACCGGTGCCCGCCACCGAGGAGATCGCCATGAACGCACCGCTGCCCGCCCACCTGCTGCCCAAGATCGAGCCCCGGGCGGTGCCGAAGGAGATGGTGGACGCGCTCAAGGCGCAGTTCGGCGAGCGTTGCTCGACCGCGCTGGTGGTGCGCGAGCAGCACGGGCGCGACGAGTCGCCGATCGATGCGCCGCCGCCCGAAGCCGTCGTCTTCTGCGAGAGCACCGAGGACGTCGCCTTCGTCGTCAGGCTCGCCGACCGCTACGCGGTGCCGGTGATCCCGTTCGGCGTCGGCTCCTCGCTCGAGGGCCACCTGCTGGCGGTGCAGGGCGGCGTGAGCATCGACCTGTCGCGGATGAACAAGGTGCTCGCGGTCAACGCCGAGGACCTGACCGTGACCGTCCAGGCCGGGGTGACGCGCACCCAGGTCAACGACGAGATCCGCCACACCGGCCTGTTCTTTCCGATCGACCCCGGCGCCGACGCCTCGATCGGCGGCATGTGCGCCACCCGCGCCAGCGGCACCAACGCGGTCCGTTACGGCACGATGCGCGAGAACGTTCTCGGCCTGACGGTCGTCACGGCCCAGGGCGAGGTCATCCACACCGGCACCCGCGCGCGCAAGTCCTCGGCCGGCTACGACCTGACCCGGCTGATGATCGGCAGCGAGGGCACGCTCGGCGTCATGACCGAGATCACGCTGCGTGTCTATCCGGTCCCTGAGGCGATGTCGGCCGCGACCTGCACCTTCCCCTCGATCGACGCGGCGGTGCGCACCACGATCCAGCTCATCCAGATGGGCGTGCCGATCGCCCGTTGCGAGCTGCTCGACCGCTACGCGGTGCAGGCGGTGAACCGCCACGACAAGCTGACGCTGACCGAAGCGCCGATGCTGCTGATGGAATTCCACGGCAGCGAGGCCGGCGTCGCCGAGCAGTCGGCGATCGTCCAGGAGATCGCCAGCGAGCACGGCGGCGAAGGCTTCCAGTGGGCAACGACGCCCGAGGAGCGCAAGAAGCTCTGGGCAGCGCGGCACCGCGCGTATTTCGCCGGCCTGCAGATGAAGCCCGGCTGCCGCACCGTCACCACCGACACCTGCGTGCCGATCTCGCGCCTCGCCGAATCGGTGGTCACCGCGTCGGAGGAGGCCGAGGCGGCGGGGATGATGCATTACATCGTCGGCCACGTCGGCGACGGCAACTTCCACATCGCCTACCTGGTCGATCCGAACAAGCCGGAAGAGCGCGAGACCGCCGAGCGGCTCAACGAGGCGCTCGTCATGCGCGTGCTGGCGATGGACGGGACCTGCAGCGGCGAGCACGGCATCGGCCTGCACAAGATGGGCTTCCTGGTGAGCGAAGCCGGCGCGGGCGCGATCGAGATGATGCGCACCGTCAAGCGCGCCCTCGACCCGAAGAACATCATGAATCCGGGCAAGATCTTCGCGCTTTGAGCGCGTGAGCTAGCGGGTCAGCACGTCTTCGCGCAGCAGCTCCGAGCGGGTCGGGATCCAGATGTCGTCGTTCGGCGTCGAGACGATGCGCTTGACGAACTCGGGCTTGAGCCCGGCGCTGCGGTAGAGCTCGGACTCCTCGCGCGCCGCCGGCACCGCCCGGTCCTCGGCCGATTCGCCGATCGAGCGGCCGCGGTGAAAGCCGATCCGCGCGCGCTCGCCCGCCGAGCGATTGGCGCCGGCGAGCAGGACCAGGGTGCAGGCGGAAAAGCATTCGCCCTCGACCCGGGTGTTGAGCTGGTAACGCTTGACCACTTCGGCCATGCGCTTGCCTTCGCGCAGCCACCCGCCGGGCGAATGGAGCAGCAGGGTGCCGACCTTGGGCGCCGTACCGATCGCCTGGTCGATGGCGGCGGCGGCGCCGTCGTTGATGCCACCGGAGAAGGAGACGACGCGGCCGTCGTCGCTCAGCCTCACGTCGAATTTCTCGGTCGGTTGCTTGCCCTGGGCGACCGCCCAGTGCTCCTTCAGGTAGGGGCCCATCTTGCCGAGCTCGCGCACCGTCGCCGCAGTGCCGATGCCGAGCGAAACCAGGGCGAGCAGCGACCAGACGATCTGCGAGCCGTCGAGGAGGCGGCGCAGCGCCGACATCGTCGTGCCGAACATCGACCAGAGCCAGACCGCGATCACCACCGGCTCGAAACAGAGGACCGCGACCGAGACCGAGCGCATCGAGCTGCGGTCGCCGAGCTCGCGGAAGATCCAGGCGCCGAAGGCGGCCAGGCCCCAGGCGAGCAGGACGGTATGTAACCAGTACGAGCGGGCCAGCGAATACTCGCCGACCAGGTGCCGCCAGAAAAACCCGGCGCGCGCTTCCGGACGCCCGTGGCGCCGCGCCTCCCCGCGCCGGCTCACATCCGCTCGAGCTCGGAAGCGGTGATCGACCAGTGGGTCGTCACGTCGCCGTAGGAGTCGACGCTCTCGAGGTTCACGCCGAAGCCCCAGAGCCGGGCGACGTGCTTGAGCACCTCCTGCGCGCCCTCGTGCAGGGGTCGGTTGTTGTGGCGCGTATGGCGCAGCGTCAGCGAGCGGTTGCCGCGCAGGTCCACGCTCAGGACCTGGATGTCGGGCTCGCGCGAGCCGAGGTCGTACTGCCGCGACAGCGCCTCGCGCACATGCCGGTAGCCCGCGGTGTCGTGGATGGCCGAGACGCGCAGGTGCTCGTCGTGCTCGTCGTCGAGGATGGAGAACAGGCGCAGGTCGCGGATGACCTTGGGCGAAAGGTACTGGCCGATGAAGCTCTCGTCCTTGAAGTTGCGCATCGCGTGATGGATCGCCGGCAACCACGGCGTGCCGGCGAGCTGCGGAAACCACTCGCGGTCCTCGTCGGTCGGGTGCTCGCAGATCCGGCGCAGGTCGGTGTACATCGCGAAGCCGAGCGCGTAGGGATTGAGGCCGCCGTAGGCCGGGTGGCCGACCGGCGGCTGGAAGATCACGTTGGTGTGCGACTTCAGCCACTCGATCATCACGCCGTCGGTGAGGTGGCCTTCGTCGTACAGCGTGTTGAGGAGCTGGTGGTGCCAGAACGTGGCCCAGCCCTCGTTCATCACCTGCGTCTGCCGCTGCGGGTAGAAGTACTGGGCGATCTTGCGCACGATCCGCACCACCTCGCGCTGCCACGGCTCGAGCAGCGGCGCGTTCTTCTCGATGAAGTAGAGGATGTTCTCCTGCGGCTCGGCCGGGAAGCGCTTGACGTCGGCGGCGTCCTCGGCCCGGTCGGGGCGGCGCGGCAAGGTACGCCAGATGTCGTTGACCTGCGTCTGCGCGTACGCCAGCCGGTCGTTGCGCCGCGCCAGCTCGTCGGCGAGCGAGAGCTTGCTCGGCCGGTGGTAGCGGTCGACGCCGTAGTTCTGCAGCGCGTGGCAGCTGTCGAGCGTGTCCTCGACCTGCTGCATGCCGTACTTTTCCTCGCACTCGGCGATGTAGTTCCGGGCGTAGACCAGGTAGTCGATGATCGACGACGCGTCGGTCCAGAGGCGGAACAGGTAGTTGCCCTTGAAGAAGCTGTTGTGGCCGTAGGCCGCATGGGCGATCACCAGCGCCTGCATCGCCGTCGTGTTCTCCTCCATCAGGTAGCTGATGCAGGGGTCGGAGTTGATGACGATCTCGTACGCGAGGCCCATCTGGCCGCGACGGTAGCTGCGCTCGTTGGCGATGAACTCCTTGCCGTAGCTCCAGTGCCGGTAGTTCACCGGCATGCCGACCGAGGCGTAGGCGTCCATCATCTGCTCGGCGGTGATCACTTCGAGCTGGTTCGGATAGGTGTCGAGCGCGAAGCGCTGGGCACAGGCGCGGATCTTCTCGTGGTACTGCTCGACCAGCTCGAAAGTCCAGTCGCTCGGGTCGGGCAGGGGCGCTTCGGGCCGCGGGCCGGCCGGCAGTGCGGCCGGCGGGATCAGCCGCTCCGGCCGCAGGCGCCGAACCGCCGGCGAAGGACGCGAGTCCGCGGTGACCGACTTCATGCCGCCGCTCCCTCGCTCTTGAACAGCTCGCGGAACACCGGATAGATCTGGCTCGGGTCGGTGACCTTCCTCATCGCGAACGCGCGCTCGGTCTCCTGCAGCCGCGCGTACTCTTCCCAGAGGTTCTGCTCTTCCTCGGCCACCTGCACGTAGGCGAAGTAGCGGCACTTCGGCAAGAGGCTTTCGGTCAGCAGCTCGCGGCAGCGGCCGGAGTCGTGATGCCAGTTGTCGCCGTCGCTCGCCTGCGCGCCGTAGATGTTCCAGTCGCCCTGGGAATAACGCTCGGTGATGATCTCGTCCATGAGCACCAGCGCGCTCGAGACGACAGTGCCACCGGTCTCGCGAGCGCGGAAGAAGTTTTCCTCGTCGACCTCCTGCGCCTGCGTGTGATGGCGGATGAAAACCAGATCGATCTTCTCGTAGTGCCGCGTCAGGAACAGGTAGAGCAGGATGAAGAAGCGCTTGGAGAGGTCCTTCCTCGCTTCGTCCATCGAGCCGGAGACGTCCATCAGGCAGAACATCACCGCCTTGGCGGTCGGAATCGGCAGGCGCACCCGGTTGCGAAAGCGCAGGTCGATCGGGTCGAGATAGGGAATGCGCTCGAGGCGCGAGCGCAGCGCGGCGATCTGCGCCTCCATCTCCTTGCGAGCCAGCGCGACCGCCGGGTCGGCGGAGGTCTCGGGCAGCTCGGCGAGCTGCAGCAGCAGGCTGGCGAGCTCGGCCCGCGAGCCGGCGCCGATGGCGACGCGCCGGCCGATCGCGCCGCGCATCGAGCGAATCACGCTCAGGTTGCTGGGCGTGCCCGAGTTCGAGTAGCCGGCGCGCTGGCTCTTCATCTCGGGCATCTCGACGAGCTGGCTGCGCACCAGGCGCGGCAGGGCCAGGTCGTCGAAGAATATCTGCATGAACTCTTCCTTGGTCAGGTGGAAGACGAAATCGTCCTCGCCCTCGCCGGAATCGCCCGCCTTGCCGCTGCCGCTGCCGCGGCCCGAGCCGCCCTGCGGCCGCTCGATATGGTCGCCGCGCACGTACTCGCGGTTGCCAGGATGGACGATCTCGCGCGCGCCGCCGCTGCCGTGGCCGAACGACGGCTCGCTGATGTCGCGCTTGGGCAGGTGGATGTCCTCGCCCTTCTCGATCTCGCGGATGCCGCGCTGGTCGATGGCGCGACGCACCGCGTCGCGCACCTGGCCCTGGTAGCGGCGCAGGAACCGCTCGCGGTTGCCGATCGACTTGTTCTTGCCGGCGAGGCGGCGGTCGATGATCTGCTGGAGCATGTGCCTTCCTAGCTGCTCTTCCTCACCCGCAGGTACCACTCGCAGAGCAGCCGCACCTGCTTGGCGGTGTAGCCCTTCTCGACCATCCGGTTGACGAAGTTCTCGTGCTTCTTCGCCTCGTCGGCGCTGGCCTTGGCGTTGAAGCTGATCACCGGCAGCAGCTCCTCGGTGTTCGAGAACATCTTCTTCTCGATCACCGTGCGCAGCTTCTCGTAGCTCGTCCAGAGCGGGTTCTTGCCGTTGTTGTTGGCGCGCGCCCGCAGCACGAAGTTGACGATCTCGTTGCGGAAGTCCTTCGGGTTCGAGATCCCGGCGGGCTTCTCGATCTTCTCGAGCTCGGCGTTGAGCTGGGCCCGGTCGAAGACCTCGCCGGTGTCGGTGTCGCGGTACTCCTGGTCCTGGATCCAGTAGTCGGCGTAGGTGACGTAGCGGTCGAAAATGTTCTGCCCGTACTCGCTGTAGCTCTCGAGATACGCGGTCTGGATCTCCTTGCCGATGAACTCGGCGTAGCGCGCCGAGAGGTGCTCCTTGATGAAGCCGAGGTACTTCTGCTCGGTCTCGGCCGGGAACTGCTCACGCTCGATCTGCTGCTCGAGCACGTACATCAGGTGCACCGGGTTGGCGGCGACCTCGGCCGGATCGAAGTTGAAGACCTTCGACAGGATCTTGAAGGCGAAGCGCGTCGAGACGCCGCTCATGCCTTCGTCGACGCCGGCGTAGTCGCGGTACTCCTGGTAGCTCTTGGCGCGCGGGTCGGTGTCCTTCAGGTTCTCGCCGTCGTAGATCAGCATCTTCGAGTAGAGCGACGAGTTCTCGGGCTCCTTCAGGCGCGTGAGCATCGCGAACTGGCTCATCATCTTGAGCGTGCCGGGCGCGCAGGCCGCCTCGGCCAGCGACGAGTTGCGCAGCAGCTTCTCGTAGATCTTGATCTCCTCCGAGGTGCGCAGGCAGTACGGCACCTTGACGATGTAGATCCGGTCGAGGAAGGCCTCGTTGTTCTTGTTGTTGCGGAAGGTCTTCCACTCGCTCTCGTTAGAGTGGGCCAGGACGATGCCGTCGAACGGGATCGCGCCGAAGCCTTCCGTGCCCTTGAAGTTGCCTTCCTGGGTCGCGGTGAGGAGCGGGTGCAGCACCTTGATCGGCGCCTTGAACATCTCGACGAACTCGAGCAGGCCCTGGTTGGCCAGGCACAGGCCGCCGGAGAAGCTGTAGGCGTCGGGGTCGTCCTGCGAGAAGGTCTCGAGCTTGCGGATGTCGACCTTGCCGACGAGCGCGGAGATGTCCTGGTTGTTCTCGTCGCCCGGCTCGGTCTTGGCGATGCCGCACTGCTTGAGGATGGACGGGAAGCGCTTGACGACCTTGAACTTGCGGATGTCGCCGCCGAACTCTTCCAGGCGCTTGACGGCCCACGGCGACATGACGCGCTGCGTGTAACGGCGAGCGACGCCGTACTGCTGTTCCAGGATAGGTGCGTCCTC